>JAZOOW010000103.1:0-47359 GCA_045655145.1 Eubacteriales bacterium | reverse complement strand
CGCCTACCGCCTCGCCGTCGAAGAGGAATACCGCTTCTTCTCCTTCGGCGACGCGATGCTGATTCTCTGAACGCATGCGACAAACCACCCCCGAATACGCTGTATCGGGGGTGGTTTTATGCGCATACCTTGGGAATTGGCGGTGTCTTTCGGCATCGGGATCACGCTGCTGTGCCTGATCGGCTACCTGCTGCTGGTGCCGATGCGCTTCATGTGGCGGCTGGTGGCGGGCGGCGTGAGCTGGGATCCCGAGCGCGTCAGCCAAGAGCGTCTGCGCGGACGCCTTGAGGAGGTGTGCCATGTGCGTCTTGGGGAGCCGATCGTGGAAAAGCGAGAGGGAGAGGTGCGCTTGCGGATGGACAGCACGCGCCGCTTTGCGGTACGCACCGCCCGTGCCTTTGCCGCCTGCGGCCGTGATGTCAGCGGAGATGCCTTTACCACCTTTGAGGGAGAGGGAGATTATTATTACGCGCTCCTGTCGGACGGCATGGGGAGCGGCAAGGAGGCCGCCATTACGGCAGGTATTTGCGGCACGTTTCTTGAAAAAACACTCGCCGCAGGTACGGAAAAATCCACCGCCCTCAAGGCACTCAACACCCTGCTTTGCGAGCGGGAGGGAGAATGCTCCGCAACGGTGGATCTTCTTGAGATCGACCTGCTGCACGGGAGCGCCTGCTTTGTCAAAAGCGGTGCAGCGGCCTCCTACGTGCGGCGCGGCGACAGCCTGTTCCGTATCCGTGCCGGCACGGTGCCGATGGGCATTCTCGGGGCGTTGGACGCAGAGCGCATCCGCTTTGATGTGCAGGCAGGAGATGTCATCGTCATGCTCTCGGACGGGATCAGCCAAACCGAGGAGGATGCCGTGTGGCTATGCGAGATGCTGAGCAGCGAGTGGGAGGGCGACAGCACCGCCATGGCAGCGCGGATCATGGAGGGGGCACGCCGCCATACAGACCGCCGTGACGACATGACGGTCGCTCTCTTGGAAATCATGGATCTTCCTGCGGCCGTATAACAAAATAAAGCACCCCGTGTGTCGTGAAAACGGCACACGGGGTGCTTTGTTTTGTTATTGTTAATTCAAAATGCGTTCCAGTGCCATACGGATCATGGCATAATCCTCTGCCGTGCCGGAAAGCTCACCGTTCTCCAGCATCGCGGTCATACCATAGAGCAGCGAACGGAGTGCGTAAAAGCGTATGCGTTGCTCCTCCGCGGTGTAGCCGCGCGCGGCGGCATAGCGCAAAAAGGGAACAGACAGATCGGCGTGTGCGTCATCCTCACCCGCCGCCACCAGTACGGTGCGGTAGTGGGGGTTGCTCGCAAAGAAGCGGATATACGCGAGCGCGACCTCGATCAGCTGGCGCTCTGTGTCCTCCGCAAACAAGCGGAGAAGATCATCCCGCAGAAGAGCCCATTGGCGACGGATATAGCGGATGATCTCGAGAATAAATTCATCCTTGTTTTTGAAATGCTTGTAGGGGGCGGCACAGGAAATATGACAGGCCGCGCTCACGCGCCGCAGAGAAAAATCAGCCACCCCGTGTGTTGCGATCTCCTGCATACCGGCTACCAGCAGGCGATTTCGCAGGGGTTCCTTTTCGTATTCGCTCTCGTCGCTCATGCGGCACCTCCTTTTGCACGGCAGGTATGCGGATATATACGGTCCGTTTTTATTATGCCATAATTTTTTTGATTTTGCAAGCCTTTTTCTGTAAAAGGCAGGAGGTGCAAAAAGAGGAAGAGCTTCTCTCGCTTGTTTGGTAGTATGCCCCGACGCTGTGTGAACTTTTATGCAAACGGTTGACAAGAAGAAACAAAAAATGATAAAATATGACGATTAATAGGTGCATGTCATGTGGAAAGGGAGTTTATTATGAAGCGTGTTCTTTCACTCTGGCTGGCAATGGCTATGCTGCTTCTTGCCTTGCCTGTGCTTTCGTTGCCTGCCGGTGCCACAGAAGCTACCCTGACGGCCAATTTTTATGTGCCCGTATCCGGCGGTGCCAACGGCAAGGGAGAAGCCGTAAAAAGCGGAAGCTTTTCAACCCTGGAGGAAGCACTGCCTACAGATGCCGATCTTTCATCGACTGCATACACGGCAAGTGACATTTTGACGTGGGCATATTACAGCGGCGGAAAATATTATGACATTCGGGATTATTTTACGGATAATATGTCCTTCCCGACGGAAAGCATCGATTTTTATCCGATCTTTGTGAGCTCCTCCCATCTTGAAAATCTTCCCGTTCTGTCGCAGAGCACATCGGTTTCCTCGGCCGCCTTTGTTACCTATCGTGGCGGTTGGACTTATCATACGCCCTATGCGGGGAAGACCTATGGCCCATTCTCAAAGAAAAGCGATATAATGCAGTATTCCACCTGGTCGCCTTGGCTGTACGGCGGCGTTTACTTCGACGGAGATGTGGTGGTAGGCGGTACGGCCACATATGCCACCATCCTACGCTATCAGGTCATGTGTGACGGCGAGGTTACGGTGGAGATCCCGCGCATTGCGGATGCCAAAACATCAGCCGGTGCAGCCGTCAGCTCCACCTTTCTTTATGCCGTTATTAAAAACGGGATCAAGGGCACGCAGATCCTCGGAAATGATACGGGCACGGTCGGAAATCTGTATGACAAGGCAAACGGGTGGTTCTCTTTTGGGGAGGGCGAAACCGAAAAGCGCGTTACCTTTGCGGTGAAAAAGGGGGATACGGTGGACGTTGCCGTTCATAAGGGAACAACGATGTTCAGCGGTGCCCGTACGGATTTCAACCCTACCATCACATGCATCCCCGCTGATCCCGACAGTCTGATTCCTTTGAACTTTTATATAGGTCCCACCGCATCTAACGGACAAAATACGTTAGGCACGCAGGTCAGCTCAACCACCGCCTTTGATCGGGAGCTTCCCACAACAGCCCAGCTAACGGCCGCAGGCTCCTCTCTCGTGGCGGAGGATATTCTCGGATGGTATACATGGAATGGGGAGGAGGAGGCCTTCGTCAGTATCGAGGAATACTTTGACGGCGTGCGCACATCCGATACCGCGTTGCATTTCTATCCCATGACCAGATCATCTGCTCTTGTCGGCTACTATGCAGATTGTTTCACCGATACGACCGCAACCAAGCCGCAAAATCAGCCGCTCTTCACATGGGATGCGGATGCAAGGACGGGGGAGCTTCTTTCGTATACAGGCGGCTGGTCTGTCGGTTCTTATGTCGGTACGCACTTTACCGCCTTCAGCGCGTTTTTGAATACATCCTCTATGCTTCTCGGCGTGGAAAATGCTGATCAGGACAGCGGTGCTTACTATGTGGATCAAGGAGCGGTGTGGGGAGGCTCTTCTGCCTCCGAGATGGCGACCGCCTATATATACCACGCACCCGTCAGCGGCAGGGTGGAGATCGTGATCCCCACAGACCGACATGCCAATGTCCTGACGGCCGTGGCGAAAAACGGCAGCTTTGTATGGCCGACTGCCTTGGAGGGAACGCCTGTTACCGGTGCACATGCATCCGGCTGGCAGTCGGTGACCTACCGTGCCGGTGACGGAGATGTATGGGCAGAGGAAAACCGTACTGCCACCTTCGAGATGAATGTGTCAGCCGGTGATAAGATCGCGTTTTTGTTTGCCTCCTCCGGAGCGGACGGACAAACCAGCACCTGCCACCCGCGTGTAGAATATTTGTCTGTTTACGATGCGCTTCCTACTGTGTCCGCTCAGGTCGTTGTTGACGGCTCGCTAACCTTGAATACAGCGGTCGCCACGCCGGACGGCCTTGTCGGCGTTACGGAAAGCGGTCTTGTGGTAAACGGAGAAAGGATTGAGGGGACCGAAATCCCTGTAGATCCGAAGGATGCCGACAAAAAGATCGTTGTACAGCCCTATTACGTGCTGGAGGACGGTGTGACGGTCTTGGGCAAAAAGTCAGCCGTAACGCTCAACGGCATGCTGAAGGAGTATGCGGCAAGTGATCATGAAGGCATCAAGGCCGCAGCAGAGGCCACGCTCCATTATACAGCCGCCGCGCATGCTTATTTTGATGACACGGAAAAGGCACCTACCTACACGGCTCCTGTCAATCGGGCGGACTACATTGCCAAGAGTGAGCGCATCGGTGTCGGCGACTATACGGGCGAGGATGAGGTCAGGTTCCGCGGCATCTCGCTTCTTCTTAACGATCGCGTCAATATCAAGATCGTGATCAGGGGGAAGCTTCCCGAGGATGCGATCCTCCAGATTGATGAGGATCCCTTGTTCGCTTCTCCCGAAACGGTGACAGGCACGGCCACGGAGGACGGTGTGGACACTAAGTTCATCATGGACGGCATCTCTGCTGCCAATTGGAATACCGACTACTGCATCCGTGTAGTCGATGCTGACAAAAAGGCCATTTCGGACACCCTTTGCTACAGCGTAGCCGCATACTACGGCCGTATGATCGAGAACGGTGCAGCCACCGACAAGCTAAAGGCGGTCATCAGTAGTCTGATGGCCTTGCATGAAGCGATCAGCGCAAGCTAGAAGCTGTGATCTCCCGCACTTGAGGGGTATCAGTATTTTCGGCATTTGTCGCTTTTGCCGAGCGAGCACTTGCCGGCAAGCCTCCCCTACGGCGTATACGGGAGGCTTTTTTCTATGGGCAGATGTACTGCTTCTCGCCGGGGGACATGTTTTTGACGAAATGGATGGAAAAAACTGAAAATCTCTTGACATTTTAGGTGCAATGGTGTATAATACAGAAAAAGTTAACACTGTTAACCACATCTTTGCACAGGGCTCATGCGGTCGTGCGCAGAGGAATACAGAAAAAACACAGGAGGAACTTTCTATGCTTTCCGAAAAAATGCTGGAGCTCGGTCGCCGACGCTCTGTGATCCGTGAGATCTTTTCCTACGGGCAGGCCCGTAAGGCTGAGATCGGTGCAGAGAATGTCTTTGATTTCAGTCTGGGTAATCCCAGCGTTCCCGCGCCCGCGGATGTGCGTGATACGCTGGCCGCGCTGATCGCCGATACCGATCCGGCCGTTCTTCACGGCTATACCGCCGCAACGGGAGATGCCTCCGTGCGCCGCGCGATCGCGGAATATATTCAAAAAGAGCACGGATGTGCCGCCCATCCGGATGATCTCTATTTGACCGTTGGGGCCGCCGCCGCGCTGACCATTGCCTTTCATGCCATCCTTTCGGGAGGCGAGGAGGTCATCGCCTTTGCGCCCTTCTTCCCCGAATATAAGGTGTTCGTGGAAAAGGCGGGTGGCAAGCTGCGTGTGGTTCCCTGCCGTGAGCCCGCCTTTATTCCCACCCCCGACGATCTGCGTGCCGCCCTCAACGAGAACACGGCCGCCGTCATCATCAACTCTCCCAACAACCCCACGGGTGCTGTGCTGCGTGAGGCGGATATCCGCGCGCTGACCGATGTACTCCGCGAGGCAGAGGCGCGTTATGGCCATCCCATCTATTTGGTAGCGGACGAGCCCTACCGTGAGCTTGTCTACGGGGATATTGCGGTGCCCTTCCTCCCCAATTACTATGATAACACGCTTGTGGGCTATTCCTTCAGCAAATCCCTCTCTCTGCCCGGCGAGCGTATCGGCTATCTGCTTGTATCGCCCACCGCAGGAGAAAGAGATGCACTCCGCGCCGCCATCGCAGGGGCAGGGCGTGCCCTTGGCTTTGTTTGCGCGCCGGCA
The DNA here is from genome assembly GCA_045655145.1 of Eubacteriales bacterium. Classification (GTDB taxonomy): domain Bacteria; phylum Bacillota; class Clostridia; order Oscillospirales; family CAG-272; genus UBA1740. The sequence goes on along the minus strand of JAZOOW010000103.1, from coordinate 41,657 downwards.
CTTTTCCAGTACATGATCCCCGCATGTCTTGGCAAGACCTCGGACGTATCCATCTACGCGGCAAACCGTAACCGCCTTTATGAGGAGCTGACCGCCTACGGATTTACCTGCGTACCGCCCGACGGCGCATTTTATCTGTTTGTCAAGGCGCCAGACGGGGATGCCAATGCCTTTGCAGAGCAAGCCAAGCGGCATGAGCTTCTTCTTGTACCGAGTGATGATTTCGGTGTTCCCGGTTACGTGCGTATTGCCTACTGCGTGACGCCCGCGATGATCGAGCGTGCGCTTCCTGCCTTCCGCCGTCTTGCGGAGGAGTACCGTCTGGGAGAATAATGATGGAAGACTTGAAAGAGGTGCGCGCGGAGATCAATGAGATCGACGCGCGCATGACAGAGCTGTTTGTCAGGCGAATGGAGGCCGCCCGTAAGGTCGCCACCTATAAGGGGGCGCATGGCCTGCCCATTCTCGATGCCCTTCGTGAGGATGCCATCATTGAGCGTCACGCCGCCGAGATCGCAGATCCCGAGGTACGCGGTCACTACGTCACCTACCAGCGTGCCTTGATGCAGGTGTCGCGGAGCTATCAGGAGCGTCTTCTCTACGGCATGCGCGTCGCTTTTTGCGGTGTGTCGGGTGCATTTGCACATATCGCCGCAGAAAAGATATTTCCCTGTGCGACGCATATTCCGCTTTCGGATTTCCGTTCTGCGTATGACGCGGTGGTCAAGGGGGATTGCGATTGCGCGGTCCTTCCCATCGAAAACAGCACGGCAGGCGAGGTCGGTCAGGTCCTCGACCTGATGTTTTCGGGCAGTCTGTATGTCAACGGCGTATACGATCTTTCGGTCAACCATTGCCTCATGGGGACAGCCGATGCCACCGAGGACAGCATCACACAGGTCATCAGCCATCCGCAGGCACTGGCACAGTGTGCGCCCTATCTGCGTGAGCGGGGTTGGCGGCAAATTCAGTTTGAGAACACCGCCATGGCGGCACAGCATGTGGCAGATGCAGGAGATCCGTCCGTGGCTGCCATCGCCAGCGAGGAAACGGCAAAGCTGTACGGCCTCAAGATATTAGCGCGCAATATTCACTCCTCGGGCATGAATACCACGCGCTTTGCGGTGCTTTCCCGTGCCGCAGGCGGCATGAAGGGCAGAGAGGGAAGTCATTCCATTTTGATGTTCACCGTACGCAACGAGGCAGGCTCGCTTGCCCGCGCCGTTGGGATCATCGGGGCGCATGGCTACAACATGCGTTGCCTGCGCAGCCGCCCGATGAAGGAGTCGGTCTTTCAGTACTATTTTTATATCGAAACAGAGGGGGATCTTTGCACAGAGGAGGGGCACCGCATGACAGAGGAGCTTGCCTCCTCGTGTGACCGTGTGCGCGTTCTGGGCAGCTTTGCCTATCCCGCACCATTAGGAGGAAATGCATGACTACCTTGCATATGGAGCTTGGTGAGAGAAGCTACGATATCCATATCGGACGTGGCCTTCTTTCTCGTGTTGGTGAATATTTTTCGCTTGATCGCCGTGTCTTGATCCTCACCGATGACGGCGTTCCTGCGGCGTATGCAGAGGCGGTCGCCGATGCCTGCCGCACACCTACGGTGGTTACTATTCCGCAGGGAGAGGAGAGCAAATCTCTTGCCGTCTGGGAGCAGGTGCTGGCCGCCATGCTGGAGGCCGCCATGACGGGCGCTGGTGCCGTCGGGGCCGTAGGCGGCGGTGTCGTCGGCGATCTTGGCGGCTTTGTGGCCGCTACCTATATGCGCGGCGTGGATTTTTACAATATTCCCACCACCCTCCTCTCGCAGGTGGATTCCTCCATCGGCGGTAAGACGGCGGTGGATTTTCGCGGTGTGAAAAACATCATCGGAGCCTTTCATCAGCCACGCGGTGTTCTCATCGATCCTGCGCTTCTCAAAACCTTGGACGGGCGTCAGCTGGCCGCCGGTATGGCAGAGATCATCAAAATGGCCGCCACATCGGATGCCTCCCTCTTTTCTCTCCTTGAGGAAACGGAGGAGCCGCTTGCACGGCTTGACGAGATCATTCCGGCCGCCCTGCGTATCAAAAAGGCGGTCGTTGAGCAGGATGAGCGAGAGGGAGGCCTGCGCCGCATCCTGAACTTTGGCCATACCGTTGGCCATGGGATCGAGTCTGCTGCAAACGGCAGACTTCTTCACGGCGAATGTGTGGCTCTTGGTATGCTGTCCATGACGACTCCCACTATGCGGGAGCGTCTTTTGGCACTCTACCGCCGCGTAGGGCTTCCTACGGAATGCCGCCTTCCCGCAGCCGATGTCTGCCATGCCATCAAGCATGACAAAAAGGCCGTAGGGGAGGATATTTCCTATGTTTTTGTGCCGTCGGCAGGTAGCTATACGCTATGCCGCGAGCCGCTGGCGAAATTTTTGAAGAAGGTAACGGAGGAGCTTGCCATATGAAGAATACGCTGGGCACCGCCGTGTCCCTCACACTCTTCGGTGAAAGCCACGGGCCCATGATCGGTGCTGTGCTTGACGGTGTGACGCCGGGGATCCCCGTGGATACCGCAGAGATCGCACGGCGTATGGCACTCCGTCGCTCGCTCGCCGCGCTTTCTACCGCACGGGTAGAGCGTGACGAGGTGGAGATCGTCAGCGGTGTATACGAGGGAAAGACCACAGGAACACCGATCACGCTCCTGATCAAAAATGAAAATATGCGCTCATCCGACTATAAAAAGACAGAAAGCATCGCCCGTCCGGGGCACGCCGATCTGACGGCGGCATATAAGTATCACGGGTATGCCGATCCGCGCGGCGGCGGACATTTTTCGGGACGCCTGACGGCACCCATCGTTGCCGCAGGCGCGATCTGTGCCGCGGCACTTGAAAAAAAGGGCATTCTCATCGGTACGCATATCGCGCGTGCGGCAGGCATCGATGACCGCCCCTTTGCCGCCGATCCTCGTGAGGATATTCTGGCACTTTCCAACCGCCCCTTTGCCGTTCTCTCAAAGGAGGCGGGGGATGCCATGCAGGCCGCCATCCTTGCGGCACGGCAGGCAGGCGATAGCGTGGGCGGCGTTTTGGAAACCGCCGTTGTCGGTATGCCGACAGGTGTCGGTGAGCCCTTCTTTGATTCGCTTGAGAGCATGCTCGCGCACGCACTCTTTTCGATTCCTGCGGTCAAGGGCGTTGAATTCGGTGACGGCTTTGCGCTTTCCGATATGCGCGGCAGTGAGGCAAATGATGCTATCCGTTCGGAAAACGGCCGTATCGTGACGGCCACCAACCGTATGGGCGGTATTCTCGGCGGCATCTCAAACGGCATGCCCCTCCGCATACGGATCGCAGTAAAGCCTACGCCCTCTATTTATCTGCCGCAGGAGAGCGTTGATCTTGCAAGCGGAGAGAATGCATCCCTGTGTATTGCAGGGCGGCATGATCCCGCCATCGTACACCGCGCCCGCATCGTGGCGGACAGCGTGGTGGCACTCGTGCTTTGCGATGCGATCACACAGCACCTCGGAACAGACACGTTCCTTTCGTAAAGGAGAAACAGTATGATGTACGGCCTGCTTGGCGAGCATCTCGGGCACAGCTTTTCGTGTGAGATCCATCGCCGCATCGGCGATTACCCGTATACACTTTGTGAGGTAGCCCCCTCTGATGTAGCCGCCTTTCTGGCACGGGAGGATTTTCACGCCGTCAACGTCACAATTCCGTATAAGGAAACGGTCATTCCGTATCTCTCGGAGCTTGCCCCCGTGGCGGCCGAGATCGGCGCGGTCAATACCGTTGTGCGGCGTGACGGCAAGCTGATCGGCTACAACACCGATTTTGACGGTATGCGCGCGCTGATCGAGCGACTGGCAGTTCCCGTGAAAGGGAAAAAAGCACTCGTCCTCGGGACGGGAGGCACCTCGCTGACCGCCTCGGCGGTTTTGCGTGCATTGGGGGCCGCCCCCATCCTCCGCGTGGGGAGAAGCGGTAAGGACGGATCCCTGACCTATGAGGAGGCTATCTCCGCGCACAGTGATGCAGAGGTACTGATCAACACAACTCCCGTCGGTATGTACCCAAACAGTGACGGTATCCCTGTTGACCTTGCGCTTTTTCCACGGCTTTCCCTGGTTGCGGATGCCGTATATAACCCCTTGCGTACCAACCTTGTTCTGGCGGCGCGTGCGCGCGGAATTCCTGCGGCAGGGGGACTCTATATGCTGGTAGCGCAGGCGGTTTCTGCCGCCGCACATTTCGGCACGCTTACGGATGATCCTGCGCCCCTTACGGCGCGCATCTACGGAGAGCTGTGTCACGAGAAGGAAAACATCGTCCTTGTCGGTATGCCCGGCTCCGGAAAGACCACGGTCGGCCGTGCTCTTGCTGTGCGAGAGGGACGTCGGTTTATAGATCTTGACGAGGAGATCGTGCGAGAAGCAGGGAAGAGTATTCCCGAAATTTTTGCCGCATGCGGTGAGGCAGGCTTCCGTGATATTGAGGCGGGTGTGCTCAAAAAAGTGGCTTCGCAACACACGGGTGCCGTCATTTCCACGGGTGGAGGTGCTGTTCTGCGTGAGGAAAACCGCAACGCCCTGCACCGGAGCGGCCGCGTCTATTTCCTTGACCGCCCTCTCGAAACCATTCTCCCCACAGCGTCCCGCCCGCTTTCCTCGGATAGAGAGGCACTGGAGGCACGCTATCGGGAGCGGTATCCGCTTTATCTCGGAACCGCCGATTGCCGTATCCCCGTCACCGAGGGTGATGTGGAGGGAACGGTTCTTTCAATTCTCGCGGATTTTTCCGCATCCTACGATTTTTGAATACAGACGGGTGCCTGTATCTATGCACCCTATACAGGAGAAACTATGAAGGCTGAATTTACCCCGTCCCGTCCCGTTGGCAGCATCGGGGCACCTCCCTCCAAAAGCATGGCACACCGCCTTTTGATCGGCGGCGGTCTGTCATCGGGAACCTCGGTCATCCGCGGTGTTTCGGATTCGGAGGATATGCGTGCCACGCTTGCCTGCCTTGAGGCTCTTGGAGCCACCTATACCCGTGACGGTGACGTGATCACCATACAGGGGCGCGATCCCCGCACCCCTCTTGAAGCCGATACGCTTTATTGCCGTGAAAGTGGCAGCACGCTCCGTTTTTTCATTCCGCTTTGTCTGCTGGGTGCAGGAGAGCGTCGCTTTTCGGGCAGCAAGACGCTCTTTTCCCGTCCGCTCTCGGTGTATGAGAGCATCTGCGCCGAGGATGGACATTCCTTCTCTCGCACAGAGGACGGATTGACCGTGGACGGACGGCTCGTGGCACGGGAATATCGCATTCCCGGCAATATCAGCAGTCAGTTTATCAGTGGCCTTTTGTTTGCACTTCCCCTGCTTGACGGGGATAGCAGCATTACCGTGCTCCCTCCCTTTGAGAGCCGCGCCTATGTGGCCATGACGCTGGAAGCACTGTCTGCCTTCGGCATTGAGGTCACACGTCCCGACGAGTGTCGCTTTTATATCCGCGGCGGACAGACCTACCGTGCGCTGGATGCTACCGTAGAGGGAGATTATTCGGGGGCGGCCTTCTTTGAGGCACTCAACTTTTTAGGGGGTGAGGTGGCTGTTTCCGGCCTTGCGAAGAACAGCCTGCAGGGGGATGCCGCCTATCGTCGCTTTTATCCCATGATCGATCGCGGCATGCCCACGATCCACATCGGGGACTGCCCCGATCTTGGACCGGTGCTCATGGCACTGGCCGCCGCCAAAAACGGCGCGGTCTTTTGCGGAACGCGCCGCCTGCGCATCAAGGAGAGCGACCGCGGTGCCGCTATGGCAGAGGAGCTTGCCAAATTCGGTGCCTCTGTTTCGGTGCATGAGGACTCGATCGTCGTGTACCCTGCCGACTTCCACGCACCGCGGGAGGTCCTTTGGGGGCATAATGACCACCGTATCGTCATGGCACTTGCCACCCTCTTGATCGGTACGGGCGGTGTGATCGACGGTGCGGAGGCTGTTAAAAAAAGCATGCCCGACTATTTTGAGCTTCTGCGGAGGCTGGATGTGGAGGTAAAGCTGCATGAAACTGCATAAAAGCATGCGTATTCTGATCGTAGGTCTTGGTCTGCTCGGTGGCTCCTATGCACAGGCACTGACCGCGAAGGGATATACGGTGGATGCCATCTCGGATAAGGAAAATGATATCGATTACGGCATCGGTGCCGGAATCATTTCCCACGGTGCGGCCACGCCGGATGCCGACTTGATCGGCAAAGCGGATCTTGTGGTGTTTGCTCTGTACCCCCATGTGTTTTTGGAGTGGATCGAAAAAAATCAGTCGCTTCTGAAAAAGGGTGCGATCCTGACCGACGTTACGGGTGTCAAGGGCAATATCGTCGGCCGTGTGCAGGCGATCCTGCGTCCCGATCTTGAATTTATTGCGGCGCATCCTATGGCAGGCCGCGAGGTCAGCGGTGTGCGGAACAGCGATCCCTCAATCTTCCGCGGAGCCAATTATGTGGTCACGCCGACAGAGAAGAATACAAAAGAGGCCATTGAGCTTTGTGAGGAGCTTGGTCATGAGCTGGGCTTTGCGCGGGTATCCCACCTGTCACCCGAGGATCACGACGAGATCATTGCCTTTGTTTCCCAGCTGACGCATTGCCTTGCCGTGTCGCTGATGACCTGTCAGCAGATCCCGCATCTTGAGGATTACACAGGTGACTCCTTCCGCGATCTGACGCGCATTGCGCGCCTCAACGATGAGATGTGGAGCGAGCTGTTTCTTGAAAACCGTGAGGCACTTTTGCGGCAAATGCAGGTGTTCCGCGATGAGTTTGACCGCCTTTGCACCCTGCTTGCCGCCGGTGACCGTGAGGGTATGCGTGAGATGATGCGCTACTCGACCGAACGCCGTGCCCTTTTTGATAAAAAGAAATAAGCGAGGTATTCCCGATGAATATGAATTTTATCCGTAAGCTCCCGATTCCGATGGAGGTAAAAAAGCAATACCCCATGACGCCGGAGCTGACAGCCATAAAGGAAAAAAGGGATGACGAGATCCGCGCGATCTTTCGCGGAGAGGATCCGCGCCTTCTTCTTGTGATCGGCCCCTGCTCGGCAGATGCGGAGGAGAGTGTGCTGGATTATATCCACCGCCTCTGTGACCTGCAGGACAAGGTGAAGGACCGCATCCTGATGATCCCGCGCATCTACACGGGCAAGCCGCGTACAACGGGGGATGGCTATAAGGGCATGCTCCATCAGCCGAACCCCACCGAGAAGCCGGATCTTTTGAAGGGCATTGTCGCCATTCGTGAGCTGCACATGCGTGCCCTGCAGGACACGGGAATGGGTTGTGCGGACGAGATGCTGTACCCCGACAACTATCGCTACCTGAACGACGTCCTGTCCTATGTTGCCATCGGCGCGCGCTCGGTGGAGAATCAGGAGCACCGCTTGACCGCCAGCGGTCTTGATATTCCCGTCGGTATGAAGAACCCGACGGGCGGAGATATCGCTGTCATGATGAATTCCATCACCGCCGCCCAGCATTCCCATGCATTTATCTATCGCGGCTGGGAGGTGCAAAGTGATGGAAATCCCTACGCGCATGCGATCCTGCGCGGCTATGTGGATGAGCTGGGACACAGCTACCCGAACTACCACTATGAGGACCTTTTGCGCCTCTATGAGGCCTTTGCGGCACGCTCGGAGCTAAAAAACCCCTCTGTCATCGTGGATACCAACCACGCAAACTCCGGCAAGCGCTACGAGGAGCAGATCCGCATCTCCAAGGAGGTCCTGCACAGCTGCCGCCATAATGCGGATATCCGTCGCCTTGTCAAGGGGCTGATGATCGAGAGCTATCTTGCGGACGGAGCACAAAAGATCGGAGAGGGACGCTACGGCTGTTCCATCACCGATCCCTGTCTTGGATGGGAGAAGACAGAGCGTCTTGTGCTTGATCTTGCTGATGTATGGTAATTTACTCAAAAATGGCACCCCGTGTGTCGCGAAATTGCTTCGCGACACACGGGGCTTGCCTATTCGAGCCCACTTAGGCTAAAATCGCAAATGCGCCGATGTTGGAGGGGGCGCATTCCTAAAAACGGTTGAGCTTTGAGCAAAATGGATTTTATTTAGACGGAAATCCGTTCCGCATGTATACCGGAAATGCTCACTGTTTCCGTATCCATCCGGACGATTGGACACGCCGTCTTGCCCTTTTGCTTTACGCGCGCGTGCGCGATTTTTTGAAAAAGTGTCAGATGCTTGCACACTTTCGGGAACGCTCTTGACAAAAAGGGGGGAAAAGGGTAAAATAAAAATAGGATAGCATGCGGCGTGTGCCGCGTATCAAATTTAAGAACAGTGAGGAAATGATTATGGCAGAAAACCGCTACATCGGTGCATACCCCAAAATCGGCATTCGTCCGACCATCGACGGTCGCCGTGGCGCGCTGGGCGTCAGAGAGTCCCTTGAGGATCAGACCATGAATATGGCGCGTGCCGCCGCAGACCTTTTCCGTGAGAATCTGCGTTACTCGAACGGTGAGCCGGTCGAGGTCGTGATCGCCGATACCACCATCGGCCGTGTGGCAGAGGCCGCCGCTTGCGAGGAGAAGTTTGCACGCGAGGGCGTTGCGATCACCCTGACCGTTACCCCCTGCTGGTGCTACGGTGCGGAGACCATGGATATGAACCGCCACACCATCAAGGGCGTGTGGGGCTTTAACGGAACCGAAAGACCGGGTGCTGTGTACCTTGCCTCCGTGCTGGCTACCCATGCACAAAAGGGTCTTCCTGCCTTTGGTATTTACGGACACGACGTACAAGACGCTACGGATACAGAGATCCCCGCTGATGTGCGCGAGAAGCTTCTCCGCTTCGGCCGTGCCGCAGTAGCGGCCGCCACCATGCGCGGAAAATCCTATCTCCAGATCGGCTCGGTTACCATGGGTATCGGCGGCTCGATCATTGACCATGACTTCCTTGAGGATTATCTCGGCATGCGCGTTGAGTCTGTTGACGAGGTCGAGATCATTCGCCGCATGACGGAGGAGATCTACGATAAGGACGAGTTTGAGCGCGCGCTCGCATGGACGAAGGAGCATTGCATCGAGGGCTTTGATAAGAACCCCGATTTCCTGCAGAAAACGCGTGAGAGAAAGGATGAGGACTGGGCTTTCGTCGTCAAAATGGCCATTATCATCAAGGATCTCATGAACGGCAACAAGAATCTGCCCAAGGGTGCCGAGGAGGAGGCTGTCGGTCACAATGCGATCGCGGCAGGCTTCCAGGGACAGCGTCAGTGGACGGACTTCTATCCGAACGGCGACTTTGCTGAGGCCATGCTCAATACATCCTTTGACTGGAACGGTGCGCGCGAGCCGTATATCCTTGCTACCGAGAACGACGTTCTCAACGGCATCAGCATGCTCTTTATGAAGCTGCTCACCAACCGTGCACAGATCTTTGCCGACGTGCGCACCTATTGGAGCGGAGATGCCCTCCGCCGTGCGGCAGGCTATGAGCTGACGGGACACGCCAAGGAGGCAGACGGATTTATCCATCTGATCAACTCGGGTGCGGCATGTCTGGATGCCTGCGGTGAGGTCAAGGATGCCGATGGCAATGCTACCATGAAGCCGTGGTACGAGATGACCGAGGCAGATGCCGACACCGTCATGAAGAACACCACCTGGAACTATGCCGACTGCGGCTATTTCCGCGGCGGCGGCTATTCCTCCCGTTTCGTTACCCGCACCGAGATGCCCTGCACGATGATTCGTTTGAACCTCGTCAAGGGGCTTGGTCCTGTTCTGCAGATCGCAGAGGGCTGGACGGTTTCGCTCCCCGATGATGTGAACGACATCCTTTGGAAGCGTACCGACTACACATGGCCCTGCACGTGGTTTGCTCCGCGCGTGACGGGTGAGGGTGCCTTCCGCACGGCTTATGACGTGATGAACAACTGGGGTGCTAACCACGGTGCGATCAGCTACGGTCATATCGGTGCCGATCTGATCACGCTTTGCTCCATGCTCCGCATTCCCGTTTGCATGCATAACGTGCCGGAGGAAAAGATCCTCCGTCCTGCGGCTTGGAATGCATTTGGTATGGATAAGGAGGGCCAGGACTTCCGTGCCTGCGCCGCCTACGGCCCCGAATTCAAGAAGTAATTAAAAACGGGAAACGGCACCCGTGTGTTCTAAAACAGGTGCCGCTTCCCGTATTTTTAGAAAAGTCGTCATCGACGGAAAGAGGTATTTATGCTGAAAGGAATTTCTCCCCTCCTCTCACCCGAGCTTCTTCGTGTGCTTTGCGAGATGGGACATAGTGATTATTTGGTCATTGCCGACGGCAATTTTCCTGCAGAATCGATAGGGAAGAATGCTAAGGTGATCCGCTGTGACGGTCACGGCGCGCCCGAGCTTCTTCGTGCCATTCTCTCGGTCTTCCCCCTCGACACCTACGTGCCGCATCCGGTAGGACTTATGCAGGTCACACCGGGTGATCCTGTAAAAACACCCATCTGGGATACCTACCGTGAGATCGTTGCCGCGGAGGACGCGCGCGGCGCGGATGCATTCTGTGAGATCGAGCGCTTTGCCTTTTATGAGAAGGCGCGCGGCGCATATGCGGTGATCGCAACAAGCGAGAGCGCACTGTATGCAAACATCATTTTACAGAAGGGTGTTATCTGAATGAAAAAACCGATCTACTATCTGGCTGTCGATCTTGGTGCCTCCAGCGGCCGTCACATTCTCGGCTACTGCGAGAACGGCGTGATGAAGCTTGAGGAGATCTACCGCTTTGAAAACGGCGTTGTCGAAAAGGACGGCCACCTTGTATGGGATGTTGAGCGGTTGTTTTCCGAGATCAAAAACGGCATGCGCCGTTGCGCGGAGCTTGGCAAGACTCCGTCCTTCATGGGTGTAGATACCTGGGGCGTGGATTTTGTCCTTCTTGACGAGAAGGGCGATCGCTTGGGGGATGCGGTATCCTACCGCGATGCACGCACAGAGGGGATGCCGGAGCTTGTTCACAAAACGGTGGATGCGGCAGAGCTTTTCCGTCGCACGGGGGTTGCTACCCAGCCGTACAATACCGTGTATCAGCTGGCGGCCCTGCGCGAGCAGGAGCCCTTGCTTCTTGCAGGAGCCAAGCAGCTCTTGACGATCCCTTGCTATTTCAATTATCTGCTTACGGGAACCGCCATGAGCGAATATACACACGCCTCTACCTCGCAGCTCGTGGATGCCGAAACCAAGAACTGGGATTATGAGCTGATCGGCAAGCTTTGCTTGCCCGGCGAGATCTTTTCGCGCACGGTAATGCCGGGGGTGGCCGTCGGCCGTCTTACGAGCCGCGTGCAGGAGGAGGTAGGCTTTGACACCTGCGTGGTTCTCACCGCCTGCCATGATACGGCCTCTGCCGTGGTGGCCGTTCCTTGCACGGAGGACCGCTTTGCATACATCAGCTCGGGAACCTGGTCGCTGTTTGGCACGGCATTGCGTGAGCCCTGCGTTTGCCGTGAGGCTATGGAGGCAGGCTTCTCCAACGAGGGTGGCTTTGCCGGTGAATATCGTTTTCTTAAAAACATTATGGGCCTTTGGATGATTCAATCCGCACGCCGTGAATGGGCGGCGGCGGGAGAGGAATATTCCTTCGCGGAGCTTTGCGAGATGGCGCGTGCATGCGATGCATTCCCGTCCCGTGTCGATGCAGAGGATACCCGGTTCCTTGCGCCCGCTTCCATGATCGCCGAGGTGCAGGCCGCCTGCCGCGAAAGCGGTCAGGCCATTCCGATGACCGTAGGTGAGATCGCGGCAGTCATCTATCATTCGCTGGCGGATTGCTATGCGCGATCGCTTGCTCAGCTGGAGGCGTTGACGGGAGAGCGCTTTGCGGAGCTTTGCATCGTCGGAGGAGGCAGTCAGGCAGAGTATCTGAACGAGCTGACCGCTGCCGCGATTGGGCGTCCGGTTCTGGCGGGTCCCGGAGAGGCAACTGCCATCGGCAATGTTGCCGTGCAAATGCTTGCAAGCGGAGAGCTTTCCTCGCTTGCAGAGGCGCGTTTGCTGATCAAGGATTCCTTTGCGGTCAAAACCTATATGCCTTAAGAAGCTCCTGCGCCACGCGGCGCAAGAAAGGCCACCCGTGTGCCGTTTCACGACACACGGGTGGCTCTTTTTTTGCGCATAAGGCTGTTTTTTGGTAGAAATACGGTCAAAAAAGCCAGGTTTCATTTATAGAAACATCCACTGTGAGCTTGACCGAAAGGGAAGCGGCATTTTCCATTTCCTCACGGAGCAGTGCCGCTACACGGTCAGCCACCGAGCGATGCGCCTCTACGATCAGCTCGTCATGCACCTGCATGACAAGGCGGGCATCCAGACCTTCCTCTGCAAGGCGGCGGTCAACGCGAAGCATGGCAATCTTGATGATGTCGGCGGCGGTTCCCTGCAGGGGACTGTTCATAGCCACGCGCTCGCCGAATTTTTGGGTGTTTTTGTTCGTGACACGCAATTCGGGAATGCTGCGGCGGCGGCCGTACAGGGTGACGGCATACCCGCTTTCCCGTGCTGATTCTACCGCGTCGTGCATATAGGTGGCAATGCCCGGATAGGTTGCGAGATAAGAGTCAATATACGCCTTTGCCTGTCCGGTTGTGATGCCGAGATCTCCCGCCAGGGAAAACGCACCGATTCCGTAAACGATCCCAAAATTGACCGCCTTGGCACGGGAGCGCAGGGTGGGCGTGACCTCGTCGGGGGCAACGCCAAAGACCTCTGCGGCTGTGGCCGCATGAATGTCCGCGCCGTCGGAAAAGGCCTTCAGCATACGGGTGTCGTTCGCCATGTGCGCCAAAAGACGGAGCTCTATTTGAGAATAGTCGGCATCGACCAATACGTAGTTCTGGTTCTCGGGAATAAAGAAGCGGCGCATCTCCCGTCCAAGCTCGGTGCGGATGGGGATGTTCTGCAGGTTCGGCTCCGCAGAGGAAAGACGGCCCGTGGCAGTCAGCGATTGCTTGAAATCGGTGTGCAGGCGGTCGTTTTCATCGGCTTCGCGGAGAAGTGCTACGGCATAGGTGGCGTACAGCTTGGCAATCTGGCGGTAATCCAGAATCTCTCCGACGATGGGATGAATGGCACGCAGCTGCGTCAGTACCTCCACGTCGGTGGAATATCCGCTTTTTGTTTTTTTGAGGGCGGGAAGCCCCAGCTTTTCAAAGAGTACATGTCCGAGCTGCTTGGGAGAATTGATGTTGAAGGAACCACCTGCCATATCGTAAATGCGCTCCATCAGCGTATTCATGGCGGTCTCAAGCTGCTCCTTGAAATCGGCAAGGCCTGCACGGTCTATCTTAAAGCCGTGTGTCTCCATGCGCGCAAGAAGCATCGCGAGGGGAAGCTCGATCTCCTCAAGAAGGACGGTCGCGCTTGCGGCGGCAATACGCGCAGATAAGGCGGCCTCCAGGGCAAAAAACAGGTGCGTGCAGGGGGTGGCTTCGCCAATGCTTTCACCGAGATAGGCGGTAATCAGCGTGGAAAGCGGAACAGTGCCGCTATGCGCATCGATGACATAGGCATACAGCATCAGGTCGCGGGGGATGCCACGTAAGGCGACACCGTGGCGCGAAAGAAAATGAAAGAGAGCCTTTCCGTCATAAACGAGAAGCGTGTGCGTTCCGTCAAACAAGGGTGCAAGGGCGGAGATTTCATCAAACGGCAGAGAAAAATGACGTTTGCCGACCGAAAGATAGAGAAGCTCGTCCATGAGCAACACAGAAACGGCGTTGTCTCCGCATGCCGCAAGGACCTCTGCGGCTGTTGCCGCGGTATAGGAGGGGGCACTTGCCTTCTCTGCGTCGGTGCTGCTTGGCGGCAGGGGGGCGTCTGCGGTGCCGTTTTTCTCTGTATCGGGAGCAGGTGTTTCTTGATCTGCTCCCTCCAGATGAAATTTGCGGAGCAGAGCAGAAAATTCAAGCTCTATAAATTTATCACGGAGCCCCTTGCGGTCTGTACCGCGGAAGGCAAGCTCGGAGAGCGATTTTTCGATGGGCGCATCCCGTACGATGGTCGCCAGCGTGCGGGAGATCTCGGCAAGCTCGCGTCCGGCCTCCAGCTTGGCACGCAGGCCCTTGGTGATGTCGGGCGCATCCAGATTCTCGTATACGCCCTCCAGTGTTTTGTAGGCAGAAATCAAGCGCAGGGCTGTTTTTTCGCCAACACCGGGAACACCGGGGATATTGTCCGAGGAGTCACCCATGAGTGCCTTAAGCTCTACAAGCTGACAGGGCTCAATGCCGTATTTCTCAAAAAATGCATCGCGGTCATAAGGCGCGGTCTCCGCATTTCCTGCAAGGAGCACGGTCACGTGCGGTGAGATGAGCTGTAAAAGATCGCGGTCACCCGATAAAATGTAGGCGTGGAGATCCTCGCCTGCGTCAGCAAAGGCGGCCACCGTGCCAAGAATGTCGTCCGCCTCGTAGCCGTCTATTTCCAGACGGCAAAGTCCCATCAGCTCGGCACAGAGCTTGGCATCATCAAGCTGGGCGTGAAGCTCCTCGGGCATGCCGTGGCGGTTGGCCTTGTAGGGCTCGTACATCTTTTTGCGGAAGGTGGGGGCGTGGCGATCAAAGGCGATCACGGCATAGTCCGGCTTGATCCTTGCAAGCTCGCGGTGGAGGACGTTTACAAGGCCGTAGATGGCATTGGTAAAACGCCCGTCCTTGTTTGTGAGGGCGCGGATGCCGTAAAAGGCGCGGTTGAGGATGCTGTTTCCGTCAATGACGAGAATGCTTTTCATACACTTCCCCTTTTGCAGGGACAAGGGGGAAGCTCCCCCTTGTCCTGATGGAATTTTGTATTGGTGTTATCTTTGCCCGAAAGGCATGGCGTGCTTGCGGCACGCATCATTCTTCTTGGGGAGAGGACTGCCCGTCAAGCCTCTCTTCATCGGGCGGATCTTTTTTCAAACGGCCCTTTTTCTCTTCGGATTGTGCGCTTTCGGGAGCTTCGGGCTCTGCTACAGGCGTGTCATCGGATTTCTTTCTTGTGCGCTTGGGCACTTCGGCCGGATTTTCTGCATCCTCTGCAAAGCCTTCCGATTTTGTAGGGTCCTCGACCTCGGTCACGGTTTCCTCGGCCGCCTGCTGCTCGCGCGCGGAGAGTGTCGTAGCCATGGGGTGCAGGGAGGGTATCTTGTAGGGAAGCATCTGCAACAGACGCGTCAGAAGATACAGGAAAGCGGCCAGCAGAGCAAAATCGTGGACGGGGGACATGACAAGGATGCGATTGGTGGCAATGCTGTAAATGATGTTGGGCAGGGAGGCCGCGCCCGTGAAGAAGAGCGCAAGCGAGGTTACGACATAGGCGACAGACCTTTTAAGACGCCTCAAAAGGTGCCGTGCTTCGCACATTGCATAGCAGGAAAGCGCAATAAAGGCCACCATGTGCAGGTTCTTTGGGGGGTGGTTCATTTGGGTTGCTTTGTCAAAATAGAGAGCAACCGCGACAAGGAGCGCGTAAAGGGCAAGCGCAAATGGCAGATAAGGGCGCAGCCCCTCATGCTTAAGCTCGCGGCCAAAGAGCGTATAGGAGAGATAGACCAAAAACATGATCGCAAAGATCGCCGCCAGCGCGGAGAGCGTTGCAACATACGCATCGGTTTGCGCGGGCAGGCTGATGCAGACGGATATGGCATAAACCAAAAGCGTAAGGGCTAAAAGTGCCGAGGAAAAAAGTAGAGAGATTCCGTTTGTCCACATCGGCTCCAGTAGGGATTTTCTGAAAACAATAGCAAGCAGAATGATGATCGGGATGAAGGCTGCGGTGAGTATCGCAAAGGCAGATGGCAGAATGCTCGTGGGATCATAGTAACCGGTGTCGGCATGATAGGCTCCGAAAAGAGAAAGAGAACGGAGCAGGATGCCAAGCAGAGAAAAAAACAGCGCGATGACTACGGCTGCTGTGGGAATGACCTTGGTTTTGTCCTTTTTCATATAACCTCTTTGAATAACAGGGGTGCCAAGCGTGTGCACCAACGGAATCGGTTATGCTTCGGGTTACCCGATAAAACGGATAACACCTATATTGTACAACAATTTTGTTAACAAAATGTATACAATTGGAGGTTTTTGCAAATTTTATTCAAAAAGAAGGGGGCGTGAAAGAAATGTGTCCTCCCTTCTGCGTTTTCGGGCGGAGCATGGGGGATGCCGATCGGATAGCGGAGCCAGCGCGGCACGCTGAAAACCATCCTTTATATATACGCGCGCGCGAGGGGGAGGCCTTTGCGTAAAAAGAGCCGTTTTCTTTCTCTTTTTGCCTCATTTTGCGACGTAAAAAGGCGGATTTTTTGCACAACGGATGCAAAAAACGCAAAAAAACAGGAAAAAACGGGTAAATTTATACAAATTGCACAAAAACCAACCGAAAAATTAAGAAAAATTCTACATATAATTTTGAAAAAAACGAATAGACCCCTTGCAAAAGAAGGGAAAATGCTGTATAATGAAAAGGCTTGATATGCGATGAAGCGAGAGGTTGCCGCGAAAGCGGGTAATTTTCGTGGAGTATGTCCGATATTTAACCGGGCGACAGCAAGACTTCCGGCTCCTTTTTGGGGGGCGGATGCAGTGCTTTCCCTACCGGGTGGATCTGTGCGGCAGATTTCCCGGATTTTGTAAGGGCGGAAAAGAAACGCCCGGCACTGTGTGAATGAGCTGACCCCCACCAAAAAGGAAAAGGAGGAAAAACCCATGGCAGCAAAAGAGAAAATCAGAGTCAGACTGAAGAGCTTTGACCACACCCTCGTCGACGCCGCAGCGGAGAAGGTCGTGGAAATCGCTAAGAGAAACGGCAGCGCCGTTTCCGGTCCCATTCCGCTTCCCACTGAGAAGGAGATCGTTACGATCCTGCGTGCTGTTCATAAGTACAAGGACAGCCGTGAGCAGTTTGAGACGCGGACGCACAAGCGCCTGATCGACATTCTCAACCCTGCACAGAAGACCATTGAGGCTCTCATGAGCATCGAGCTTCCCGCAGGCGTGGAGATCGAGATCAAAGCGTAAAACACCCCCTTGCCCCGACGGTCGGGGTTCCGCATGCCCTCGCGGTCAAGTTGACATCACCGTGCCAAGCACGATAATCCAACATGTCAACCAATAACCTAATGGAGGAAGTTATGAAAAAAGGCATTATCGGAAAGAAAATCGGTATGACCCAGATCTTTGATGAGAAGGGAAACGTCATTCCCGTAACCCTCATCGAAGCAGGCCCCTGTGCAGTAGCACAGAAGAAGACCGTTGAAAACGACGGCTACAACGCGCTTCAGCTCGCATACGGCGAGATGAAGGAAAAGCTTGTAAACAAGGCAAAGGCCGGCCACTTCAAGAAGGCCGGTATCAGCGCAAAGAAGTATCTTAAGGAATTCCGTCTTGACGATTGCTCGGCAAACGTCGGTGATGTTATATCCGTCGATACCTTCGCCGCAGGCGAGAAGGTCGACATTACCGGTATAACCAAGGGCCGCGGCTACACGGGCGCGATCAAGAGATGGAACCATCATACGCTCGGCGCAACTCACGGCGTAGGCCCGATCCACCGTCAGGTTGGTTCTATGGGTGCAAACTCCACGCCGTCCCGCGTTTACAAGAACAAGAAGATGGCCGGTCAGTACGGTAACGAGCAGGTTACGGTTCTGAACCTTGCCGTTGTAAAAATTGACCAAGAAAAGAACCTGATCGCAGTGAAGGGTGCTGTTCCCGGTGCAAAGGGCGGTATCGTATTCATCCGTGATTCGGTGAAAGCAAAACGGAAGGAGGAAAACACAATGCCTAATATGAAAGTTGTAGATATGGCGGGCAAGGAAGTCGGCACGATCGAGCTGTCCGATATGATTTTCGGCGCAAGCGTCAACGGCTCCGTTCTCCACACCGCCGTTAAGGCATATCTCGCCAACCAGAGACAGGGTACTCAGTCTACGCTGACGCGTACCGAGGTATCCGGCGGCGGCAAGAAGCCCTGGAAGCAGAAGGGCACAGGCCGCGCAAGACAGGGCTCTACCCGCGCTCCTCAGTGGACGCACGGTGGTGTGGCACTCGGCCCGAAGCCCCGTTCTTACCGTATGTCGATGAACAAGAAGGAAAAGCGCATTGCTCTCTTTAGCGCGCTCTCCTCTAAGGTCGCCGGTGGCGAGATGGTGATCATTGATGCGATCACCGCAAGCGCATACAAGACCCGTGAGATGGTGGCTATGCTCAGTGCCGTAGGTGCTGCAAAGAAATCTCTCATCGTTCTGCCCGAGGCAGATGCTATGGTCGTCAAGAGCTGCGCCAACATCCCCGGCGTTAAGACTGCTGTGTATAACGCCATCAACGTATACGACATTCTGAATTGCGATACCTGCATTCTTGCAAAGGGTGCCGTTGAGAAGATCGAGGAGGTATATACGAAATGATGAAGTCTGTTGAAAACATCATTGTAAAGCCGGTCATCACCGAGAGAAGCATGGACGGCGTTGCAAACAAGTGCTATACCTTCCGTGTTGCTAAGGACGCAACCAAGCCCGAGATCGCCCGTGCGGTGGAAGAAATGTTCGGTGTTCAGGTTGAGAATGTTCGCACCATCAACGTCAAGAAGAAGGCTACGCGCTACGGCGTGCACACCGGCTTCAAGAGTGCATGGAAGAAAGCGATCGTTACCCTCACATCCGAGTCGAAGAGCATTGCGTTCTTTGACAGCATGAATTGAGTTGGGAGGATAGAAGAATGCCTACGATGAAGTATAAGCCGACGACACCTTCCCGTCGTCACATGGTCAGCCCCTCCTTCGAGGAAGTAACCAAGTTTGCTCCCGAGAAGTCGCTGATCGCGACCAAAAAGAAGCATGCAGGCCGTAACAGCTACGGCAAGATCACCGTTCGTCATCACGGCGGCGGTAACAAGATCAAGTACAGAATCATCGATTTCAAGCGTCAGGATACCGATGCCGCAAAGGTCATCGGCGTTGAGTACGATCCTAACCGTACCGCCTACATCGCTCTGCTTGAGACCGAGGCCGGTAAGAAGAGCTATGTGATCGCTCCTGCCGGTGTTACCGACGGTGACGTTCTCTACTCCGGTCCCGATGCGGATATCAAGCCCGGCAACACCCTGCCGATCGCCAATATCCCCGTTGGTACCTTCATTCACAACATTGAGCTTTACCCCGGCAAGGGTGCTCAGCTCGTTCGTTCCGCCGGTGCCGCAGCGCAGCTGATGGCAAAGGAGAATGGCGTAGCTCAGGTAAGACTTCCCTCCGGTGAGGTTCGTATCATTCGTCTGGACTGTGTAGCCACGATCGGTCAGGTTGGTAACATCGAGCATGATACCATCAAGATCGGTAAGGCCGGTAAGAAGCGCCACATGGGTATCCGCCCGACCGTCCGCGGTTCGGTCATGAACCCCTGTGATCACCCCCACGGTGGTGGTGAGGGCCGCGCCCCGATCGGCCGTCCCGGCCCGGTTACCCCCTGGGGTAAGCCCGCCCTCGGCTATAAGACCAGAAGCCGCAAGGCAAGAACGAACAAGTTCATCGTTAAGCGCAGAAACGGTAAGTAATGCCGCTTAGAATTGAGAAGGAGAAACACTTATGAGCAGAAGCCTGAAAAAAGCACCTTATGTTGAAGAGAAGCTTTTCAACAGAATCGTTGCTATGAACGAAAAGGGTGAAAAGAAGGTTCTTAAGACCTGGTCTCGCTCCTCCACCATCTTCCCGGAATTTGTCGGTCACACGATTGCCGTTCATGACGGTAAGAAGCACGTGCCGGTTTACGTTGTTGAGGATATGGTCGGTCACAAGCTGGGCGAGTTCGCACCCACACGTACCTTCAAGGGACATGCCGGTTCGAAAACCTCGAACAACGGTAAATAATAGAGGAGGCAAAGCCTAATGGAAGCAGCAAAGGCACATCTTAAGTATGTGAGAATCTCTCCCCGTAAGGTAAAGATCGTTCTCGATCTGATCCGCGGGAAGGATACCGATACTGCCATGGCGATTCTTAAGAATACGCCCAAGGCCGCATCGGAGCATCTGATTAAGCTCTTGAAAAGCGCAGTTGCGAATGCAGAGCATAACTTTCATATGGATGCATCGAACCTGTATGTATCCGAATGCTTTGTTTGCCCCGGTCCGACTCTGAAAAGAGTTCAGCCTCGTGCACAGGGCAGAGCATTCAGCATTTTGAAGAGAACCAGCCACGTAACGCTGGTCGTCAAAGAGAAGAATTCGGAAAAGGAGGCAGTGTGATATGGGACAGAAGGTTCATCCCCACGGTTTGCGCGTAGGCGTAATCAGCGGTTGGGATTCCAGATGGTTCGTGTCTGACGAGAAGTTCGGCGATACTCTGGTGTCCGATAACAAGGTAAGAAAATACCTCAAGAACAAGCTCCAGGCTGCCGGCGTTCCGAAGGTAGAGATCGAGCGTGACAACGCCCGCGTCCGCGTGTTCATTCACTGCGCAAAGCCGGGTATGGTCATCGGCCGCGGCGGTGCCGAGATCGAGAAGCTCCGCGTTGAGCTGGAAGAGATCGTTGGCCGTCCCGTAGTTGTCAACGTTGTTGAGATCAAGACGCCCGACCTGAACGCACAGCTCGTTGCTGAGAGCATCTGCTCCCAGCTCGAAAAGAGAACATCCTTCCGCCGCGCAATGAAGCTGGCCATCGGCCGCACCATGCGTCTTGGCGCAAAGGGTATCAAGGTTTCCTGCGCAGGCCGTCTTGGCGGCGCGGAGATCGCTCGTACCGAGCACTATCATGAGGGTACTATTCCGCTTCAGACCCTCAGAGCCGACATTGACTACGGCTTCTTTGAAGCAAACACCACGTACGGTAAGATCGGCGTTAAGGTATGGATCTACAAGGGTGAGGTTCTGAACGACAGCAATGCGCCTCGTTTTGAGCGTCCCGAGAGACCCGACCGCCGTCCTCGCCGTAACAACGGTGATCGCCGTGATGGCAACCGTCAGGGTGGCCGCCGCTTTGGCGACAGAAACAAGGCAGAGGGAGGTAACAAGTAATGTTGATGCCGAAGAGAGTCAAATACCGCCGTCAGCAGCGCGGTAGACTGAAGGGCAAAGCAATGCGCGGCAACACCATCACCGATGGATCCTACGCACTTGTTGCTACCGAGCCCGCATGGATCACCAGCAACCAGATCGAGGCTGCCCGTATCGCGATGACGCGTTACACCAAGCGTGGCGGTAAGGTTTGGATCAAGATCTTCCCCGATAAGCCCATAACCGAAAAGCCTGCCGAAACGCGAATGGGTTCCGGTAAGGGCTCTCCCGAGTACTGGGTAGCCGTCGTAAAGCCGGGCAGAGTGATGTTCGAGATGGACGGTATCGCCGAGGATATCGCAAGAGAAGCAATGCGTCTTGCCAGCCATAAGCTGCCGATCAAGTGCAAGTTTATGACCAAGGCAGACTGCGAAAAACAGGAATTGGAGGGTTAAGCCGTGAAAGCAAGTGAACTCAGAGAACTTTCCGCCGAGCAGCTCGGTGCGAAGCTCAAGGAACTCAAGCATGAACTGTTCAACCTCCGTTTCCAACACGCCATCAACCAGCTTGACAACCCGCACAAGATCAGCGAGGTAAAGCATGACATCGCGCGTGTGATGACCGTTCTTCACGAGAAGAGCGCGAATGCATAAGGGGAGGAAAAGAACATGACTGAAACCAGAAAGCTCAGAAAAGTAAGAGTCGGCAAGGTCGTCAGCAACAAGATGGATAAGACCATCGTCGTTGCGATCGAGGACAATGTCCGCCACCCCAAGTACGGTAAGATCATCAAACGCACGGTAAAGATCAGCGCACACGATGAACTGAACCAGTGCGGCATGGGTGACAAGGTATCCGTTATGGAAACAAGACCGCTTTCCAAGACAAAGAGATGGCGTCTTGTTGAGATCGTCGAGAAGGCACAATAATCACAAGAATTCAGTAGGTAGGTCAAAAAGCTTACCGAAAAAGGAGGAACAATAAGTGATTCAGCAACAATCATTGATGAAAGTCGCCGATAACACCGGCGCAAAAGAGCTGATGTGCATTCGTGTACTTGGTGGCACCGGCCGCCGTTATGCCAACATCGGCGATATTGTGGTTGCAGCAGTGAAAAAGGCTGCACCCGGCGGCGTTGTGAAGAAGGGCGCGGTCGTTAAGGCCGTTATCGTCCGTTCCGTAAAGGGACTTCGCCGCGCAGACGGCTCCTACATCCGCTTTGACGAGAATGCAGCCGTTATTATTAAGGAAGACAAGACCCCCGTAGGCACCCGTATTTTTGGCCCTGTAGCAAGAGAGCTCCGCGATCATGACTTTACCAAGATCCTCTCTCTCGCTCCGGAAGTTCTGTAAGAGGAGGTTAGCGACATGAAAAGCTTGCATGTGAAAAAGGGCGACACCGTGATCGTGATCTCCGGTGACGACAGAAAGAACGAGAAGGGCGAAAACACGATTGCCAAGGTTATGGCCACCTCTCCCGAGGAGGGCAAGGTCATCGTAGAGGGTGTTAACGTCGTATCCAAGCATCAGAAGCCCCGCAGACAGGGTGAGGCCGGCGGCATCATCAAGACCGAGGGCGCTATCTACGCATCCAAGGTGCAGCTCGTTTGCACCAACTCCGGTTGTGAGAAGTACAACAAGGCCATCCGCGCAAAGGCTGCCTTCAAGGACGGCAAGGATGGTAAGCAGATCAAAATTCGCGTTTGCCCGAAGTGCGGCAAAGAAATCTAAGGGAGGTAAACGACATGTCGAGATTGCATGAAATGTATAAGAATGAAGTTGCCTCCGCATTGATGGCAAAGTTTAACTACAAGAGCCCGATGCAGATTCCGAAGCTTGATAAGATCATTATCAACGTCGGCGCAGGCGACGCAAAAGAAAACGCAAAGGTAATCGATACGATCATTGATGAGCTCTCGCTCATCTCCGGCCAGAAGGCTGTTCCGACCTATGCAAAGAAGTCGGTAGCAAACTTCAAGCTGAGAGCAGGCATGAAGATCGGCGCGAAGGTAACTCTCCGCGGCGAGCGCATGTACGAGTTTATGGATCGTCTGTTCTCCTTTGCTCTTCCTCGTGTCCGTGACTTCAAGGGGATCAATCCCAACGCATTTGACGGCCGCGGCAACTACTCCTTGGGCCTCAAGGAGCAGCTGATTTTCCCGGAGATCGAGTACGACAAGATTGACAAGATCCGTGGTATGGACATCGTGTTCGTCACGACAGCCAATACCGATGAAGAAGCAAGAGAGCTCCTCGCACAGATGGGCGCTCCGTTTGCGAAATAATGGGAAGGAAGAAGTAACATGGCTAAAAAATCTATGGTTTTGAAGCAGCAGGCTGCCCCCAAGTTTTCCACCCGTTCCTACAATCGGTGCAAAATTTGCGGCCGTCCCCACGCATATCTCCGTAAGTACGGGATCTGCCGTATTTGCTTCCGTGGCCTTGCCTACAAGGGCGAGATCCCGGGCGTAAGAAAAGCATCCTGGTAATCGGAAAAATTCTCTATCTGCCGGCAGGAAAGCCAGTGCTTTTACCACCGGACAGGCGGCCGCCAAGCAGTGCGGCAGCAAGATAACATGAACTTGCATATAGGAGGATAAAACAATGCAAATTTCAGACGTAATTGCAGATATGCTCACCCGCATCAGAAATGCAAACGATGCAAAGCACGCAACGGTGGACATTCCTGCATCCAACATGAAAAAGTCTATCGCCGATATTCTTCTCAACGAGGGCTACATTAAGAGCTATCAGATCGTAGAGGACGGCAAGCAGGGAATCATCCGTGTGACCCTGAAGTACGCACCGGGCAAGCAGAAGGTTATTCACGGCCTTCGCCGCGTGTCCAAGCCCGGCCTTCGTATTTACACCAACTGCGAGGATATGCCTAAGGTCATGAACGGCCTCGGCATCGCCATCGTATCCACGTCTAAGGGTATCATGACCGACAAAAGCGCTCGCGCTGCCAACGTAGGCGGCGAGATCCTCGCTTTTGTATGGTAATGGATAGGAGGTAAACGATATGTCAAGAATTGGTAGAGCTCCTATCGCGCTCCCCGCAAACGTCACCGTTACGGTTGCAGAGGGCAATACCGTTACCGTAAAGGGTGCCCTTGGCACTCTGACGGACACCTTCTCCACCCGCATCACCATCGCACAGGAGGGTAGCACTCTGCTCGTGACCCGTGCCAGTGATGAGGCAGAGGACCGTGCACTGCACGGCCTCACCCGTACGCTCCTCTCCAACATGGTAACGGGCGTATCCACCGGATTTTCCAAGACCCTCCAGATCAACGGCGTCGGCTACCGCGCAGAGAAGCAGGGCAAAAAGCTCGTGCTCGCACTCGGTTACTCGCACCCCGTCTTCTTTGAAGAGGGCAACGGGATCACCTTTGAGCTTCCGGACAATACCACGATTATCGTAAAGGGTATTGACAAGCAGGCCGTTGGACAGATGGCCGCTTGGATCCGTGCAAAAAGACCGCCCGAGCCCTATCTTGGTAAGGGTATCAAGTATGCAGGCGAGAAGATTCGCCGCAAAGCCGGTAAGACCGGTAAATAATGAAAGGAGTGGACGCAAATGGTTAAGAAAATTGATAGCAATGCGAAGCGTCTTAAGAGACATAAGAGAGTCAGAGCTAAGATCTCCGGCACTCCCGAGATGCCCCGTCTTGCCGTATATCGCTCCAACGCCAACATCTATGCGCAGATCATTGACGATGTGGCCGGCGTTACGCTCTGTGCCGCTGCCTCCAACGAAAAGGGTTTTGAGGGCATCGGCTCCAACAAGGAGGCTGCAAAGAAGGTCGGCATGATCCTCGCGCAGCGTGCTCTTGAGAAGGGCATTACCACCGTTGTGTTTGATCGCGGCGGTTATGTTTACCACGGTCGTGTATCGGAATTGGCTGCAGGCGCTCGTGAGGGCGGCCTTCAGTTCTGATTTCGGTTTGTACACGGTTTCAAACCTGTTTTTGAAATTTTGAAGGAGTAAAACAACATGGTAAAGAATTTTGATCCTGCTACCCTCGATCTGCAGGAAAAGCTGGTTGCTCTCAACCGCGTTTCCAAGACCGTAAAGGGTGGTCGTATCGCACGCTTTGCAGCCCTGATGGTTGTCGGTGACGGCAACGGTCACGTTGGCTACGGCCTTGGCAAGGCTGCCGAGGTTCCGGACGCGATCCGCAAGGGCATCGAGGATGCCAAGAAAAACATGATCGAGGTTTCCATGAAGGGCACAACCATCCCTCATGAGGTCCTCGCCGAGTTTGGTGCAGGTAAGGTTCTCTTGAAGCCCGCCGCAGAAGGTACCGGTATCATCGCCGGTCAGACCGTGCGCGCCGTGCTTGAGCTTGCCGGCATCAAGAATATCCGTGCAAAGAGCCTGCGCTCCAGCAACCCCACCAACGTCGTACGCGCTACCTTTGAGGGCCTTCGCTCTCTGCGTACCGCTGAGCAGGTTGCGGCACTCCGCGGCATCAGCACGGAAGCAGTCAAGGGTTAAGGAGGGCACACACATGGAAAAGGTAAAAGTTGTGCTCGTCAAGAGCCTGATCGGCGCAAAGCCGAATCAGAAGGCTACTGCCGCTACCCTTGGTCTTCGCAAGATCGGTGACTACGTAGAGCATGCCAATGATGCCGTACTGGCCGGCAAGGTAACCGTTCTCCGTCACCTCGTTAAGATCGAAACCGTTTAATCGGAATACGAAAAAGGAGGAATAGCTTAATGAAACTCCATGAACTTTCTCCCGCAGAAGGCTCCCAGAAGAGCTCCTTCCGTCGTGGCAGAGGCCCGGGTTCCGGTAACGGAAAAACGGCTGGTAAAGGTCATAAGGGTCAGAACGCCCGTTCCGGCGGCGGTGTCCGTCCCGGCTTTGAGGGCGGTCAGCTCCCGCTTTACAGACGCCTTCCCAAAAGAGGATTTCACAATCAGTTCGCTAAGACTTATGCAATCGTCAATCTTGAAAACCTTAACAAATTTGAGGACGGTGCCGTCGTGGATATGGCAGCACTGCTCACTTCGGGCGTTGTAAGCTCTGCCTGCGATGGTATCAAGGTGCTCGGCAGAGGTGAGCTCAACAAAAAACTCACCGTGAAAGCAGCAGTCTTTTCGGCAAGTGCAAAGGAAAAGATAGAAGCAGCAGGTGGAAAGACTGAGGTGGTATAAATGCTTCAGACTTTGAGGAATGCATTTAAGGTGCCGGAGCTTCGTGCGAAGCTTTTGTTCGTAGGATTCATTCTGATCCTCTACCGTGTCGGTGCCGT
The DNA here is from genome assembly GCA_045655145.1 of Eubacteriales bacterium. Classification (GTDB taxonomy): domain Bacteria; phylum Bacillota; class Clostridia; order Oscillospirales; family CAG-272; genus UBA1740. The sequence continues at coordinate 15,359 of JAZOOW010000103.1, read as the reverse complement.
TATGCCCGTCCCCTTCGTTGACTCGTCCATGATGAATCTGTATCTCAACGGACTTGGCAGCGGCTCCATCTTCACCTATCTCAATATGCTTTCGGGTAGTGCATTCGGCAACGCAACCCTGTTTGCTCTGTCGGTGTCCCCCTATATTACGTCTTCCATCGTTCTGCAGCTCCTTGACGTTGCTTTCCCCCGTTGGTTCGGCGGCAGAGATGCAGATCCGCAGGAAAAGCGTAAAAAGATGACCTTCTGGACACGTATCGTGACCGTTTTGTTGGCCATCATGACCAGTATTGGCTACTATATGATCATGCGTAACAACGGCATCCTTACTCCGGACGGAGAAACCGTACTCGGCGGTATCGTGATCGTGACCTGCTACTGTGCAGGCGCAGCACTCATTATGTGGCTTGCCGAGAAGATCGAGGAGCGCGGTATCGGCAACGGTATCTCTCTCATTCTTCTTGCCAACATTCTCTCCGGCATGGGGGCCACCGTGCAGAGCTTCATTTCGATGATCCAGTCCGGCTTTACGGCAGATCAGACGAATGCAGCCGCATCCACCCCGGTCACTACCTTCTACGGTATTCTCAATATCGGTCTTGCGATCCTCTCGATCGCGATCACCGTAGCCATCATCTTCTTCATGGTATGGATCACGGGCTCCGAGCGCCGCATCCCGATCAAGTACGCCAAGCGCGTTGTCGGTCGTAAGATGTACGGCGGTCAGTCCTCGCACCTGCCGATGAAGGTGAATATGTCCGGCGTTATGCCTGTCATTCTGGCAAGCACGATCATTTCCTTGCCCGCCACCATTCTTGGTTTCATTTACGGAACCTCGATCAATGAAAAGACAAATCCCGTAGCTTACTTTATTAACCAGATGTTCAGTCCTGTTGGCAGCTGGTGGAGCTTGATCTACATGGCACTTCTGTTCCTGCTGATCCTCGGCTTCTCCTACTTCTATATCTCGATCAGCTTTGATCCGATCGAGGTTTCCAACAACCTGCAAAAGCAGGGCGGTCAGATCCCCGGCATTCGCCAGGGAACTCCCACGGCTGAATATATCAAGCGTATCCTCAACAAGATCACCCTGATGGGTGCCTTCTTCCTCGCTTTCATTTCCATTTTCCCCGCCCTTGTTTCTTGGGGAGTGGATATGCTCGGCGGTACGTTTGCCAGCATTGCCTTCGGCGGCACCTCGCTTCTCATCGTGATCGGTGTTATCCAGGAAACGGCAAGAGAGATCGAGGCACAGCTGACGATGCGCAACTACAAGGGATTCCTTGATTGATAACGGAGATAGAATATGAAGATTATCTTTTTAGGTGCTCCCGGCGCAGGCAAGGGAACACAGGCAGAGATCGTAGCAGAGCGCTATGGCATTCCCACGATCTCGACCGGCGCCATCATCCGTGAGGCCATCAAGACCGGCACGGAAATGGGTCTTGCCGCCAAAAAATACACCGAATCCGGTGCCCTCGTTCCCGACGAGGTGGTCATCGGCATCATTCGCGAGCGTCTTGCAAAGGACGATTGCAAAAACGGCTTCATCCTCGACGGCTTTCCCCGCACAGTGCCGCAAGCGGAAGCGCTTGACGCCATGGGGATCGCTCTTGATGTGGTGGTCAGCCTGGAGGTTGCCGACGAAACCATCGTTACGCGTATGAGCGGCCGCCGTGTTTGTGACAAATGCGGTGCTTCCTACCACATTCAGTACAACGCATCCGCCAAGGGTGACTTGTGCGAGAAGTGTGAGCATCCGCTTTCCATCCGCCGTGATGACGATCCCGAGGTGGTGAAGAGCCGTCTTGCGATCTATCACGAATCCACAGAGCCTCTTAAGGATTTCTATGCCGCCAAAGGACTTCTCCGTCTAGTGGAAGGGCAGGAAGAGCTGGAGGATACCACAGCTCGTACGATTGCGGCCCTGGAGGCGGGAAATTGATTTCCTTAAAAACGCCCGAGCAACTTCGCCTTATGAAGGAGGCAGGACGCATTACCGCCGAGACGCTCGTCTATGCAGAATCGGTTCTCCGTGATGGCATGACCACATGGGAGCTGGATCGGCATATCCGCGGCTTTATTGAGCGTCACGGCGCAAAGCCGAGCTTTCTTGGATACAACGGATTTCCCGGCAGTGCTTGCATCAGTCTGAATGACGAGGTCATTCACGGGATCCCCTCTAAATCACGGATCATCCGTGAGGGGGATATCGTGAAGGTCGACGTCGGTGCCTGCTACCGCGGCTATCATGGTGACAGTGCCCGTACCTTTGCGGTCGGACATGTCGATGCAGCGGCACAAAGGCTGATTGAAGCGACGAAGCAAAGCTTCTATCGCGGCATGGAGCAAGCACTTTCGGGCCGGCGTATCGGAGATATCGGCCATGCCGTTGAGGAACGGGTGCTTGCCGACGGATTTTCCGTTGTGCGCCAGTTTATCGGACACGGCATCGGTGCTGCCTTGCATGAGGAGCCTGATGTTCCCAATTACGGGACACCTGGGAGGGGCGCACGCCTGTATCCCGGTATGACGATCGCGATTGAGCCGATGGTCAATGCAGGTAGATCGGAGGTCCGCGTTCTTTCGGACGGCTGGACGGTGATAACCGTTGACGGTTCACTCTCCGCCCACTATGAGAATACGGTTGCGATTACCGACAACGGCCCGATCATTTTAACCGAAGCATCGGTAGGTTAAGGAGGGATTATTCTGCCGAAGGATGATGTGATGGAATTTGAAGGCGTGGTTGTGGAGGCACTTCCGAACACGGTCTTCAAGGTAAAGCTTCCCAATGGGCATATCGTTACAGCTCATATTTCGGGCAAGCTTCGTATGAATTATATCAAGATCCTGCCCGGCGATACGGTAACGGTAGAGGTTTCTATCTATGACCTCACCAAGGGCCGTATCACATGGCGCAAAAAGTAAATTAACTGAAAGGAAAGGCAAGCACAATGAAAGTCAGACCTTCCGTAAAGAAAATCTGTGAGAAGTGCAAGATCATCAAAAGAAAAGGCGCAGTCATGGTTATCTGTGAGAACCCCAAGCACAAGCAGAGACAGGGCTGATTACTTTTCCGTGATGAGATTGCCAACCCCGTCCAAAATGACGGAAATATGAAAAAAGGAGTGAAATATCCATATGGCTCGTATAGCAGGTGTTGATATTCCGAACCTCAAGCGCGTTGAGATCGCACTGACCTACATCTACGGAATCGGCCGCAAGAGCGCTCAGGACATCCTGACAAAGACCGGTATCAATCCCGATACCCGTGCAAAAGACTTGACCGAGCAGGAAGTGGCTCTGCTCCGTGATGAGATCGAGGCAAACTACACCGTAGAGGGTGACCTCCGCCGTGAAGTTGCGCTCAACATCAAGAGAATGGTTGAGGTAAACTGCTACCGCGGTATTCGTCACCGCAAGGGGCTTCCCGTAAGAGGCCAGCGCACCAAGACCAACGCAAGAACCAGAAAAGGTCCTGCAAAGACCATCGCAAATAAGAAGAAGTAAGGAGGGAGAAACATGGCTGTTCAGAAAACTGTTAAAAAGCGCCGCGAGCGCAAGAACGTTGAAAAGGGCACCGCACACATCCGTGCAACCTTTAACAACACGATCGTTACGATCACCGATACGGCAGGCAACGCGATTTCGTGGGCATCCGCCGGTGAGCTTGGCTTTAAGGGTTCGAGAAAGTCTACTCCCTACGCTGCACAGACCACGGCAGAGCATGCTGCTCACCTGGCTGTTGATCACGGCATGAAGACTGTTGAAGTGTATGTAAAGGGCCCCGGTGCAGGCCGTGAATCTGCTATCCGTGCTCTGCAGACCGCAGGTCTTAACATCACCCTGATCCGGGACGTGACACCGATTCCTCATAACGGTTGCCGTCCTCCCAAACGCCGTCGCGTTTAATTCAAGAGGAGGTTACAAAACTATGGCAAGATATACAGGCCCTAGCTGCAAGCTTTGCCGCAGAGAAGGCTGCAAGTTGTTCCTGAAGGGTGAACGCTGCACCTCCGGCAAGTGTGCATTTGATCACAGAAGCACTGCCCCCGGTCAGCACGGTGCTGCCCGTAAGAAGATCGGCGAATACGGTGCTCACATGCGCGAGAAGCAGAAGGCAAGACGCTACTACGGCGTGCTTGAGAGTCAGTTCGTAAGATATTACGAGATGGCAGATAAGAAGCCCGGCAAGACGGGTGAGAACCTGCTTGTGATCCTTGAGTCCCGTCTTGATAACGTTATTTACAGAATGGGTATGGCCGCCAGCCGCAAGGAGGCACGTCAGCTCGTTCTGCACGGTCACTTCACGCTTAACGGCAAGAAGGTGACGATCCCGTCTCTGCTTGTTAAGGCCGGTGATGTTGTGGCAGTTAAGGAAGCATCCCGCGACAGCGAGAAGATCAAGGCCCTCGCAGAAGGTCTTGCATCGCAGATCACGCCGAAGTGGCTTGATGTCAATGCGGCTGATATGTCCGTAAAGGTGCTGACTGCTCCTGTTCGCGATGAGATCGATTTCCCGATCGCAGAACAGCTCATCGTTGAATTCTATTCCAAATAATTGCCCCTCCGGTTACCAGACAGTGGTTGCCGAGAGGCGAGAGCGTGAAAATGGATCTCGCCCACGGCAAGAGTTTGACTGTATGGTTTTTGTGTTCGTTTGTGGAACGCGGTTCCCACATTTCACTTTTAGGAGGATACAGAAATGATTGAAATAGAAAAGCCCAATATTACGACTGCAGCCCTGAGCGCAGACGGAGCAGAGGGCGAGTTTGTGGTAGAGCCTCTGGAAAGAGGCTACGGTACCACGCTTGGCAACTCCCTGCGCCGTATTTTGCTCAGCTCGCTGCCTGGTTATGCGGCGACTGCCATCAAGATTGACGGTGTGATCCATGAGATCAGCGCAGTCAATGGAGTGAAGGAAGACGTGCCGGAGATCGTGCTCAATGTAAAGGGCATTGTAGCAAAGCTGCACACCCCTACTACCAAAACGGTAGTGATTGATGTCACGGGACCCTGTACCGTTACGGCAGGTGATATTACACCCGATGCAGATATCGAGATTTTGAATCCCGATAAGCATTTGGCAACCGTCAGTGCCAACGCACGCTTCTATATGGAGCTGACCTTTGGCGCAGGCCGCGGTTATGTTTCTGCCGACAAGAACAAGCAGAACTACATTTCCACTTTGGGTGCCGGTGTTGGTGCCCCCGTCGGGATGATCTTCGTTGATTCGATCTTCACACCTGTTTACAAGACGGAATATAAGGTGGAGAATACCCGTGTCGGAAACATTACCGACTACGACAAATTGACCATGAAGGTGCTCACAAACGGAACACTCTCCGCAAAAGAAGCACTTTCCTTGGGAGCCAAGATTCTCAACGAGCATCTTAACCTCTTTGTGGATATGTCTGATGAAGCAAAGAAGGCAGAGATCATGGTGGAACGCGAGGAAACCAAGAAGGAAAAGGTCCTTGAGATGACCATTGAGGAGCTTGATCTGTCGGTTCGTAGCTTCAACTGCTTGAAGCGCGCCGGCATCGATAGCGTAGAAGATCTGATCAACCGTACCGAGGAGGATATGATCAAGGTCAGAAACCTCGGTAGAAAATCGCTGGAAGAAGTTATCCAGAAACTCCATTCGCTCGGTCTTGACCTTAAAAAGTCGGAAGAGTAACGGAGAATACGCATAGGAGGGAAAAAACATGCCCGGAACAAGAAAACTCGGCAGAAAAACTGCGCACAGAATGCTGATGCTCAGAGGTCTTGTGACCTATCTGCTTGAAAATGGCAAGCTCGAAACCACCTATACACGCGCAAAGGAAGTCAGCGCACTTGCTGATTCCATGATCACCCTTGGTAAGAAGGGAACACTTGCGGCTCGCCGTGAGGCTCTTGCCTTTATCACCAAGGAGAGCGTTGTAAAGAAGGTATTTGACCAGCTTGCAACCGTTTATGAAGATAAGAACGGCGGTTACACCCAGGTGTATAAGCTCGGCCCGCGCCGTGGCGACGGCGCAGAGATGGCACTGATCCGTCTTGTCCCCGTACAGGAGAAGAAGGAAGAGCCGGCACCCGTGGAGAAGAAGGCCGCCACGCGCAAGAAAAAGGTCGCTAAGGTTGTCGAGGAGGCTCCCGTAGCCCAGGAAGCTCCCGTAGCCGAGGAGACTGTAGAGGCTCCTGCTGCTGAGTAAGCAGTAAAAAAGGGAGAACGAAGAAATTCGTTCTCCCTTTTTTGTTATGCGGATCAAAAGCCCTGTCCTGCGGTCAAGCGGATCAAAAGCGCAAGATCGTCGGGCTGTGTTTTGGCCTCATGTGCCGCGCGGTTGCGGCGGAGCTCGCCGCACTTGTCACAGCGGTGAATGATCACATATCCCTTTTTGGAGTCCGGCTCTACGCGGATGGGGCGCAGGATACCGCCGCATGGGTTGGCGCGATCACCGGGCTGAATATCCACGTGCAGAGAGCAAAGACAGTGAGGACAGTGATTGCGTGACGAGTAGCCGAGCGGTGCTACGGTGAGCCCACAGTTGCGGCAAACAAAGCCGTCGTCATTTTTCTGAAAGCGTTTGCCTTCCATAGGTATACTTCCTTCATTATAAAATCGGAAAAATTGTGCAAAATAAGAAAAGCATCATCATAGGAGAAAATGAAAATGAAAAAGGATGCTTTTTGGATCATGGGGTTTTTGCTTGTGAGCCTTTTGCTTATGGGCGGTGCGGTTATATATGGGCAACCGATGGGGCGCACATCCCTGCCTGCCGTGCAGCATGCTGCAAGCAAGAGGATCATGCCGTGTAGCGTACAGGAGCGTGAGGCACCGTACGGAAATGCCGTTTCTGAAGAAACAGACACAGCGGACGCAGGGGGGGCAGAGGAGGAAGCACTTCTCGAGATGGATGAACGCGATGCCTCATCCCTGCTTGTCGGGACGGTCATGGCATTAACAGCCCTGTCCGTTGTCGTGGCAGTGCTGTGGATCGCGCCGTATTTGCGTAGTAGGGAGGAATAGCGTATAGGTCCGCTTAGGCTGCCCGTGTAGTTCAGAACACACGGGTGGCCTCTTTTTATTTGCCAAGGCAAAAACGGCTGAAAATATCGTTGATGATCTCCTCGTTGACGGTGTGGCCGTCCAGTGCCGAAAATTCTGCGAGTGCCAGTTCAAGATCGCTTGAAGCAAGATCGGCCGGATAGCCGCAAGAGAAAGCGTTGTAGGAGCGCACAACTGCCTCACGTGCGCGCAGAAGTGCCGCATGCTGACGAGCCGAGGATAGAATTCCCTCATTGCCAAGCACAAGTGTCTCGTCTGTGAAAAGGTGCTCAATACAAGCAATCAGATCCTCTCGTCCTTCTCCTGTTTTGGCAGAAAGATGCACGATATTGGTGGTGGCACTTGCAATTTCCGCTTCCTCTATGCAGATGTCCATGTCGGTCTTATTGATGATGGCCACGGTGCATTTTCCGCAGTCCTTGAGGTAGGAAAGGAGCGCACGGTCGCTCTCCCCCAACACACGGGTGCCGTCAAACACGGCAAGAAGAAGCTCGGCGGCATCCATTTGCGTGCGACTGCGCGATACGCCGATCTGTTCTACGGGATCGTTGCTTTCCCGCAGGCCGGCGGTGTCGGAGAGGTGCAAAAGCACCCGTCCTGCGCTTGCCGTGACAGAAAGCACGTCGCGCGTTGTGCCGGCATGCTCGGTTACGATGGCAAGCTCCTCACCTGTGAGGAGATTGTAAAGTGAGCTTTTTCCTACATTAGGGGCACCGCAAAGCACGGTAGGGATGCCTTCATTGATGGCATGCCCTGTTGCATAGGTGCGGAGCAGCTTATCAATATCGGATAGAAGCGCGGAAAGCGAGGAGCAGATCTCGGCATCAGAGAGATCTGCCAGATCCTCCTCGGGATAATCGATCTTGGCATACAGCGTGCTGATCAGAGCAAGCAGGGAAGCACGCAGATCGGCAAGCGAACGGGAGAGCCTTGTGCGTGCGGGGGCGGCCGACAGGCTGAGCTGTGCGCGGCTCTTTGCTTCAAGCAGAGAACCGATCCCCTCTGCCTCGGTCAGGGTGAGACGTCCCGAAAGCATGGCACGGCGTGTAAATTCTCCCGGCTCTGCCAAAATCGCGCCGGCAGTCAGGAGCGAAGCCAACACAGTCCTTGTCAGTAATGTTCCGCCGTGGCAGGACACCTCAACCGTATCCTCACCGGTGTAGGAGTGGGGGGCACGGAAAACGGTAACCAGCACATCGTCAATGATTTCTCCATTTTCATAAAAATCCGCATAGGCCGTGCGCCGCGGGGGAAGCTCATTGAGAGATAGGCCGCTCCGCAGGCGCACACAAGGGGCAACTGTTCGTACCGCGTCCTTGCCCGATACACGGATAAGCGCAACCCCACCCTTGCCGGGTGGGGTTGCAATGGCCGCGATCGTTGCGTCCGGATTATACATTTTCTTCAGCACCTGCTTCGGCACTGTCCTCGGAGAGATAGATCACCACACGGCGATTGTTCTCTGAGCCGATAGAATTCGTAGAAACACCGGCAATGCCCTGCACCTCGGAGTGAATGATGCGGCGCTCATACGCGTTCATCGGCTCCAGCATAACATTCCGTCTGTTCTTCAGTGCCTTGGCGGCGGTACGGCGTGCCAACGCACGCAGGGTGTCCTCACGCTTTGCACGGTAGCCCTCAATGTCCACGGTCACATGATCGTGCAAACGCTCGCCGTGTACATTCTTCTTCGCACAGGCAAGATTGGAGAGGTATTGGAGGGCATCCAACGTTTCTCCATGGTGACCGATCAGCATGCCGGCATCCTCACCGTCAATGCAGATGCGGCGACCGCCCTCATCCTGGCGGTAAAGCGTTGCGCTTGCGTTAATACCCAAATTCTCGATCAGCTTGTTCACAAAATCAAAGGAAAGATCCTCGCCTGCGGCAGCCTCCAGCTTGGTCAGCACGATCTCGCTGTCGGGCTTCATAGCCTCACGCACAGGGGCGGCCTTTTTGGGCATCGGGGGAATCTCGGGCTTCGGCTCGGCGGACTTTTTCTCCTTGCCGTGGCGAGGAGCGCGCTTGGGCTCGTCGGGAAGTTCAATAGATGCCTTGACCTTGGCGGGCTTTGCGCCAAGACCGAACAGTCCCCTGGTAGGGAATTCCAAAACCTCATAGGTGATAGTATCGGTATCGGAGGCACCGAGGAGGGTGGCGGCGTTTGCCTGCGCCTCACGGATGTCCTTACCGGTTGCGATGATTTCACGTTTCACGGTACAGATCCTCTCTTATTTGTTTTTGTCGGAATCGTCTTTGATCGGTGCAGATTCTACGCCCTGCTTGCGCGCGCCGGCCTTCCCGTTTTGCTTTTTTTGCTGCGGTTTTTGGGCAGGCTTGCTGACAGGGATGTCATCGTCATCGTCGTCGATGTGGTGGCGGGAACGGACGGGGCCGCTTGATGCGGCACGCTGGTAGCTACTCCGTGCGCGGGAGGACTTCATTTCCTTTTCATACTGGCGAAGCTCCTCCTCCGTAAAGGTGGGAAGAGGCATTGCCTTGGCCATGATGATCGTTTGAATGATGCCGAAAACATAGCCAAACAGCCAATATACGCCAAAGGCGGCAGGGAGTGTAAAGGAGATGAATACGCTCATTAGAGGCATGAGCATGTCCATGATCTTATTGGACATCTCGGTTTCGGGTGCTTGCGCAGTCATAACGGGAGAGTTAAGCTTGCGCGTGATCTTCATCGAAAGGAAGGAGAAAACAAAGGAGAGCAGAGGAATGAGAAGCAACCAGTTGAATGCCCCAATATTCGGTATATCACCGAGGTTGAAGGGGCCATAGGTCAGATTCGGGAGTGCCTCGATACCGTACTCTGTCGGATCAAAGCCGGGTGTGCTTAAAAGCTTGTTCATCAACGGAATCTGATCCTCAACCGAGTAGGTGATGGGATTTGCAATATCACCCTGCTGGGCTCCTGCAAAATCGCAAAGCCTCTGTACGGCTTCATTGGTGGCATTCATGAGATAGGTCAGCGGCTTTCTGACAACCTGATACAGGCCAAGGAAGACAGGAAGCTGGATGAGGAGCGGCAGACAGCCCGCAAGGGGAGAATAGCCCTCCTTTTGCTGAAGCTCCATGATCTCCTGCTGCTTTTGTTGTAGAACGGCGGGATCTCTTTTTCCTTGGTACTTCTTTTCGATGATGGCGATCTTCGGGCGCAGCTTGGCTCCCTTGATCTGGGTTTTCTGCTGACGGATAGAGAAGGGGAGAACGAGGATCTTGACAAAGAGAGCAAACAGGATCAATGCCAAGAGGTAGTTATCGCCCGTCAGCTGATAGAACCATTGCATGGGATACTTGAATATAGATGCGATCCAATCAAGCATGTTTTTTACTTCCAATCACAGTTATTTTCCTTGTCGGTGGGGCACTCGGAGATAGGCACACGCTTCGGCTTCCTTTGCGGGACGGGATCGTATCCCGGGCGGCAAAAGGGGTTGCACCGACAGATGCGTGACACGGTGAGCGCAGTTCCGACAAAAAAGCCTCGCGTCCTATACGCTTCCAGCGCATAAGCAGAGCAGGTCGGGGTAAATCTGCAACACTTCGGCTTCCACGGAGAGATAAACCGACGGTAAAGTCGGATGAGGCCGATACACAAATATTTCATGACGCGAGCATGTTGAGCTTGCCAAGGGCGTAGGTAAGATCCCTTGCAATCTCGGTGGATTTTGCAGTCGTAGCCGCTTCACGGGCGGCGATGACGACCAGATACCCCGTTTTGATGCGGTACTCCTTTTGTACCGCACGGTACGCCTCACGCAGGATCCGCTTGGTACGGTTGCGCGTGACAGCACCCCCCAGCTTCTTGGTTACGGTCAAGCCGATGCGGTTGACGCGCCTCTTCTGCGGGTGGGCACGGCGTAGCTTTTCTGCCGCGTAGTCGTTAAGGACGTACACGGCAATGAGGCGGGTAACCGCCCTTCTGCCCTTGGAATATGCTTTGGAATACAGATGATTTTCGCAGATTGCTCTGAATTTCAATCCTGACACCTGCCTCGGATAGATTAATTGGTCGGATTAACCTAGGATAAAACAAAATCCCGATAAGACACATTGCGTGATTATCGGGAGTTCTTTATTGTCATCTCACGACGCATGACTGTTCGGCTATGCGCCGTTTATGACGAAAATCAATAGGTCAGACGAGCTCTGCCCTTTGCGCGTCTTCTGTGGAGAACCTTTCTGCCGTTGGCAGTAGCCATTCTCTTGCGGAAGCCATGCTCTTTTTTTCTCTGACGCTTCTTCGGTTGATATGTTCTGATCATGATGAGAACCTCCTTTATTTTAAGCTGAAATGGTGAGGCGGCCGCTTTGCGACGCCCATGTGCAGCATATTCCCAATAAAGCACAACATATTATACCAGTATTTTGCCGATTTGTCAAGGGAAAAACGAAAAAAATATCCGCTTTGCGAAAAAATCGCAAAGCGGACAGGGGTTTAATAGAAGCGGGCGCGGTAACGGAGGAGGAAGAAGTAGAGAAGCCCGATTCCCATCAGGACAAGGACGATCACACCGCTCATGATATAAATGTCGGTAGCAGGCGTGCTCTCCAGCTTCAAGGCCTCCCAACGGCCGTTCGCGTATTCCAATGTTTCGTTATCGAGATTTTCGTAGATGTAGGTAACGAAGGCCTGCTTGTTCTCTGCAAAGAAAGCGGCATCAGGGAGCTCGCCCTCATAGTCCTCGATGTCATACTCGCCATCATTTTCCTCCATCTCGGCGGCGCGCCATTCCGCATACGGCTCTATGAGGGAAAGAAGTGCCTCCGTGTCCGTATCGGGATAAAGGATCGAGAGCGCATCCGCACCGTAGCCGTCCTCCTCGTCGATCATATCAGCAAGATAGTCGGGATTGGTGGATACGAGCAGGTTCGGAGAGGAGTAACCAACCCATTCTGCATTGGCGATGGCAATATCCAATGCCTCGCCCTCAGCACCGCCCAGCATGAAGCTGATGTAGGCGTGTGCCAGATCGGCGTTTTTGGCATCCTTCGGAATGCACATGGCATCGTAGAAGAAGTTGGTACCCTCCTTGGGGTAGGCAAAGCACAGATCTTCATTGACGCCGACCATGGTGAAGTAGTCGCCCGCATAGTAGGAGGCAAGCAGCGCATGCCCGCCTTCCATTTTGTTGTAGATCTCGTCCATGACGTACGCCTGAAGCACACCGCGTTGCTCACAAAGCAGGGCGTAGACCTCGTCCCAGCGCGCACGGTCGGTGGAGTTCACATAGAGGTCGGTGCCAAGCGGCAGGGAAAGCTCACGGCTCTTTTCGTAGTTGAGCAAAAACTGCGCAATACCAAAGGCATCACGGCTGTTGTTGAAGCTCAGAATGTTTCCGGAAAGATCCACATCCTTGTTGGGGAGCTGATTCCACAGGACACGCCAGCTGATCTCGCCGTTCTCGTCACGGAGTGCCTCGTCAATGGAGGCATCATAGATCAGACCGAGATATCCGTAGGTATAGGGAACACAGTAGGGCTTGGTCGCCATGGCTTGAAAACGCGGCTCTATCGTGTCCTCATAAGTGGGGATCAGGCTGTAATCGATCGGCAGGAGCATATCCTCCTTCATCAAACGCTCGACCATGTACTCCGAGGGGACGATCAGATCAATGCGTGAGGCGCCGTTTTTGAGCTTGGCATACATTTCCTCGTTGGAGGAAAAAACAGAGTAGACTACCTCTACTTTTTCTCCGTAGAGTGCCTCATACCATGCCTCAAAGGCGTGATTGACATGAACGCCGTCCTCTCCCGTTTCAAGAGAGAGGTATTCGCCCCAGTTGTAGACATAGAGCTTGCGTACCGGCTTGGTAAAGGAGCAGGCGGACAGTGCCGTGGGGAGAAGCAAGCACAGAATCAAGAGGAGGACAAGAACAATCTTGCGTTTCACGACACACGCCCCCCCTTCTTTTCCCGTTTTGCACGGTTTTTAGCACGCAAAAGGCGTGCTTCCTTGCGTTCTGCATAACCTTGCAGAATGTTGGAGAGGATCAAGAGAAGCAGCACGCTGACAAACAGGAGCGTGGACAGCGAATAAATATCCGGCGTTACCGTTCTCTTGGTCATGCCGAAGATATAGATCGGCAGGGTTTGGAAATCACCGTCGGTGGTGAAATAGCTGATGACAAAATCGTCAAGCGAGAGGGTGAAGGACATGAGCAGCCCGCTCAGCACGCCGGGCAGGATGGAGGGTAGCTCTACCTTAAAGAAGGATTGCAGAGGCGTGCAGCCAAGATCCAGTGCCGCCTCGGGAAGAAAACGGTCCATCTGGCGGATCTTCGGCGTGACCGAAAGGATTACGTAAGGGAGGTTGAAGGTCGTATGTGCGATCAGGACGGTCGGGAAGCCGTATAAGCCCTCAAGACCGAAAAGCTTCATAGCGAAGGCAAAGAGAAGTGCCATAGCAATGCCCGTTACGATATCGGGGTTCATCATGGGCATGTTAGATACGGTGGTGATGGTTGTCTTCAGCCAGCGCGTCCGCAGCTTTTCAATACCAACGGCGGCGGCGGTGCCGATCACCGTGGCGAGCAGAGAGGATATTGCCGCCAAGATCAGGGTGTTGTATAGGGCATCCAGTACCTCCTCGCTGGCAAACAGCTCCTCATACCATTGGAGGGAGAAGCCCGTAAAGACCGAAAGGCTGTTTGCTTCATTGAAGGAAAAGAGCACCATGATCACAAGGGGCGCGTAGAGAAAGAGCAGGATGAGAGCAATGTAGGTGCGTGAGAGTGCTTTCATACGAGAACACCTCCGTCCTTTTCACCAAAGCGGTTCATGACCGCCAGGCACACAATGATCATGCCCATCAGGACAAGCGAGAGGGTAGCACCCATATGATAATCGTAGTTCGACATAAATTGACGCTCGATCGTGTCGCCAATCATTTCAAAGCGGCCGTTACCCATCTTTTGCGAGATATAGAAGGTACTCACAGAGGGAACAAAGACCATCGTAATGCCCGAAATGATGCCGGAAACCGAAAGTGGAAGCACCACGCGGAGCATGGTTTGCGCATTGTTACAGCCAAGATCGGCGGCGGCCTCAAGGTAACGGGTGTCGATCTTGCTCATCACGGTGTAGATCGGCAGGATCATGTAGGGCAGGAAATTGTACACCATACCGAGAATCACCGCAAAGCTGTTGCCAAGGAGCTCTGCCTGCGGCAGACCGACCGATGTGAGAAAATTGTTGATAAGACCGTTCGTTTCCAGAATATTCATCCAGGAATAGGTGCGGATGAGAAGGTTCATCCACATGGGAAGCATGACCAGCATGATCAGCATACGCTGGGAGGAAACGCGGCTTTTAGAGAGAAAATAGGCAAGCGGGTATGCCAAGAGAAGGCAGATGACGGTGGCAATGACAGCAAAGCAGATGGAGCGAAGAAAGACCATCATGTAATTCTCGCCGCCAAGGGCGGCAAGGTTTGAGAGGGAAAGGGAAAAGCTGCCATCCGGATTTTCAACCGTCAAAGCATAGTACAAAACAAAAATCAGCGGCGCCACGATGAACAGCACGCTCCACACCATATGTGGGTATGCGGCGGCGGCGCGCAAAAAAGAACGCTTTTTGTTCATTTCTTTTTATTTTTACCAAAGCCCAAAGGGCAAATCCTTTATCTGATTATTAGGCTTATTCTTCCTCCACAGCGTCGGGGTTGGAGATCTCATCCATCTCGTCGCTGTACGAGCTGTAGTCGCCAAACTGGCCGGAGTAGGCGGATTTTTTCATGATATGGATGGCATCCGGCTCAATGTATAGACCGATCGTGGCGTTTTCTTCTACATAATCGGTCGTCTGGATCATCCACTTGAAGCCGTGAATATCCACAATGATCTCGTAATGCACGCCCTTGAAGGTCACGGAGGAAACCGTGCCGCAAAGCATGCCGTCCTCGGGCTTGACAACGTCCACGTCCTCGGGGCGCACAACAACGTCCACAGGCTGGTTCTTGGCAAAGCCGCCGTCCACACAGGGGAAGGTGTGACCGGAGAAGGAAACCAGGCGGTCCTCCAGCATCACGCCGTCTACGATGTTACTCTCGCCAATAAAGTCGGCAACAAAAGCGTTGACAGGCTCGTTATAAATATCCGTCGGCGTTCCGATCTGCTGGATGACGCCGTCCTGCATCACCACCACGGTATCGGACATGGAGAGCGCCTCCTCCTGATCGTGGGTGACGTAGATAAAGGTAATTCCCGTTTGTGTCTGGATCTTCTTGAGTTCATTCTGCATGTCCTTGCGGAGCTTGAGATCAAGCGCGCCCAAGGGTTCGTCCAAAAGA
>JAZOOW010000102.1:0-15245 GCA_045655145.1 Eubacteriales bacterium | reverse complement strand
TTGATGCCCCGATCATAAAAGCAAGAACCGCACGCGATCGCGTGCGGTTCTTACTTTTACAACCGTGTCTTTTCCTTCACCCTCGCCAAAAGGTGTGTGACCTCCTCCTCCGAGAAGACGGAAACGCCTGCGTTTTCCAGCATTTCACAACACACGCCCCTGCCCTTTTTGCATTTTCCCGTGAAGCTACCGTCGTAGATCTCGTGGCTTCCGCAGGAAGGGGAGCGTTCCTTTAGGATCGCAAAGCGGCATCCGTTTTGCCGTGCAGTACGGCAGGCGGCCTCGGCACCGCCGCGGTAAGCAGCGGTGACGTCCTCCCCTGCGCGGTTCAACACGCGCTCTCCCACACGCTCCGCCGGGATGCGCGGCGTGGGGAGGCCGCCGTCACATTCGGGACAGATCGGAATGAGCGTAAGATCGGGGTGCGCCGCGAGTGCCTTGACCGCAGGATGCGGACGGCTCTCTCCGTCATAGCGACAGGCGCGCCCCAAAAGGCAGGCGCTGACCAAAATGTGTGTTTTCTCTTTCATGCTTCCTCTTTTGAAAAAACGGCCTGAAAAACAGGCCGTTTTCTTGTTTCTTGTTTCTTGTTTCTTGTTTTCTTATGCGCCGAGCTTGGCTGCAAGGCGTGTAGCGATCGCCTTGATAAAGTCAGCCGAATTGACTGCCGTCACGGGCGTGCCCGGCTCTACAAGGCCGACGAGGTCCTTGGTCATGATGCCGTCGTTCAACGTGTCGATGCAGGACTCCTCCAGCTTGTCGGCATAGGCCACGAGCTCCGAAAGGCCGTCCATCTCTCCGCGCTTGCGGAGCGCACCCGACCAGGCATAGATGGTCGCCATGGGATTGGTAGAGGTTTCCTCTCCCTTGAGGTAGCGGTAATAGTGACGGGTGACCGTGCCGTGTGCCGCCTCGTACTCATACTGTCCGTCGGGGGACACGAGCACCGAGGTCATCATGGCAAGCGAGCCGAACGCCGTCGATACCATGTCACTCATCACGTCGCCGTCATAGTTCTTGCAGGCCCAGATAAAGCCGCCCTCACTGCGGATAACGCGCGCGACGGCATCGTCGATCAGCGTGTAGAAATAGGTAATGCCGTTCTTCTCAAACTCGTCCTTATAGTCCTTGTTGTAGATTTCCTCAAAGATCAGCTTGAAGGTCTGGTCATACTGCTTGGAGATGGTATCCTTGGTGGAGAACCAAAGATCCTGCTTGGTGGAGAGCGCGTATTTGAAGCAGGAATGCGCAAAGGAGATGATCGAGGAATCCTTATTGTACTGGGACTGGAGCACGCCTGCACACTCAAAATCGTACACCGTCTCGCGGAAGCTCTCGCCATTCTCTCCCGTAAAGACCAGCTCTGCCTTGCCCTTACCGCCAACGCGGTACTCGGTAGCGCGGTAAACGTCACCGTAAGCGTGACGGGCAATGGTAATCGGCTTTTTCCAGGTACGGACGACGGGCTTTACAGAGGAAATGAGGATGGGCGCACGGAACACCGTGCCGTCCATGATGGCGCGGATGGTGCCATTCGGGCTCTTCCACATCTCGGAAAGGTTATATTCCTTCACACGCTGGAGGTTTGGGGTAATGGTGGCACACTTGACGGCCACGCCGTACTTCTTGGCGGCGTAGGCACTGTCATAGGTCACCCGATCCCGGGTGCGCTCACGCTCCGGAAGGCCGAGGTCGTAATACTCGGTTTTGAGATCGACAAAGGGGAGGATCAGCTCGTCCTTGATCATCTTCCAGAGGATTCTTGTCATTTCATCCCCGTCCATCTCGACGAGGGGGGTTGTCATGCGGATCTTTTCCATCTTATTCTCCTTTGGTGTAGGGCAGAAGGCCGCCGGCATGCAGAATGGCGATCTGACGCTCGGTAAAGGCGGCGACAAGCGGCATCGTCATGCCACGGGTAACGTTCGTCAGCGTGACACGGCCTGCGGGAAGTGCCTCGAACAGGCCGTCAAGGCGCAGGGTATCCCCTTCCTCAATGCGGTCATAATCGGCGGCATTCTCAAAGACAAGCGGCAGAATGCCTGCATTGACGAGGTTGGCGGCATGGATGCGCGCAAAGCTCTTGGCTACCACGGCACGCACACCGAGATACAGCGGTACAAGTGCGGCATGCTCACGCGAGGAGCCCTGCCCGTAGTTGGCACCGCCGACCACGAAGGACTGCCCAAGCGATTTTGCACGCTCAGCAAAGCTCTCGTCGCAAACGGCAAAGCAGAAGCGCGAGAGGTACGGGATATTGGAACGGTAAGGCAGGATCTTGGCACCTGCGGGCATGATGTGGTCTGTCGTGATATTGTCGCCCACCTTGAGGGCAACCTTGGCCTCGATCACATCATCAAGCGGATGCGTATCGGGGAAGGGCTTGATGTTCGGGCCGCGCAGGATCTCAAGATCCTTTGCCTCCTCGGGATCGGCAGGAAGCAAAATAGCGCGGTCGTCGATCTTGTAGGCGGCAGGAAGCGTGATGACCTCCTCCTCGCCAAGCGTACGGGGATCGGTGATGACACCCGTGAGTGCGGAGGCGGCGGCGAGCTCGGGCGATACGAGGTAGACCTGTCCGTCCTTGGTGCCGCTTCTTCCCTCAAAATTGCGATTGAAGGTGCGGAGGGACACACCGCCCGAATTGGGCGAGAAGCCCATGCCGATGCAGGGACCGCAGGCACATTCGAGAACGCGCGCACCGGCGGCAAGAATATCCGAAAGCGCGCCGCAGTCGGCGAGCATGGAAAGCACCTGCTTAGAGCCGGGGGACACCGAGAGAGAAACACCGTCTGCGATGGTCTTGCCGCGCAGGATCGAGGCCACACGCAGAAGGTCGGCAAGCGAGGAGTTGGTACAGGAGCCGATGCAGACCTGATCGACACGGGTGCCTGCGATCTCGCTGACAGGCTTTACGTTGTCGGGCGAGTGCGGGCAAGCGATCAGCGGCTCCAGTGTAGACAGGTCGATGTCGATCACGCGGTCGTATACGGCATCGGGATCCGAGGAAAGCGGGATGTAATCCTCCTCGCGTCCCTCGGCGCGCAGAAACTCGCGCGTGACCTCGTCGGACGGGAAGATGGAGGTGGTGGCACCAATCTCGGTGCCCATGTTGGTGATGGTGGCACGCTGGGGAACTGTCAGCGTGGAAACGCCCTCGCCGCCCCATTCAACGATGTAGCCGACACCACCCTTGACCGAGAGGATACGCAAGATCTCAAGGCTGACATCCTTGGCCGTTACATAGGGACGCAGACGGCCTGTCAGGTTGACCTTGAGCATCTTGGGCATGGTGATGTAGTACGCGCCGCCGCCCATGGCGACCGCTACGTCAAGACCGCCCGCACCCATAGCAAGCATACCGATGCCGCCGCCCGTGGGGGTATGGCTGTCCGAGCCGATCAGCGTTTTACCGGGCTTGCCAAAGCGCTCCAGATGCACCTGATGGCAAATACCGTTGCCGGGACGGGAGAAGCGCAGACCGAATTTTTTGGCTACGCTTTGGATATAGCGGTGGTCGTCTGCATTCTCAAAGCCGGATTGCAGGGTGTTGTGGTCGATATACGCCACCGAAAGCTCGGTGCGGACGCGCGGAATACCAATGGCCTCAAATTCAAGATAAGCCATCGTGCCCGTAGCGTCCTGCGTCAGCGTTTGGTCGATGCGCAGTGCAATCTCACTGCCGGGGATCATTTCCCCCTCAACGAGATGTGCTTTTATGATCTTTTGTGCAATTGTCAGTCCCATATCAAAATCCTTTCATCGCATGCTCTCGGGCATATGCCTCAATCGCTTCCTCCAGCTCGCCTGTGCTGATGCTGGTCTGACGGCCGTCGGCATACTCACGGTCGATCCACTCCTTGATATGGAGCGTGATGGGGTCCTGCTTGCCGACTGTTGCTTCACCCGACAGCTCGTAATGGCTGTTGATCCAGTAAGCGATACCCGCAAGGCCGGAAGCATTGTTGATGATGACATCCGCCTTTTTGCCGAGGATCTTCTCGGTATTGAAAATGTTGTAGATCTCCTGGTCCTTCATGAGGCCGTCCGCGTGGATGCCTGCACGGGTGACGTTGAAGCTCTCGCCCACAAAGGGGGTCATGGGAGGCAGAACGTAGCCGATATCCTTTTGGAAATACTCCGCGATCTCGGTGATCGCCGTGGTATCCATGCCGTCTAGTGTACCGCGCAGAGAAGCGTATTCAAAGACCATGGCCTCCAGCGGCACGTTGCCCGTACGCTCTCCGATACCAAGGAGCGAGCAGTTAACGGCAGAGGCACCGTAAAGCCATGCGCAGGCCGCATTGGGAACGGCCTTATAGAAATCGTTGTGGCCGTGCCACTCGATCATCTCACTGGGAATATCCGCGTAGTGCTGCAAGCCGTAAATGATACCCGCCACACTGCGCGGCAGAGCGACCTCGCTGTACGGGAGGCCATAGCCCATCGTATCGCAGGCACGGAACTTGATCGGAATGCCTGCCTCACGCGACATCTCCTGCAGCTCGGTCACAAAGGGGAGCACAAAGCCATAAAAATCGGCTCTTGTGATATCCTCAAGGTGGCAGCGCGGGCGGATGCCCATTTCGAGGGCGGCCACGACTGTCTTTTTGTAGTAATCAACAGCCCCGCGGCGTGTCATGCCCAGCTTTTTGAAGATGTGATAATCCGAGCAGCTGACGAGAATACCCGTCTCGCGGATGCCCATATCCTTGACAAGCTGAAAATCCTTAAGGGTCGCACGGATCCATGTGGTGATCTCGGGAAACTCATAGCCAAGCTCACGGCAGAGCTCGATGGCACGGCGATCATTGTCGCTGTATACAAAGAATTCTGTCTGTCGGATGATCCCCTTGGGACCACCAAGGCGAGAGAGCAGCTTGTAAAGATGGAGAATCTGCTCAGGCGAGTAGGGGGCTTGTGACTGCATGCCGTCACGGAAGGTCGTATCGGTGATAAAGATCTCGCTCGGCATATTCATCGGCACACGGCGGTGGTTAAAGGGAGTCTTTGGCACTTCATCGTACGGATAAACTTCACGGTACAAGTTCGGCTCCTCTATATCTTGTAGCGTGTATACATACGAATGCTGCTCAAGAAGATTGGTGTGTGGTGATATTTTTAACATAACGGTCTCCTTTCTCTATGCTACAGGGGTGCCGCAGGCGGCTTTTCCTCGAACAAAATGTATAATGTAATAATTATAGCAGAATTCTTCATGTTTGTCAAGAGGAAATGCATTAATTTTGCTCCTTTTATGCATGATTGTCCCAAAGCACAAGCAAAAGAAGCTGAAAAGCGCAAGAAATAACGATAAATATGCAATTTTGGGGCACACGGATTGCAAAATCGCGGTTTTTTTGATGGCATATCGGAACGGAAAGGAAAAATCCTGCAAAACCGCGCCGTTTTCATGCATAATCATGCGGGCAGGGGCCAACAATAAAAATCGGAAAACAAACAATGAAAGGAACAAAACATGAAAAGAAAGATCTCCTGTATTCTCCTTCTCTCTCTTCTTTTGGGTGCCGTGACAGCCATTCCGATCAGTGCCTATGTACGTGTCAGCTACGGCGCAGATTGCCTTGCCGAGCAGGCAGAGCTTATCAAAACCGCTCTGTGCGGCGACACCTTCCGCTTCTCCGAAACCGATTTCAAGCAGGCACTTGGTGTATCCCGTATCGACTCGGTCACGGTGCTGACGCTTCCTCCTGCCGCAAGCGGCACACTCAAGCTTGAGGACAGTGCGGTCCTGTGCGGTCAGGTCATCAGCCGCAGTGAGATTGGAAAGCTCGCCTTCGTTCCGTCAAGCGACAGGATGGAATCCACCTCCTTTACCTTCTGTGCCAACACCTCCTCCGGCACGACGGCACTTACCTGCACGCTCCGTACGGCAGACAGCATCAATCACGCCCCCTCTGCGGGGGATAAGGGTGCCGCTCTGTATGTAAAGACGCAAAAAGGGATTGCCGTATACGGCGAAATGAACGCAGAGGACCCGGAGGGGGATGCCATCACCTATCTTGTGATCTCCTATCCGAAAAAGGGTACGCTGACACAGCTTGACAGCACAAGCGGCGAGTTTTGCTATCTTCCCGCAGAAAGCACTGTGGGGGATGACAGCTTTGTATATGTCGCGCGCGATTCCTACGGAAACTATTCCTATCCCGTAACGGTAAGCATCGCCGTCAGCACACGCGAGAGCACGCACGTATACGCCGATCTTGCAGGACACCCTGCCCATCATGCGGCGCTGGTACTGGCTGAGAAGAATATCCTTCTTGGGGGCATTGAGGGCGACGGCATGTATTTTTATCCCGATGGCAAGGTAACACGGGGCGAATTTCTTGTGATGGCCATGAAAAGCGCAGGCATCTCCCCTGCCGCAGGCATCGAGAAAACTTGGTTTGATGACGATGCCTCTATTCCCTCCTCCATCAAGGGCTATATTGCCACCGCCCAGCTTTACGGCTACGTGAACGGTTCCTTTGACGGAAGCGGGCTCTATTTTGAGGCTGACCGCGCGATCACACGTGCCGAGGCGGCGGTCATCATGAACAATATCCTTGATATTGCCTCTCCGTCCGTGCGGCCTGTATTTGCCGACACCTCGGATATTCCCGTCTGGGCTCGGGAATCGGTCTATGCGCTCCATGACGCAGGTATTCTTGCCCTCACCGAGGGGGAGAGCGTGCGCGCCTCCGAGCCGATCACACGCGCCGATGCGGCCCGTGCCCTCTATGGCATGATGGAGTATAAGAAATCCTAAAAGCAAGCAAAAAAGCGTTGCCGAGGCAACGCTTTTTTGCTTTACACGCAGGGCATGTGCAGCCATTCTTCTTTCTCAATATGGTCTTTAGCCCACAAAAACAGCTGTGCGGACATTTGGTCAAAATCCACCGTCCCTCCGCCTCGGAGGGTGATGGAGGCATCAAGGATCACGCGGTCGCTCGCATCAAGGAGTGGGCAAAGCTCCTTTTGGCTGTGCACAAAAACACCTGTTCTTTGAAAATGCACCGCCTGCAGGACAAAGGCGGCGGATTTATAAAGGCCTCTTAAAATCTCCTCGCTCTTATCAAAGAGCATGTTATGTACGCAACCGTGGTAGATATTGCAGGCACCGTTCCTGATCGCCCTGTCTGTTGCGCCCTCACCAAGGAGAGGGATAAGCAGATCAAGACTTCCCTCTATTGGGTGCGTGTCATGGTAAAGCTGGAAAAGATCGGCAGGCTCCCAATGCAAAAGCTCACTCTTGCCGCCGAGAAAGCCGCAGATCAGCTCTCTGTGCGGAAGTGTGTCCAGCATAGCGCGGTATGCCTGTATATCCGATGCCGACAATTTGTCAAGGATCACAACAGGATCAATATCGCTCATATCGGTCGCTTCACCTCGTGCATAGCTTCCCTGCAAACCGATGAACCATACGCGATCGCCAAAGGTCTGATGCAGGGCATCTGAAAACGCATCCGTCCAAGCACGAATGTCTATCATGTCAGTCACCTCTTTCATGCGGGCTTTCGTAAGACAGGGGCGACCGAGGTCGCCCCTGTCCGGCAGTCAAGCCTCCTCTGCGGGCAGAGAAGCCTCTTCTTCGCTATCGTTTTCCATCTCGTCACGGAAATATTCCTCCACCGGCTCTGCGGCACGGCGAATATCCTTGAGCTTCTTTTTGATCTTACGGGCGGCGGCACTCTCATCAATGGCAGAGCGAATGTGATCGCCCGTTTCTTCAACACGCTCACGGACGGCGGCGTAGCCCTCCTTTGCCTTCTCGCGGACGGTATCATAGCCCTCCTCCACCTTTTCGCGAACGGCATTGTATTTTTCAGCGGCCTTTTCGCGGACGGTAGCAGTAGCGGTACTTGCCTTTTCACGAACGACCGCACCGCCCGCGGCAAGCTTTTGCCCAAGGAGGTCACAGCCCTCCTTCAGCTTATCGCCTACCTTGTGGCAGGCCTCTTTGGCCTTTGCGCGCACGCGCTCGGATTTTTCGGGATCGTTTACAATCTCCTGAACGGTCAGGGTGGCTCCTACGATCAGCGCGCCAAGGGCAACGCCAAACAAGGTGTCGTATCTGCTCATATCGGTCTTATCCTTTCTCTTTTCTATGTATTGCTATTATATCGAATTTTTCGGTTTTCATGCAAGATACGCAAGATAGGCACGGAACGCCGAGGGGAGTGCGTATTCCTCGCGGAGTGCCGCGGATGTAACGAAGCAAAGCTCCTCGCCATCGGAAAGGGCAAGGTCTGTAGCGCAAGACGGCACCCGTGTGTCGTGAACGGCCGTTTTGACGTTCAAAAACACACCGTGCATCCGCCACTCGATATGGGTAAACAGGTGGCGTGCATCGGGGAGCATCATGCTCTCGGCAGGCGTAAGTCCGTGCGCCGCGCAAAAGCCTTGCACGAGCTCCTCAATAGCGGAGGGCTGTGCATTTTCGAAAAGGAGAAGATTCGGCAGCTCCCAAAGACCGCCAAGCAGCCCCTCTGCGGGGCGGCGGCGGATGGCATACCTCCCCTCCCCGTCAGAGAGGAGAAGGACCACGCGCTCCTCAATGCGCCGCGATTTTTTTATGCCGCGATAGGGGATATACTGATGGCTCCCGTCAAGACGGGCGCGGCACCGTGCGGCCAGTGGACAACGCTCGCAAAGCGGGGCGCGATTGGGAAGGCACACCACCTGTCCCAGCTCCATAAGTGCCTGCGTCAAAAGTGCGCATTCGGGGGAGGTCACAGCTTCGCCCCCTGCAAGCGTAAGGTACGCAAGGCGGAGAAGCGCGGTCATGCGGCGTTTGGTATCGGGGAGAAGCACATCCGCCTCGTCATGCAAAAGACGGGCAAGCACGCGGAGCACGTTTCCGTCCACGGCGGGGGTCGGAAAGCCGTAGGCAATCGAGGCGATCGCCCCTGCGGTATAATCACCGATGCCGGGAAGTGCACGGATCGCGGCGTAGTCACGCGGCATTTTGCCGCCGTGCTCTCTGACAAGGATCTCTGCCGCACGCCTCAGATTCCGGGCACGGCTGTAATAGCCAAGCCCCTCCCACAGCTTGAGGAGCTGATCCTCGGGGAGTGCCGCGAGTGCCTCCACGGTCGGGGCGGCGGCGAGAAAGCGGGCAAAATACGGGCGCACCGCCTCGATACGCGTTTGCTGGAGCATGATCTCGGAAAGCCAGACGTGATACGGATCCCCCGTTTCTCTCCACGGCAGGGGACGGCGATTTTCACGGTACCACGCCAAAAGCGGTTCCAAAACAGCGGTGATATCCGCACCGCCGAGGAGGGTTGCTTCTTTTTCCGATGCAAGCGGAGCGATGACATTCGCTTTTTTTCTGTTTTTTACATCATTTTTTGTATTTCGCGACACACGGGGTGCCTCTTTTTCTGTTTTTCGATGCATAGAGGATCACGTTGTGGGAACGGCGCACGCGCCTTCCGTATCCGGCACGAGCGGCAGAACGCGCCAACCGTGCGAGAGCGCACGGATCTCTGCCTCCACCGCCACGGGGAAGGAGGCATCGGTGTAGATGGCCATGCAGGTCGAGCCGCTTCCGCTGATGTAAAAGGCATGTGCACCTGCTTTCAAGGCGGCAGCACGCACCTCGTCGAACTCATGGATCAGCGGACGGCGGTAGTCCTCGTGCAGGCGGTCACGGAGCGCAATGCCGAGTGTTTTCGTATCGCCGTTTGCCATGGCGTGGAGAAGGACGGCCACATGGGATATGTTGAAAATCGCATCCGCATATGTCAGCGTTTTGGGAAGTGCCGCGCGTGCCTCACGCGTTTCGGTAGCAAAATCCGGAATAAAGGCACAAAAACGCAGGGAGGGGTGAAGTCCGCACGCAACGGTGAGCGGCTTCCCTTCCTCAACGAGCGAGGCGACAAAGCCACCGAGCACGGCAGGCGCTACGTTGTCGGGATGCCCCTCAATGCCGTTGACGACCTCAAGGAGCGTCTGCCTCGAAAGCCCGAGCGAGAGAAGGAGGTTGGCCCCCACCGCACCGCCGACCAGCATGGCCGCCGAAGAGCCGAGTCCACGGGAATCGGGAATGTCTGCGGCAATCTCAAGACGGACGGGACATGGCTCTGTTCCTGCCGCACGGCAGGTGGCGCGGAAGGCGACGAGTGCGAGGTTATCCTCATTGGCGTAGGCGGCGGGGCAACCGAGCACCTCGGTCTTCTCGGCGCGCGTAAAGGTCAGGTGGTTATAGAGCGAGAGCGCGATGCCCATGGTATCAAAGCCGGGGCCGACGTTGGCCGATGTGGCCGGCACACGGACGGTTACGCTTTCCATACGGGGACCTCCGTTCTTGCCTTCACAAAATCCGCCATCTCGGCAACATCACAGACCGTGGTGTGACGCACGGGCTTGTCCGCAAGCGCGGCAAGCGGCGCGGGGATCCTTGTTCCTGTAAAGGCGGAGAGCTCTTGCATATCGGCAAACTCATCGCCGGTGCTTTCACGGCCGATGGCAGCCAGCACGGGACGAGAGAATTTATAGGGCGAGGCGGTGGAGAGCACGACGGTGGGGGCATCGTTTGCCTCCGCGCTCTTCATCCATTTTTCATACACGGTCAGAGCGACAGCCGTGTGAGGATCAACGAGATAGCCGTATTTTTCAAAGTAACGGCCGATCGTGACCGCCGTTTCACCGTCATCGGCGCAGGCGGCGGAAAACTCCTCCCGCATCGCGCGGAGGGTGTCCGCATCCAGCGTATAGCGTCCCGCGGCCTTCAGATCCTGCATGTAAGCCGCCGTTTTCTCGGTGCCGCAGAAGAGACAGAGAAGCCGCTCAAGGTTACTGGAAATGAGAATGTCCATCGAGGGCGAGGTCGTCAGGCGGAACTCACGCAGGCGGTCATACACGCCCGTTTCAAAGAAATCGGTCAGCACCTTATTCTCATTGGAGGCACAGATGAAGCGCGCAACCGGAAGTCCCATCTTCTTGGCAAAATAGCCTGCCAAAATATCGCCGAAGTTGCCCGTAGGCACGACGAAGTTGACGGGATCACCCATCTTGATACGCCCCGCAACCAAGAGGTCACGGTAAGCCGTGAAATAATAGGCGATCTGGGGTGCGAGGCGGCCGATGTTGATGGAATTGGCAGAGGAAAAGCGCATGCCGGCAGGGGCCTTGCCCTCGGTAAAGATGGTCTTTACACCCGTCTGGGTATCGTCAAAATTACCGCGCACGGCACACACGGAGGCGTTGATGCCGCTTTCGGTTACCATTTGCTTTCTCTGGGCAGGGCTGACACCGCCATCGGGGAAGAAGACCACGATGCGCGTGCCCTTCACGTTTGAAAAGCCCGACAGGGCGGCACTGCCCGTATCACCGCTGGTGGCGGTCAGAATGCAGATCTCATCGGTCACGCCGCACTTTTTGGCGGAAGCGGTCAGAAGATGCGGCAGAAGCGAAAGTGCCACATCCTTGAACGCGCAGGTGGGGCCGTGCCAAAGCTCCATGACGTCGATATCCCCCACGTGTGTAAGGGGTGCTATATCTCCGCCGGGAAAGCCTTCATCATAGGCCGCGTGCACGGCAGAATAAAGCTCCTCCTCGGTAAAATCCGAGAAAAGACGGGAAAGGACCGCCACCGATATATCCGCGCGGCTCATGCCCATAAGTGCCTCCATCGGGAACGGGAGAAACTCCTCGGGCAGGTAAAGTCCACCGTCGGGAGCGATGCCCTCGGTGACTGCGGCGGCAGGTGTACGCACCAAATTACGGTCTCTTGTACTGAAATACTTCATTTTTTTACATTTCCTCTTGATTTTTAGAAAGTTTTATGTTACACTAACGCTATTAGTGCTATTTTCTATATCATACACTATTTTTGCAACAAATGCAAGAGGTTTTCATAAACTTACAGGAGGCAAACATCATGAAGGTAGCCATTCTCGGCTTTGGCGTCGTCGGCTCGGGCGCTTATGAAACGATCAAGGACGCAGATTGCGGTCTGACCGTAAAATACATTCTCGACAAGCGAACCTTTCCCGGATACGAGGATCTCGTGACTTCCGACTACGACAAGATCTTAAACGATCCCGAGGTAGAGATCGTGGCCGAGGCCATTGGCGGCCTCCATCCCGCTTACGAATTTGTCAGCGCCGCGCTCCGTGCGGGCAAGCACGTTATCTCGGCAAACAAGCATCTCATCTGCCACGCCTACCGTGAGCTGCATGAGCTTGCCGCCGCCAATAACTGCCAGCTCCGCTTTACCCCCTCTGCGGGCGGCGGCATTCCCTGGCTGATGAACCTGCGCCGCCAGAAGCGCTGTGATAAGATCCTTTCGCTCCGCGGCATCATGAACGGAACGACCAACTATATTCTGGATGCCATGCACAACCTTGGCAGTGATTTTGCCGACGTGCTGGCGACCGCCCAGCAGCTCGGCTATGCCGAGGCAGATCCCTCCGCCGATATCGACGGCTGGGACGTGCGCCGCAAGTGTGCCATCTCGGCCTCGCTTGCCTTTGATGCCGTGCTGACCGAGCAGGACGTTCCCACCTTCGGCATCCGCACCGTTACCCGTGAGGACATGGCCTATTTTGATTCGATCAACATGGTCTGTAAGCTCCTGGCCTTTGCCAAGGAGGTCGACGGGAAGATCGTTGCCTACGTAGAGCCTACGCTCCTCCCTGCCGACGCGGTCGAGGCCGCCATCGGCTCCAACTTCAACTGCATCTCGCTGACGGGCCGCCGCGTGGGCACCCTCTCCTTTATCGGGCAGGGCGCTGGCAAGGATCCGACAGGCTCGGCACTTGTGCAGGATATGCTGGACATTCTTGACGGCGGTTATCTTGCCCGTCCGTCTATGGATAAGCCCGTGATGGATCACAGCATTTGCGCCCACAGCTATTATATCCGTACCACGGCACCCGTTCCCGAGGAATGGATCCTGCGCCGTGCGGAGGGGGCTGTGATCACACATCCCTTGACACTCAAGGCGATCCATGATTTTGCCGACAACGCCGTTCACATTGACTCGCAGCTCTTCGTTGCGGGATTGGAGGATAATACAGAAGTATGAAAGTAGTAAAATTCGGTGGCTCATCGCTTGCTTCCGGCGCAACCTTTGCCCGTGTTAAGCAGATCATTACGTCCGACAGCGCACGCCGCATCGTGGTGGTTTCCGCCCCCGGCAAGCGTGACGGACAGGATAACAAGGTAACGGATCTTCTTTACATCTGCCACGCGCACATCCGCTACAAGGTCGGCTTTGACGACATCTGGGAGAACATTGCAAGCCGCTACCGCGAGATCGCCAAGACCTGCGGTCTTTCCATGGAGAACGTGGAGAGCATGCTCTCCGAGGTCCGCACGGGTATGACGCGCTCCTCGACGGTGGACGAGATCGTATCGCGCGGTGAATATATGAACGCCCGTCTGATGGCAGAATACCTTGGCTACGATTTTGTGGATGCCAAGGATTGGCTCTTCTTCAACTTTGACGGCTCGGTGGATTACGAAAAGACCTATGCCACCCTCCGTGAGCTTTCCAATTACCACACACACATGGTGCTTCCCGGCTTCTACGGCTCGCTCCCCGATGGCAGCATCCACACCTTCTCGCGTGGAGGCTCGGACGTTACGGGTGCGCTTGCCGCCGCCGCTGTCGGAGCTGAAAGCTATGAGAACTGGACAGACGTTTCGGGCATTCTGATGGCCGATCCCCGCATCGTAGACAACCCGAAGCCGATCGAGCGCGTGACCTTCAGCGAGCTGCGCGAGCTTTCCTACATGGGTGCCGAGGTGCTTCATGAGGAGACCGTGTTCCCTGTCCGCCAGGCAAACATTCCTCTTTATATTAAGAACACCAACGATCCCGAGGCACGCGGCACACTCATCATGGAGGAGTTTGACGGTGAGAGCGGGGAGGAGCGTAGTCGCTTTATTACGGGTATCACCGGTAAGAAGCACTACACCATCATCACGCTCAACAAGATGCACCGCACGGATGACGTTTCCTTCCTGCGCCGCCTCATGGAGGTGACCGAGAAGTTCCATCTGCCGATCGAGCATATGCCGAGCAGCGTTGACAGCCTGTCGCTTGTTATCGCCACCAAGGCGATCGGCAGCAATCTGCACGCCATTCTGGCCAAGATCCAGGAGGTCTGCAAGCCCGACAGCATCAAGGTCTGTGAGGGTGTGAGCCTGGTTGCCATTATCGGCCGCCGTATGGCAGGCCACGCCGGCGTATCCGGCAAGCTGTTTGCCATCCTCGGACAGCAGGGCATCAACATCCGTATGATCGAGCAGGGCTCTGACGAGATCAACATCGTCCTTGGTGTGATGGACAGCGACTTTGCCGCAACCATCAAGACCCTTTACAACAGCTTTACCTAATAATTGGAGGAAAAAAAGATGAAACAGTATCGTGTAGCCATTCTCGGCGCGACGGGTGCCGTCGGCTGTGAAATGATGAAAATTCTCGCGGAGCACAAGTTCCCGCTTGCAGAGCTGAAGCTGCTCGCATCCGCACGCAGTGCCGGAAAGAAGATCGAATTCTGCGGCAAGGAGCTGACCGTTGAGGAGGCGCGTGAGGAGGCATTTGCAGGCATGGACATCGTTCTCGGTGCCGCCTCTGCCGATCTTGCCCGTCAGTTTGCCCCCGCCATCCGCGCAGCAGGTGCCGTATTTGTAGACAACTCCAGCGCATTCCGTATGTGCGACGACGTTCCGCTCGTCGTTCCGGAGATCAACCCCGAGGATGCCCTCCGCCACAACGGCATCATCTCCAACCCCAACTGCTCGACCATCATCACGCTGATGGCTGTGAAGGGCATCAACCGCCTCTCCCCCATCCGTCAGATGATCGCCTCCACCTATCAGGCAGTCAGCGGCGCAGGGGCCGGCGGCCCGATCGAGCTTGCGGCACAGACCAAGGCTCTCGCGGCCGGCGAGCCGATCGAAAACAAGGTGTTCCAGTACCAGATCGCCGAGAACCTCATCCCGCACATCGGCTCCTTTGGCGATGACGGCTACACCACCGAGGAAATGAAGATGCAGAACGAGGGACGCAAGATCCTGCACCTCCCTGCCCTGAACGTTACCTGCACCTGCGTGCGCGTGCCTGTCGTGCGCTCGCACTCCATCTCTGTTTCGGTATTCACCGAGCGTGAGCTTTCCCCCGAGGAGGTACGCGCCGCGATCAGCGCGGAGGCAGGATGCCGTCTTGTAGACGATCCCGCCGCCAAGGCATATCCGATGCCGCTGGATACCACCGACCAGGATCTGGT
>JAZOOW010000101.1:0-7830 GCA_045655145.1 Eubacteriales bacterium | reverse complement strand
ATGTGCCCCTGCCGCCAGCTTTTTGCTCATGATGCTGGAGGCAATGAGCGGGGCGCAATCCACCGTAGCGGTCACATCGCGGAGCGCGTACATCTTTTTGTCAGCGGGTGCAAGATCGGCATTCTGTCCGATGACCGCCATCCCGACCTTACGCACCTGTGCGAGAAACCCCTCGCGCGAAAGCTCTGTGCGATAGCCGGGAATACTTTCAAGTTTGTCGATCGTGCCGCCCGTATGTCCTAAGGCGCGGCCCGACATTTTGGCGACCTTGGCACCGAGTGAGGCTACGATGGGGGCTAAAATCAGACTGGTTTTATCCCCGACGCCGCCCGTGCTGTGCTTATCAACAGAAAGCTCACCAAACTCCGAAAGATCCACCACATCTCCCGAATGCATCATGGCATCGGTAAGCGTTGCGGTTTCCTGTGCGGTCATGCCGCGACAACAGACCGCCATCAGCCACGCGCTCATTTGATAATCGGGGATCTCGCCTGCCGTATAAGCTCGTACAAGATCCTCAATCTCGCGGCGCGTGTGTTCCTCTCCCAGCCGCTTGGCGTGGAGCATCTCGTAAATACGCATATGAGCCTCCTTTATTTTAACTGCGCGGCATCAAAGGTGTGCGGCAAAAGCTCCGAGAGGAGATGGGTGACACTTCCCTCTCCCCTGGCAAGATGGATAGAAAGTGCTCCGTCCTTACAAAATTCCGAGAGTGCCTGCCTGCAAACACCGCAAGGGTAGCAAGGGCGCGTCCTTGCGGCCTCATCATCACGCCCACCGACAACGGCAATCGCGGAAAATTCACGTACCCCCGCCGCAATGGCGCTAAAGAGCGCAACACGCTCCGCACAGCAGGTGGGCGTGTAAGCGGCATTCTCCACATTACAGCCGCAAAAGATACGGCCGTCCTTGGCAAGGAGCGCGGCACCTACCGAAAAGCCAGAATAAGGTGCATAGGCGGCCGCGCGCGCCGCATGGGCTTTGGCAAGTAATTTTTCAGCATTCATCAGTCATCTTCTCCAAAAAGGATGTGCCGGCACCACGGAAGGTGAGGCCGAGATAATCAGCAACGGTAGCCCCTACGTCGGAAAACCCCTCCCGTGTGCCAAGCGAAACGGGGGATATACACGCCCCATAGGCCAGCATGGGAATATATTCACGGGTATGGTCCGTGCTTTTCACAAAAGCGGGATCACAGCCGTGATCGGCGGTGATGATCAGAAGATCCTCCGCACGGAGGCGGGGGAGAAAATCGGCAAGAAAGGCATCGAACTCCGAAAGTGCCTCCGCATACCCCACCGCATCACGGCGGTGGCCGTACTTGGCATCAAAATCCACAAGGTTGGCAAAGGCAAGGCCGTGAAAATCACGGTCAGCCAAGGAAAGAAGCACCTCCATGCCCTCGCGGTTGTCGTGTGTCTTGATCGCTTCCCCAATGCCGCGCCCTGCAAAGATATCGGATATTTTTCCGACAGAGATCACAGAAAGACCTGCCATGAGGGTTGCATCAAGCAGGGTTTCCCCCATCGGCTCGAGGGAGAAATCCCGTCTGTTTCCTGTGCGTGTATAATTTCCATTACTACCGACAAAGGGGCGCACGATCACACGCGCTACGGCGTACGGGCCGCAAAGCAGCTCACGCGCGATCTCCGCGTAGCGGTAAAGCTCGGGGAGCGGTATGACATCCTCATGCGCCGCGATCTGGAACACGCTGTCCGCGGAGGTGTATACGATCAAGTCACCCGTTTTCATATGGCGGTCACCGAAATCACGAATGACCTCGGTTCCCGAATAGGGGCGGTTGCAAAGCACCTCTCGCCCTGTTCTCTTTGAAAATTCGTCTATGATCTCGGGCGGAAAGCCGTTCTCGTATGTGGGAAAGGGATGCTCCGAGATCACGCCGCAAAGCTCCCAGTGGCCGACCGTGGTATCCTTTCCGCGTGAGCGCTCACCGAGGCGTGCATACGCCGCCTGTGGGTTCTCGGTGGCAGGAAGGCAGGAAACACCGTCGATATTGCCAAGCCCAAGCCTTATGAGATGGGGGACAGAAAGCTTATCCGTTGCGGCAAGGGAGCGGAGAGTGTTGCTCCCCGCATCTCCGTAAGCGGCGGCATCCGACATTTCTCCGATGCCGAGGCTGTCAAGAACGATCCAGAATACGCGCTTCATTCCGCGTTCCCCTCCATGGCGACTGCCACACCAAGTGCAATGCGTACCATATCCGAAAATCCCGTCGCGCGCTCCTCGGAGGTCAGCGATTCAGGCGAGAGAATGTGGTCGGAGATGGTGCAAATGGCGAGCGCACGCTTCCCTGCCGCGGCCGCGTTCATATAGAGGCCTGCCGCCTCCATCTCCACGGCAAGCACGCCCATGCGCGCAAAGCCAAGCGACTCTGCATTGCTCTCAAAATAGAAATTATCCGAGGAAAAGAGATTGCCGACATGATATCCGAGCCGAAGCCCGTCTGCGGCCTGTGTTGCGGCGCAAAGGAGCATATAGTCGCAGATAGGGGCAAATTTCCCTGCAAGATGGAATTTATCTCCAAAGGAGGAGTTGGTGCAGGCACCCATGCCCATCACGATATCCCGCACGCGGATATGCTCATGCAGTCCCTGTGCAGAGCCGACGCGGATAATATTCTCCACGCCATACACATGATACAGCTCGTGGCTGTATATACCGATAGAGGGGATCCCCATACCGCTGGCCATGACAGACACCGGCACGCCCTCATAAAGGCCTGTATACCCCCGAATGCCACGCACCTCGGTAACGATGCGTGCATCGGTGAGAAAATTGTTTGCGATAAAATCCGCCCGTATGGGGTCACCCGGCATCAGGACGGTTTTGGCAAAATCGCCAAAGACGGCGCTGATATGCGGTGTTGGATAAGCGTTCATAGCATACGCTCCCTTCATTCTTCTGCTTTCAAAATACGTACAAGACGGCTGGTGCCAAGCCTGTCAGCACCGAGATCGAGGAACAGACGCGCGTCGTCAAAGGAAGAAATCCCACCTGCGGCCTTGATCTTGCGTCCCTCGGGGCGGTGTGCCGCAAAGAGGGCAATATCCTCGGGGGTTGCACCGCCACGCGAGAAGCCTGTGGATGTTTTGATAAAATCCGCGCCTGCCGCCGCCACGATCGCGCACATGCGGATCTTTTCTTCCTCTGTCAGCAGGCAGGTTTCGATAATAACCTTTAGGATCGCCTTGCCGCAAGCCGCCTTGACAGCGCGGATATCCGCCTCGACCGCCTCATAACAGCCGCCCTTGAGATCACCGATGGCGATCACCATATCGATCTCGTCTGCACCGTCAGCAACCGCCGCGGCGGCTTCTGCTACCTTCACAGCAGTTGTAGAATACCCACAGGGGAAGCCGATCACCGTACAGATCGGCAGACGGTCACCCACGTATTCCTTTGCACGGTGGACAAAGGAGGGCGGAATGCAGACCGATGCGGTTTTATACCGCATCCCCTCGTCACAAACCGTTTTTATATCCTCCCACGTGGCATCGGGAGCAAGCAGGGTGTGATCCACCCGCTCCATAATCTTCATTTTTTCTTCGCGTGTCATAGCGTTCATCCTCCTCGGCATTATTATCTTTATTGTAGCAAATTATGCACCCGTTGTCAAGGCGGCCGCTCATACAAAAAGTCCCCATCCTTGCAGATGGGGAGCTTTGTTATTCCTCTGCCGCAGACTTGACGGCAGGCACATATCGCTTCTCGAGGAACCAGACCAAAAATGCCGCGGCCACCATCAAAACCGACCAGAATTGAGAGGGCGAGAGGAGGGCGACAAATTCACCGCGTGCATCTCCGCGCATAAACTCAAGAAGGAAACGGAAGATGCCGTAGCCAAAGAGATACAGGCTCATATTATGGCGCGTGCGGTAGCGCAGAAGAAGATAGGAGCAAAGAGCAAACATGAGGAACAGGAAAATCGCCTCATACAGCTGGGTAGGATACACAGGATGCGCAAGGTTCGGAAACTGCACACCGAGGAAGCTATCGGTTTCCGTGCCGTAGCAGCAGCCCGCAAAGAAGCACCCGACGCGACCAAAGGCGTGCGCCACCAAAATGGCACACGGGATCACCGAGATCACCTCGGCCAGGCTGTTTTTCAGCCGACAGCGGAAGATAAAGTAAATGAGCAGAAAGAACAGCGCACCGCCGATGAGTCCCCCGATGAAGGTGATGCCTACACCAAGGCGGAAGCCACGCTCCGGATTCTCGATAAAATTATACACCGACTGAAAGAGCGCAGCCGAGAAAAATCCGAACAGGATAGAAGCAACACCGTTGTAGAAAATAAAATCCACAAAGCCGTCGGGAATATGTAACCTTTTGCAGTACACAAAGATAGAAAGAAATGCGGCGAAAATACCGATCGCAACCAGTATGCCGTACATGTGGATCTCAAAGATCTTGTTTCCGTTGATCTCGAGTGTATACAAGGCCTCAGGCAGCATAAGCGCCTCCTTTGAAAAATATGTCGAGCAAGCTCTACAGGAGCATTATAGCACGTTTTGCGCAGAAAGTAAAGAGGGTGAAGAAAAATTCACAGATCAGAGAAAGGGATCGTTCCGAAGCGGGATATCACGCAAGAGCCGTTTTCTCTCTCGGTGATCCGGCATGCGTGCAGAAAGCGCGGCATAAAACCTGCTTGAATGATCGGGATGAAGCATATGTACAAGCTCATGCATCACCACGTAAGCGATCGCATCACGCGGCGCATAGATCAGGCGCAGATTAAAGGTGATTATCCCTTTATCCTTACGGCAATTCCCATACGAGGCGGTCATTTTCCGGAAACGCACGGTCGGATACGGAAACAAATCTGAGAAAAATTCGGAGTATATTTCTTGGCAGATAGCACCAATCTCTTTTTTTGCGACATCTGCCAGCCATGCGGCGAGCAGAGTGCGTGCTCCGTCCTTTCCTGCTTTTTGGGAACAGTTGACCGTCAGGCATCCGTCCTCCATGCAAGCAGAAGCAGGTGTACCCTCACGCAAAATGAGCGTATGCGGCACACCGAGGATAGGAATCCTTTCCCCATTTTCAAAGGCAAGGGTAGTTTCCCTTTTTTGCTCATCTCTTTTTCGGAGCGAGGTCAAAAGGCGTGCGGCATTTGCCTGTAAAAACCGTTCCACCTCCCGATAAGGGCAGGTATACGGCGCGGATACAAGAAGCCGTCCATCCCAACGGATCCGCGCATTCAGATTGCGTACATGCTTGCGAAAAAACAGAAAGGGCACGAGCGTACCGTCAAGGAGGAGGCTCTTTTCCTCCCCGTCTGCATGCTTTTTTCCCGTTTGTGCTTTTCTTATTTTTGGCATATTCTCCCCCACCTTCCGCTTTCAATTATAGCAGAAAATGAGAAAAAAGCCAAGAAACTTTTTCAAAGGAAGGTTCTTTTTTCCGCAAAAAGCCTTGATTTATCAAAAAAATGGAAGTATAATAGAATATACTCAATTTTTTGTATATACTCCTTCTATGCGAGGTTTTCTATGAAACGAGCAAAGCGTACCACCGCTACCCCCACGCGCTACACGCCTGCACCGGATGCCGGACTTTCATCGGCTGAGGTAGCACAGCGCATTGATGAGGGGTATACCAATTACGTAAAAAAATCCTCCGCCAAGCCAACCTGGAAAATATTTGCTGATAATATTTGCACCTATTTTAACTTGATCTGGGCTGTCATCATCGGTGTCATTCTCTTTCTGGGTGAATATGACCAGCTCTTTTTTGTGGTCGTGATCCTTGCCAACACAGCCATTGCCATCATCACCGAGCTTCAGGCAAAGCATACGCTTGAAAAGCTGAATTTGGTCACGCGGCCGCTCATACGCACGGTACGGGATGGCAATACCGTCCTGATCCCTGCCGACGACCTTGTGCTTGATGACGTTGTTTTCCTGGAAGCCGGCAATCAGATCCCCGCAGATGCCGTTGTCCTTTCCGGTACAGTCGAGGTCAATGAGAGCATGCTAACGGGTGAATCCGACGCGATCAAGAAAAGCGAGGGCGACAGCCTTTTTGCCAGCAGCTACATCATTTCCGGCGGCTGTCATGCGCGCATTGACCGCGTAGGCGAGGACAATTACATTCAATCCGTAGCCAAGCGCGTGAAGGCCTTCAAGGCACCGCAGTCCTACCTATTCCGCGACATCAACCGCATCATCAAGTATATCGGTATTTTTATTCTTCCCTTTTCAGTCATTATGTATCTCAACAATGCCGCCTCCATGGAGGTGCGCGACGCCCTTCTCAAAACAGCCGGCTCGCTTGAGGGCATGATCCCTGCGGGCATGTTCCTTTTGATCACCGTTGCCTTTTCTCTGGGCGTTGTCAAGCTTTCCCGAAAAAAGGCCAAGGTGAAGGACGCGTACAGTATTGAAATGCTGGCGCGCACCAACATGCTTTGCCTTGACAAGACGGGAACGATTACCGACGGAACGATGCGCGTGGTGGCCGAGGAAGAGATCGCACGTCTTGGCACCGCAGAGAATGCCAATGTGATCGCCGCGATCATGGCGGCACAAAGTACGGCAAACTTCACCTCCGATGCGCTGAACCGTTATTACACCGCAAAGGAGCCTTTGACGGTGACCTACAACATCCCCTTCTCCTCCAAGCGCAAATTTACCGCAACTGCCTTTCGGGGCCTTGGTACCTTTGCCATCGGCGCGCCCGAATTCCTCGGTATTGAGGAGCTGCCCGCCGTGCTGACGGATAAGCTCTCGACCTATGCCGCCAAGGGACAGCGCGTGCTTCTTTTAGCCGGCTCTCCCATAGAAACCGACACCGATTCTCTCCCCACAGGGATGCAACCGCTTGCCTTCATCGTGCTGGAGGATCATATCCGCGAGGAGGCCGCCGACACGATTGCGTGGTTCCGCGAGAACAAGGTCTCGGTAAAAATCATTTCGGGTGACAACCCCATCACCGTATCTGCCATTGCACGCCGCGTGGGCGTTGAAAACGCAGAGCATTACATCTCGCTTGAGGGAATGAGCGAGGAGGAGGTAGCTGCCATTGCAGACGACTACACCGTCTTTGGCCGTGTTACCCCCGACCAAAAGCTGGCACTTGTCCGCCGCCTGCGTGCATGCGGCTACGTTGTGTCCATGACGGGCGACGGCGTCAATGACACCATGGCACTGAAGGAGGCCGACTGCAGCATTGCAATGGCCGACGGTAGTGAGGTGGCGCGCAGTCTTTCCAACATCGTACTCCTTGACAACAATTTTGCCACCCTCCCCGCGGTTGTCCGTGAGGGACGGCAGGTTGTAAACAATGTACAGCGCTCCTCTACCCTGTTCCTCATGAAGACCTTTTTCACCATTTCTCTTTCCCTGTTCTGCCTCTGTGCCATGATGCCTTATCCGTTTGAGCCGAACTCGCTCTTTATGTTTGAGGTGTTTGTAACGGGGCTCCCCTCCGTCTTGCTCACATTGCAGCCAAACAGCTCCCTGATCGAGGGACGCTTTATCTCCACGGTGTTGAAGCAATGTATTCCCGATGGCATCATGATCCTTTTGAACGTGCTTGTCGCCTACTTCCTCCGCTTTGCGATCCCGATGTCTACCGATGCGGCGCACACGCTTCTGGTTCTTGTGCTGACTATGACGGGGTTTGTCAACCTTGTATTCCTTTGCTATCCCTTCAACAGGATCCGCCTTGGCTGCATCCTCCTTTCGATCGGCGGCATCCTTGGGGCAGTGCTGATCGCAGGCTCTACCTTCGGTGTCGCACACGCAACGCCCACAGTACTTCTCCTGCTTGTCCTCTTTGTAGCGGCGAGCCTGCCCATGCACCTTC
>JAZOOW010000100.1:0-7970 GCA_045655145.1 Eubacteriales bacterium | reverse complement strand
AAGATCCCCAATCGCATCTCCCGTGAGGCAAACTATGAAAAGCTGCTTGCGATCTTCAACGACACCCTGCAAGGGCGTGCAGAAGGGCTGATGGTCATTTTTGGCGGCACGCCCCAGTTCCTCGAGGATACACGCCGTGGTCTTTTCAGCTATGAGGCTCTGCGCAGTCGCTTGGCAGACAGCCGCTTTGTTGGGGAGGGGTACACCACCCTTTCTTCTCCCGTGATCCGCCTGCGCCGCCTCTCGGATGATGAGCTTCTCGCGCTCATTGCCCGCCTTACCGCCCTCTTTGCCACTGCACAGGGGATCGCCGAGCCGCTTTCCTCGGAGGATATGATTACCTTCCTCCGCACCGAGCTTGCCCGTGCAGGGGCCGAGGAGCTGATCACCCCCCGTGAGATCATACGCGATTATCTTTCTATGCTCCATATCCTGCATGAAAATCCGTCACTGTCCTTTGCCGATGTGATGGGGAAGCAGGCCTTGGAGGCTCTCTGCACCCAAGACGGTGCTTCTTTCGAGGGGGAGGTTGATACAGGCAATTCTGCCTCGCCCACAGAAGGGAAAAACGCATTTTCCCTAGCAGATCTTGATTTTTAATCCACCGTCATTGGCGGTGGGAGAAAGGAGGCTCCCATGACCGAGGCTGATCGCCTTTTTCGGCGTTTTCCTCCTTTTATACGCGAATATATATACAGCCACGGCTGGGAGAGCCTGCGTGAGGCACAGCTGGATGCCGCCCGTGTGCTCCTTGAGAGTGAGGACAACCTGCTCCTTGCGGGTGCTACCGCCTCCGGCAAGACAGAGGCTGCCTTCTTTCCGATCCTCGCCGATTTGTATGACCGCCCTCCCGAAAGGGAGAGCGTCAGCGTGCTCTATATAGCACCCCTAAAAAGTCTGATCAATGACCAGTTTTCTCGGATGGAGGAGCTTTTACGGGAATCCGCCATCCCCGTTACGCATTGGCATGGGGATGTGGGGGCTTCTCAAAAGGAAAGGCTTCTCAAGCATCCCTCGGGCATTTTGCAGATCACACCCGAATCACTGGAAAGCATGCTGATCCGTCGCGGCAGTGATCTTTTGCGTATTTTCGGTGGTCTGCGGTATATCGTTCTTGATGAAATCCATACCTTGATCGGTACCGATCGCGGCAATCAGGTTATCTGCCAGCTCTCGCGCCTTTCGCGTATGATCGGGCATGCACCTCGCCGTATAGGCCTCTCCGCCACGCTTGGCGATCTTTCCTTGGCGGCGGCATGGCTCGGTGCAGGAAGCGGCCGTGCCACAGCAACACCGCACGCTTTACAGGAAAAGCTGCGCTGGCGGTTGGCCTTTGCCCATTTTTATATTCAAAATCCACAGCTTGATCAGGTGGATCAGCCGAAGCGTGGGGAAGAGGATGCCCGTGCGCTTTTAGATCCGGGCTATGAATTTCTCTATGATGCCGTCAAGGGCAAGCGTGCGCTGGTTTTTTCAAATTCCCGTGAGGAAACCGAGTATGTGACCGCCACGCTCCGTCAGATTGCGAGAAAGCGCGGCGAGGCAGATCTTTTTTATATCCATCACGGCAATCTCTCCGCCGCCCTCCGCGAGGAGGCCGAGCATAAGATGAAAGCGGGAGAGGAAAACATCGTGACCTGCGCTACCGTGACGATGGAGCTTGGTATTGACATCGGGCGCCTTGAGCGCGTGGCGCAGATGGATGCACCTACCTCGGTCTCGGGCTTTCTCCAACGCCTCGGTCGCTCGGGACGGCGCGGAGAGCCGCCAGAAATGATCGCGGTGCTCCGCGAGGAAACGCCGCTTCCGAACACACCCTTGCCACAGCTTATCCCGTTTTCTCTCTTGCGTGCCATTGCCATTGTGGAGCTCTATCGCACAGAGCGGTTTATTGAGCCGCCACGCGTCCGTAAGATGCCCATGAGTCTTCTGTTCCATCAGACACTCAGCCTGCTTGCCTCGTCGGGTGAGTTGACGCCGCGTGCGCTTGCAGAGCGCATACTGACACTGCCCCCCTTTGCCTCGGTGGATGCGGAGGTTTATCGCGCGCTCCTTCTTTCCATGCTGGAGAACGAATATTTGGAAATGACAGAGGAAAAGGGGCTCATCATCGGTCTTCGCGGAGAGCGCATCATCAACAGCTACCAGTTTTACGCCGTATTCCGCGACAGCGAGGATTTTACCGTACGCTCTGAATCGGATGAGATCGGCACCATCACAACGCCGCCCCCCGTCGGCGATCGCTTTGCTCTGGCAGGGCGTGTATGGGAGGTCACCGAGGTAGATATTCCGCGCCGTCTTATTTACGTTAAGTCGGTGGAAGGGAAGATGGAGATCTCCTGGCCGGGCGACAGCGGTGAGATCCATACCCGTATTCTTGAAAAGATGCGCGAGGTGCTTTTCGGCACCGAGGAATATCCTTATTTGCAGCCAAATGCCGCCGCGCGTCTTGCAACTGCACGCCGCCTTGCACAGCAGACGGGCATGGAAAAAAGCATGCTGATTTCTCTTGGTGGAAACAGCTATGCCCTCTTTCCGTGGCTGGGAACCCGCCCCTTTCGCACGCTGCGCCGCTTTTTGCGGCGCATGGCGGGAGAGCTTGGAATATCCGATGTAAGCAGTGAGGCCTGCCACTATATCACCTTCAAGGCAGGGGCTGATGCAGGAGAGCGTTTTTTGGCCGTGCTCTCCTCCCTTTTGGCAGACGGAGGCATCACAGCTGATGACCTTGTAGCCTCCGGAGAACATCCGATATTCGATAAATATGACGGATATATTCCGGCAGAGCTGCTTCGGCGTGCGTATGTTACAGATCGACTTGACCTTGCAAGCGTGCGTGCGCGCTTTGCGGACGGACGCGGTGCATATCACCCTCTTTTCAACCCTGCGGCAAC
Source organism: Eubacteriales bacterium (assembly GCA_045655145.1). GTDB lineage: Bacteria > Bacillota > Clostridia > Oscillospirales > CAG-272 > UBA1740. Next base: position 5,076 of record JAZOOW010000100.1, on the reverse strand, counting down.
GGCCGACGACACAAAAAACGGGAGGTAATCATGCAGGATATCTACACACTGCTTGCCCCTTTTTACGATGCCCTGAACGGAGAGATCGACTACGCTGCATGGGCAGATTTTTTAGAGGAGGATTTCAAGCAATACTTTCCCCACGGTGTGCGTGAGGTGCTTGATCTTGCCTGCGGCACGGGGAGCATGACGCTGGAGCTTGCCCGCCGTGGGTATGATATGGTCGCCCTGGATTCCTCGCCCGAGATGCTGGCTGTGGCGCGTGCACGCGCCGAGGAGACGGGGCTTGACGAAGATGTTTTATATCTCTGCCAGGACATGTGCGACTTTGAGCTCTATGGAACGGTGGATGCCGTTGTGTCCTGTTTGGATTCGATAAACCATATTACGGATCGGACCGCACTTCGGCGTGTGTTTTCGCTCGTGCATAATTATCTCGTTCCGAACGGACTGTTCCTTTTCGACATCAACAGCCCCTACAAGTTTTCCGAGATCTACGGACAGAGAGATTACGTTTTAGAAGCCGACGGCGTTGTCTGCGCCTGGCAGAACGATTTTCGTTCCCAAAGCGGCCTTTGTGATTTTTATATTACTCTTTTCTCGGAGGAGGCGGACGGACGCTATGTGCGCAGAGATGCCCACAGGCGAGAGCGGTGCTATTCCTTGCTGACGCTTCGCCGTCTTTTGCGGGAAACGGGATTTGAGCTTCTCTCGGTCGTGGGCGATTTTGCACACGGACAAATCAAGGACACCACCGAGCGCTATTACATAACGGCACGCGCCGTTAAGGAGGAAGTATGAGCAAGTCTATTCATTATTCACATATGCTGCGCGGAATGACACGCGACGGAAGTGCCCGTATCACCGTGCTCAATTCCCGTGAGATCGTCAATGCGGCGATCGGTTACCATAAGACGACACCCACCGCTTCGGCGGCACTCGGGCGTCTTTTGACGGCCACCTCGATGATCGGTGTTATGCTCCCTGAAAACGGAGATACCGTCACGGTGTCCCTGCAAGGGGACGGCGAGGCGGGAAGACTTCTTACCGTCGGGGACTATTTCGGTAACGTGCGCGGCTATATTGAAAATCCGCTGGTCGATCCGCCGAAGAAATCAAACGGCAAGCTGAATGTTAGTGCGGCCGTGGGAAGCGGCACGCTTTCGCTGATACGCGACATTCAGGGCGCAGAGCATCCGCAAAGCGGCACGGTTGCACTTCGGAGCGGTGAGATCGCCGAGGATATTGCCGCCTATTTTGCCGAGAGCGAGCAGATCCCCACGCTTTGCGCCCTCGGTGTGCTTGTCGATGTGGACTACACCTGCCTTGCGGCAGGCGGTGTCCTGATTCAGCTGCTCCCCTTTGCCGCCGAGGAAACGATCGCGCTTCTCGAACGCAATGCCGCAGAGCTTTCGGGCATTTCCGATTGCTTCCGCCGCGGCATGACAAACCTTGAGATCGCCGACCTTGCCCTTCGCGGCATCCCCTATGATCCCTTTGACGAGCTAGAGGTAGCCTACGCCTGCAACTGCTCGCGTGAGCGCATGTATGACGGCATTTGCCGCCTTGGACGGAATGCTGTCCTCGGCATGCTGGATGAGCAGACCGCAGAGGGAAAGCCCCGTGAGCTTGAGGCCGTTTGTCGCTTCTGCAACGGGAAATATGTCTTTTCAGAAAAGGAGCTTTTGCGCGGAATGGGAGGGAAGTGATATGCGACGCTCACCTCTTGTGACGGCCTTCTTGCTTCTTTTGATCCTTCTGACCGTTTGCTTTATCTTCGGAAATTCCTTGCGGGGCGCGGAGGCTTCGGGCGCCCAAAGCGGCATGGTGAGTGCGTTTTTGGGGAAGGCCCTCGGGTTGCCCGAAGAGATTTATGAAGACCCTTCCTTTGGTGCCCTTATCCGTATGCTGGCGCATATGGCCGAATTTGCTCTTTTGGGAGCCGAGGTCACGCTTCTTCTTTTTCATCTCCGTCCTTCCCGTTCTTTTTATCTCTTGGGAGGGCTTGCCTGTGCCTTGACGGCAGCCGTGGACGAAACGATCCAGTTTTTCGTGCCGGGTAGAGCCACGGAGCTTTCCGATCTTCTCTTGGATACCCTCGGCGCACTTCTCGGTGCGGCCACGGTGCTTGTTTTGCTGTTCTTGCGCCGTTTTTTGCAGAAAAGGAAAAGCGAATAGCCTTGTTTGAAAAAAAGTCACATATTCCGCGCGGTGCTTTCATTGACAAGTCGCGCGAAATGTGGTACAATGAAGTATATTTTGTCAAGTATGCGCCCGCAGGGCGCTATGGAGTTTGTATGAAAAAGCTTTTACGGATCCTTACGCTTCTTTGTGCGGCGGTGCTTCTGTGCCTTTTTTCCGCTTGTGAGAAGCCGCGCCTTGACCATCAGCCAACGCCGGAAACACCGGAGGAGCTGTTGACCAAGGTAACGGTTGGCGAGTTCACCTATGAGGATAAAACCGATTATCTGATCCTGTATCGGTATGAGGGCAAGGCTGAAAACGTACAGGTGCCTGCTACGGTGACCGTTCCCGCTACGGACAAGGCGACCGCACGCACGCTTCCTGTTACCGAGGTCGGACCGTACGCCTTTGAAAACTGTACCACCGTTAAAAGCGTGACACTGCCTGCTTCGGTCAAGCGTCTGGGGGCAAAGGCCTTTTACGGATGTACAAGTCTTACGAGCTTTGTCGGTGACGGTGTGACCGTTATGGAGGAGGGCGTATTCTCGCAATGCACATCCCTTGGCTCCTTTACCGTTCCTGCCCGTATCGGGAGTATTCCGCGCAGTATGTTCTACGGATGCACCTCGCTTTCCCGCGTCACGATCGAGGAGGGGATCACCGCTATCGGCCGGGATGCGTTTGAGGGTTGCCATGCTTTAACGGATGTGCAGATTCCCACAACGGTAAAAACGATCGGGAAGTATGCCTTCCATGGTTGCTTATCGCTGGAAAGCCTCCGACTTCCGCAGGGGATCACCGTGCTGGAGAGCAGCCTGTTCTCCGGATGCCTGAAGCTGAAAAGCGTGAATATTCCCGACGGCGTTACTCTGATCCGTGACCGTGCCTTTGAAAATTGTCTTGCTCTTGCGGAGATATCCTTCCCCGAGAGCGTTGTGGAGATCGACAGAACGGCTCTGCAGACCACGGAGTGGTATTTTGCAAAGCCTGAAAATGAGCCTGTTTACGCCGGCCGTGTGTTCTACCGTTACAAGGGAACTCCCCCCTCTGCCGCTACCGTCACCCTGCGCGCGGATACCGTATCCATCGCAAGCGGTGCCTTCCGCGGTGTAGAAAACATTGTCAACGTTGTCTTCCCGGACGGATTGCTTTCTATCGGTAAGGAGGCCTTCCGTGACTGTACCTCCTTGCTTTCCTTGACACTGCCGGATTCTGTTACCTCCATTGGGGTATCGGCCTTCCGTGGTTGCTCGAAGCTTGAATGGGCGGTCCTGCCCTCTTCGCTCAAGACGATTCCGAGCTATGCATTTGCGGAATGTCCCGGTATGATGCGTATCACGATCCCGAGTGGGCTGCAAGTCATTGAGGGATACTCGTTTTACCGCTGTGCCGCGCTTGAAACACTCTTCCTTCCCGAAACGCTGACCTCGATCCATTCCTATTCCTTCAGCGGCTGTCAGATGCTCTCGGAGATCTACCTTCCCGAATCCGTTAGCTTTGTGGCCATGGATGCCTTTTATAACACTCCCCGTCTTGTTCTGTACTGTGCCGCTACTGAAGATAGCATTTCTTGGGAGGACGGTTGGTCAGAGGCGATCGGAGAGGCGATATATTTCGGGGTGGACCGTAACGAGATATTCACGTACGGAAATTATCGGTATGTGCTGTATGAATCTGCGCAGGCAGGCACTTATGCGGTCATCACCAAATATTTTGGCGGCGACAAGAGCATCACCGTTCCCAATAAGATCGGGGAGCATGCGGTCAATATGATCGGCCCGCGTGCCTTTGCAGGGCAGGGCGTGGCCTATGTTCTTTTCTCGGAGAACAACATCATGATCGCAAGCGGCGCATTCCTCAACTGTCTTTCTCTCGTTACCGTGGAGATGCCCGCCACATCGGTTTCTTATATCGGCGATTCTGCCTTTATGGGCTGTACCGCGCTTAAAAACGTGACCTTGTCCGAATCCTTGTTCAGCATGGGCTCCGGTGCATTCTCCGGTTGTACGTCCTTGGCGTCCATCCGCCTGCCGAACAGCCTTAAGGAGGTCAGCGAGGGGGCCTTCTCCTACTGTACCGCCCTTAAGAACGTACAGTTTGGAAATGCAGTTGCCACGATCGGAACGGGTGCCTTCATGGCCTGTAGCGCACTGGAGCAGATCACACTGCCCACATCCTTGATCACTTTGGGTGATTCCGCCTTTTATGCATGCTTTGCCCTTCGTGAGATCACCATTCCCAAGTATGTACAAAAGATCGGTTCCTCGACCTTCTACGGGTGCTTGCAGCTTGAACGTGTCAAGTTCCCCGGTGTCAATTCACTTACCGAGATCGGAGAAAAGGCCTTCTTTGGCTGTGTGGATCTTCTTGATATCACGATTCCCGCCAAGGTAACAACGATTGGCGAGAGTGCCTTTGAGAGCTGCTCCTCCCTTGTATCGATCGAGCTTCCGGCTGCCCTTACCACGGTTGCCGCCCGCGCCTTCTACGGCTGCGATGCGGTTGCCTCTGTGTCCTACCGCGGCACCGCGGAAGCATGGAAGCAGATCGCTATTGATGTGGCAGGCAACAGCCTTCTTAATGAAATGGATATTCACTATTACGGATGAAATTGCAATAAATATCCCCCCGTAAAAACGGGGGGTATATGGTACTTGCAATTTGAGCTCGTATGTGCTAAACTATTATTGTTTATGGTAACCTTTTTCATAGATAAATCCTCCAAATATGTATTTTTAGTTTTGACTGGCAGGTCGAACTAATTATACCATATTTGGAGGATTTCCTTTCATCGGTTAACCTCTTTTGAACCCCGGGACTGTCGCGTGGTTTTCGTTTTACAATAAAAAGCGCGGCCGCTTTCGCGGCAGCGCTGGGGGTTATGACGAATGA
>JAZOOW010000099.1:0-3254 GCA_045655145.1 Eubacteriales bacterium | reverse complement strand
GTCCGTCAAAAAGACGGTCCGCACGGCGAAAGATCGGGCGCGAGGCAAGATGAAGGAGCTTTTCTCTTCTATGCGCGACTGTTGTACGCAGCCCTGTACGCATTCGCGCACGCATCTGGGCAATGCGCTCTGCCAGATCTTCTATATCGGGGACGGCAAGCTCTGCCGCCGCCGAGGGGGTGGGAGCGCGCAGATCGGCCACAAAATCCGAAATGCTGAAATCGGTTTCATGTCCTACAGCAGAGATCACAGGGATCTCGGATGCGGCAATTTCCCGTGCCAGTCCCTCATCCTGAAAGGCAAACAGATCCTCAAAGGAGCCGCCTCCCCGTCCGATGATCAGTACATCCGCGGCACGATGGCTGTTAAACCAGCGTAGGCCGCTGATCATGGTAAGCGGTGCCTCCTCTCCCTGCACAAGCGCAGGATACAAAAGCACCTCAGCCGACGGATAACGCCGCGCCAGAATGTGCAGGATATCGCGAATGGCGGCCCCCGTGGGCGAGGTGATCACCCCGATACGGGAGGGGTAGCGCGGGAGCGGACGCTTGCGCGCGGCATCAAACAGCCCCTCGGCCTCCAGTCGCCGCTTGCGCTCCTCAAAGGCAAGATACAGCGAGCCGATGCCGTCCGGCTCCATATCGGGTACATACAGCTGATATTGGCCATCCCTTTCATACACGGAAACATGCCCGCGGACCAGCACCTTCATCCCTGTTTCCGGGCGAAAGTGCAGGCGAGAGGCCACCGTGCGGAACATGACGGCACGGATCAACGCCCCCTCGTCCTTGAGAGAAAAATAGCAATGCCCGGAGCGATGTGCCACAAAATTGGATATTTCTCCGCGCACGGTGAGATCGGCAAGCGTTGTGTCGGATGCAAGGAGCGCATGGATATATTCGTTGAGGCGTGACACCGTGAGCGCATCCCTGCCATCAAGCGCAGAAGATTTCTGTGGATGCTCCGCAACGGTTACCGAAGAGGCACCTGCAGCACCCGCCAATGCACGAAATTTTTGGAGATCCATATCAGCCTCCCTTTCCGAGAGATGCCAAGCTGTACGCACGGCGTGTAAGTGCCGCGATCCCCACCGCATTATCGGCAGACAGGCACGGCTCCGCAAACGCCGCATCAAAGTGCGCCTCCAGCCGCTTTCTTATAATCGTATTGGACATTACACCACCGGCAAACAAAAGCGGAGCTTTACCGTAGGTGTCAAGATAATATTCTCCCAGATAAATAAGCGCACGGGCGATATAATCCAGTACAAAAGCCGAGGTGAGTGCCTTATCACCGCTTTCCCGATACAGCGCAAGTGCCATATTTTCAAGCCCCGAAAGATTCAGAAAAGCACCGTCTGTTGCCAGCTTCTTTTTCGGGATCCGTTTTGTGTTTTCCAGTGCGAGAGCCTCCATATAAGCTCCTGCCGGAAACGGAAGACCCATGGCTACACCGATTCGGTCGATCACCTGTCCTGCATTGAGATCCTTCGTTCCGCCAATGTGAAGTGCGGAAAAGCCGCCCTCAACAGCGTGTACGGAAAGCAGCTCTGTTGTACCGCCCGATACATGAAAGGCACCAAAGGGACGGGAAAGAAGATCCTCACGCCCCGAGGAAACAATGGCGGCCATCAAATGACCGCATTGGTGCGAAAAGCCGTAAAGCGGAATGCCCAGCGTGGCCGACACCGCATGCGCGGCAGACACTCCCGCCAAAAAGCACGGCATGTAGGAGCCCTCCAGATTCCGCGGACGGGTAGACACGCCCACCGCCGCGAGATGCGCACCGCCCAAGACCTGCCGCAATTCCTCCATGGCCGAGGGCATATTTTTCGTATGCGCAAAAAGGGCATCCGATTGACGGAGCCCGCGCGCCCCCTCCGCTACGGGAAGCGGACGCTTTATATTTGCCAGCACGCGCCCCGCTTCGTCGACAAGGCCAAGTGAGGTGGTGTAGTTACTTGTATCAATGCCGAGATAGATCTCAGTTTTCATCGCGTTCTGCCCCGGCTTCTACGGAAACGGCGTGCAGGATGCCGTTTACAAACGCGCGTGCCCCCTCATCATCATATGCCTTAACAAGCTCAAGTGCCTCATTGATAGAAACATGGAGAGGGATGTCCTTTCGATAAAGCATTTCATATACGGAAAGCTGCATCACCGCCAAGGAAACGGGAGATATGCGCGTTTTTTTCCAGCCGCGACTGTTTTTTTCAATCTGCTGATCGATCTCCTCACGGTGAGCCAGCACACCGAAAAAGACATCGCGTATATAGGCATCATCCTCAAACTCCTGGGTAGCCTGCGAGGTAGCGTACAGCTCCTCCTCAGACCGATCCTTATGAAATTCCTTCTCAAACAGGAGCTTGAATGCAATTTCTCTTGCCAAACGTCTATTCATAACCATCTCTTGCGTCTTGACGCATCCTTCTTCAATAAATATTATATGCAACAGCTGTTGACACATGAATAATTATACACTTTTATCTCTCACTTGTCAACTCGTTTTAGAATATATTTTCTCGATGGCCGTACAACACGAAAAAAAGCCGTTTTTAGAAAATTTTGTAGCATGATTAAAAATTGGACTTGCTTTTTTCCGTTACTTGTGGTATCCTAGACGTATAGGGAGGAAATCACATGAAGCCTGTTATGTTCTATGTAAAAAAGCTGCTTGTTCACGCCTGTGTGAGCTATACCGTTCTGACGATGCTTCTCTTTCTTTTGGGAGTAGCCTTTCCCGTCTTCGGTGATGCGATCGAGATCACATCCGTTATGTCTGTTTTTGGATTTTCCCTCCTTCTCGGCGGTGCCAATTTTACGCTTTCAATACCGCGATTCCCCTTTCCGCTCCGTCTTGTCTTTCACTATTTAGCATCCCTTATTTCTTTTTTTGTCGTGTTTGTCCTGATCGGTGCAAGGATGAGTGCCGTGCCTACAGTTCTTGCACTCCTTCTTCTCTTTACGATCATCTATGTAATTGCAATGGGCACCTATATTCTAGTGAGTAATGCCATTAAAAATGCCAAAGCCGGCACCTACAAAAATCAATACCGCTAACAAAAAAGCGATGCCGTGGCGCACCTGCGATAAAGCAGGTGTGCCAACTCTATTCACCTGCGGCGAGTGATATGCACGACCTGCGTGATATTGCCTACGGCAGTGATATGCGCTACGCGCGTTTGAAGTAACAAAGGCGAATAGAATACCACTGCGACCAGAGGGAGCAATATCACTTTTGCGAAGCAAAAATAT
>JAZOOW010000098.1:0-6389 GCA_045655145.1 Eubacteriales bacterium | reverse complement strand
AAAGCCGGACACGATCAGGCGGCGGCGCATATCGTATTCCTCGCGCATTTCCTGTACGTTGGTATTACAGGAGCGCAACGCTTCAACGGCGGCGTACTGCGAGGTCGTGGGGGCGCACATAATGGCGTACTGATGAATCTTGCGGATCTCGCGCATAATGGGAGCAGGGCCGCAAGCGTAGCCCATACGCCAGCCCGTCATGGAAAAGGCCTTGGAAAATCCATTGATCACGACCGTGCGCTCACGCATACCGTCGATCTCGGCAGGGGATACGTGGCGTCCCTCGCCGTAGGTCAGCTCGGAATAGATCTCATCCGAGATGACCACAATATCCGTTTCGCGCAAAACCTCGGCAATGGCCTCAAGATCTGCGCGCTCCATGATCGCGCCCGTAGGGTTGCAGGGGTAGGGAAGGATCAGTGCCTTGGTGCGCTGGGTGATCCTCTCGCGCAGCTCGGCAGGGGTGACCTTGAAGCCGTTTTCAGCCTTGGTTTCAATAATCACGGGAGTGCCGCCTGCCATGCGTGCGATCGGCTCGTAGCAAACGTAGCTCGGCTGGGGAATGATGATCTCATCACCCGGGTTGGTGATCACACGTAGGCACGCATCAATCGCCTCACTGCCACCAACCGTGACAAGAATTTCATGCTCGGGGTCGTAGGAGAGCGCACAGCGGCGGTTAAGATAGGCGGCGATCTCACGGCGCAGCTCGGCAAGACCGTGGTTTGCCGAGTAACGTGTCTTGCCGCGCTCCAGCGTCTTGATCGCGGCAAGGCGGATCTTCCACGGTGTGAGAAAATCCGGCTCTCCGACACCAAGCGAGATCACATTGTCCATCTCGGCGGCAATATCAAAGAATTTACGGATGCCCGAGGGGCGCGTATCCTTGATTGTGCTGTTCAAAATACGGTCGTAATTCAGCATAAGGAGAACATTCCTCTCTCATCGGTTTCCTTGGCTCCAAGGGCTACGTCCAGCTCCTTGTAACGGCGAAGAACAAAGTGCGTAGCCGTTGAGGTGACGGAATCCAGCGTGGAAAGCTCCTTGGCTACGAACATAGCAACGTCCTGGAAGGTCTTTGCCTTCACAACGACGCTGAGGTCGTACACACCCGACATCAAATAGACTGCCTCCACCTCGGGATAGCGTGCAACGCGCTCGGCGATCTCCTCAAAGCCGTAGCCCGCCTTCGGGGTGACCTTTAATTCAATGATGGCGGAAACGTACGCCTTCTCGGTCTTTTCCCAGTCTATGACAGCCTTATACCCGCGAATAATGCCGCTCTCCTCCATGGCGCGCAGGGAGACGGATACCTCTGCCTCTGTTAAGCCAAGCGTGGCCGCCATTTCTGCGGGGGACATCCGCGCGTCCTTTGTCAAAAGCTTCAAAATCTTCTCGTTCATCATGATCTCCTTTCAAGAACAAAAAACGCCCGAGCGACAAACGTCGTTCAGGGCGAAAAATCCGCGTTACCACCTGAATTCGGAGAAAACTCTCCGCTCTCTGTCGGCACTTGCATGCCGCACCTCTGTAACGGGAGGCACCCGTTCGCTTCTACTTAGGTTCAAAGCGACAACTCCAAGACTGCTTCCGCGCATCCGCCCAAGGGCTTACAGCAACCGCCCTCTCTCTGCAGAGTCAGAGTACGCGTACTCCTTCTTTTCCTCGTTTTTAATTATTATATCCGATAAAAAGGGATTTGTCAACAAAAATTTTTGAAAAAGAAAAAGAGGAGAGGGAAGGCTCTCCTCGGAATCAGTCAAGCAGCTTGTTGCACCTTGCGCAAACCGCATCCTTGCAATCTGTGGCAAAGGTGACACCACACAAAGGACAGGCGTGAACATACTTGCCAAGGCGGTAGGTGGGGTGCACGCGCAATCCGTCAAAATAATAGCCGCGCAGAAGCCTATAATGCAGTACACGGGAAATGCGCCGCGCCGCACGCTTGCGTGAAATGCCGAGGGCATCAGCAAGCTCGTCTACCTCGTAGATCTTTTCATTTTCAATGGCACTTACAATGGAGGAGAGCGGAACAAAAAGACCAAAGAAAGTCCAAAGGAGCGGCAAAAGCACCATCCCGATGCCAAGGAGCACAATGGAAACGACCATCCAAGGAATGTCGCGCCCTGCGGTCAGACAGAGCACGGGGATGGAGAGCGCAAATATCAAGGAATACACCGACGCCAAAATGACGAGAAGGGTGATCCGAAATTTCAGTTTCTTCATAACGGAACCTCGCTTGCAATTCATGCACTCTATTTATACCACAAACGCGCGGATATGTCAAGGGGAAAAGCTGAACGGACGGAAAATCTTTGTGGAAAGAGAAAAGCCCATTCCTTGCGGAACGGGCTTTTCTCTTTAGTCGCTTACGTAAGGAAGCAGAGCAACCTGACGTGCGCGCTTGATGGCAGTGTTCAGAGCACGCTGATGCTTTGCACAGGTGCCGGAAACACGGCGGGGAAGGATCTTTGCACGCTCGGAAATGAACTTTCTGAGCTTGGCTACATCCTTGTAATCAATGACGTCGATCTTGTCCGCACAGAAGATGCAAACCTTCTTCTTTCTGTGGTTCGGACGGAAAGGACGCGGATTGTCGTTGTTTCTCTCCATTGGAAGAACCAAAACCTTTCTGACTCGCAAATTCCGAAAGAGTCCTCAGGCCGCGAGCCTGGTCCGAGAGGACATCGAAAAGAGTTTTGCTTAAAAGGGGAGATTGTCGTCGCTTGTGATCTCCTCAAAGCCGGCGCCGCCACCGTTGTTGTAGGCGGGGGTGCCATAGGAGTCGGGCGTGTACTGGTTGTCGGATGCAGGCGCACCGTTTGCATTGGTATTCCCGTCGCGGTTGGAGTCAACAAAGGTGACTTCATCAGCAACGATCGAGGTGGAATAACGCTTCACACCCTGCTGGTCTGTCCAGTTATCGTTCTGGATCTGGCCGGAAATCAGAATGGCACGACCTTTTTTGAAGTAGCGTGCAACAAACTCTGCGGATTGGCGCCATGCGACAATGTTGAAAAAGTCGACAGGTGTCTGACCCTGTTCATTGCGGCCGTAGCGACGCTGTACCGCAATGGAAAAGCGGCAGACGGAAACGCCGGATGTGGTCTGCTTGAGCTCGGGATCTGCTGTGAGATTGCCGATCAAAATGACCTTGTTAAAGCTAGCCATAATGCTCCGTCTCCTTGTGATTCAAAAATTATTCTTCTGCCGCAGTAGCTTCGGCAGGATCCTCTGCTGCGGGGGCGGCCTCAACAGCCGGGGCAGCAGCTACTTCATCCGCACGGACGACGATGTAACGCAAAATCTCGTCGGTAATGCCGAACACACGGTTCAGCTCCAGCGGCAAAGTAGATTCGCTCTTAAAGTTCACAAGCACATAATACCCCTCGACGAACTTCTCGATCGGGTATGCGAGTCTGCGCTTGCCCCCCTCGTTGACCGTTTCAACAGCGCCGCCGTTGTCAGCAATCAGCGAGGTAAACTTGTTCACGATAGCAGCGGTAGCCTCTTCACCGAGGTCGGGCTTGATCACGAACAGAGTTTCATAAGAACAAATAACCTTCTCCATCTTTCTACACCTCCTTATGGACTTTTGACCGCGATAAAGCGGTAAGGAGTGGGAACGACAAGGTCATTCCTCACTAGCGTATTATTTTACCACACGTTTCCACCGTTGTCAAGTGTTTTTTCAAAAATAAAAATAATCTGACAGGCAACGCCGAAAAAGAGAAGGAAAAACCGACTTTTTCCGTTGACAGGCTAGGGTAAGCGTGATATAATATAGAGAATAAGAGAAAAGGGGGGGTGTGGCATGGATAAACGGATCAGTGATGCGGAAAAGGATGCCTTTTGGGATCTTGCCGCCTTGACCCCTAAAACAAAAGCAAATATGCCTCTCCGTCCTTTTTCTACAGAGGTGCGCACGGTCGAGGTAACAGCCGTGAACGAAGGTGAGGCGGCTGCAACGGGAGCCCCCTCGTCCGTGCGGTCGGATACACCGCGCACGCGCCTGACCGCTTTTTCCTCCGCAGGCAACGCCGAAGCAACGGAGGACATGGAGCTGGAGGAATATACACCCGCAGACAACGACCTCGTTACGCGTGTGCGCATCCTGCGCCGCCGCGGCGAATATCGCTTTTACGGACAGTTCCGCAAGGATGCCATCCGCTATCTTTTCTTTGAGGGGCGGGAATGTCCCTTCGCGCATTTTTTCTCTTACATTCCGCAATACGCCCAGCTGACAGAGGCACAGCGCGCCTACTATTTTTATTGGCGCAGTGAATTGCGCCGTGGGAATTATGTGCGCTGTGAGGAAAGCTATTTCTATCTCTTTGTTTACGAAATCATCAATCTGCCCGATTATATCCCTCCAAAAGAGGGGCTAGGCCTGCTTTGCCGCGTTTGGAGTGCCTACCGCAAGCACTTTCCGCGCGTGGATAAATACATGGTGGAATGGGTGGCGGATTATTGCCTCGTGCATGCACTGCCCGCACCGAGCAATGTGCTGGCACCCTTTCTTGACAAGCTGCTTCCGATTTCCTCCTTTCGGGAATTTTATCTGGGAGGCATGGGCAAGCTGACACCTGAGGGAGCCAATACCGCGCTGGCATTTTTTTCGGACTACCGCTTCCGTGACAGCCGTTACGCCAAGGGGGAGCATGCCGCGCTGTTTTCGGAGCATATTCCACGCGCGGTGATCCCCATCCTGCGTGAGGCCTTTTCGGAGGGGGAGGCGTTTTTTCGGCAAAGTGCAGTTACACGCCGCACGCGAGAGGCCTTTTGCGGCTCGCTGTGTGCACATCATATCCGTTCGCGGATCGAGGTGTCTTACTATGCCGCCTCGGATGCGATATCCTTGCGTGCGGTGCTTACGGGTGCGGTGAAGCATGCGGAAAACAGACTCCGTGCCATTCTTTCGGTAAAAAGCCGTCTTTCCGTACCGCCCCTGAAGCCTGCATACCGCGAATATATTGATAACTATTTCCGCGGTCTTTCGGATAAAATGCATCCGCACGCCGCGGCTCCTACGGAATACGACCATTTGTACGATGCCCCCACGCACGGCATTTCTCTCGCGGCGGCACGCGAGATCGAAAGTGCCTCTTGGGACAATACAAGGATCTTGCTTCCCGACGGAGAGGAGCTTATGGGTGAGAGCCTGCCGCTTGCTCCTTGGGAGACCGATCCTGCCCCGTCTGCGGAAAAGACTGTGTCGTCCGTCGGGGAAATCGCATGTCCCTCCGCCGCGCCGTTCCTTTCCGAGGATGCCCCATCCTTTTCCGAGGAGGAGATGCGCTATCTCTCCTGCCTTATCTCAGGGGACAGGGAAGGGATCACACGCCTCTTGCTGCAAACGGGCATGCTTGAGGAGGAGCTTGCGGGGCATATCAATGAGCTTACAAACGAATATTTGGGTGATGTCGTGCTGGAAAGTGACGGCACGGTCATGCACCTGATCGAGGATTATAAGGAGGAGGTGTCCGCGTGGATTCTGTAAAGCGTGAGGATATCAAAATTCCAAAGAGAATATTGCATACATTACTTGTATCGCTCGGCGCGGGCGTGGTTCCGCGCATGGGTGCGCCGTATATTGCCATAGGGCGTCAGTCCGAGATCGGAGCACTTCTTGCGGGGCTTGAGGCGGTTTCGGACGGCGGTGCCGCCGTGCGCTTTCTCATCGGCCGCTACGGAAGCGGAAAGAGCTTTCTCATCCAGCTTACCCGTGGCTATGCGCTGGACCGTAACTTTTTAACGGCAGATGCCGACCTCTCGCCCGAGCGCCGTCTTTCGGGCGGTGCGGATTGCGGCCTTGCTACCTACCGTGAGCTCATCCGCAATCTGGCATCCAAGGCATCCCCCGACGGAGGTGCCCTGCCCGTCATTCTTGCCCGTCATTATGCTGCCCTCCGTACCGAGCTGGCAGCATCCGGTATCCATCCTGATGATGCGGAGTTTGACAAACAGCTTCGCATGCGCATCTACGCAACGCTCTCGTCGCTGGAGGGCGGTGTCGGCGGCTTTGATTTTGCGCGTGTCTTGGGAGAATACTATGCCGCCTCCATTGCCGATCAAAGCCAGAAAAAGAGTGCCTGCCTCCGCTGGCTGCGCGGTGAATATGCCACCAAGACCGAGGCGCGGCGTGAGCTTGGCTTTTCTGTCAGTACGGTGATCGACGACGATAACTGGTACGATTTTATCAAGCTGTGGGCGATCTTTGCCCGTCGGCTCGGATACAGCGGTCTTGTTTTGTATATTGACGAATGTGTCAATCTTTACAAGATCCCCAACCGAACCTCCAGAGAAAGCAATTACGAAAAGCTGCTTTCCATTTTCAACCACACCCTGCAGGGCAGGCCTGCCGGGCTTTGCGTGATCTTCGGCGGAAC
>JAZOOW010000097.1:0-1691 GCA_045655145.1 Eubacteriales bacterium | reverse complement strand
CATTGGTTATGCAGGCAGCCTCGGTGTCAACCACGTAAAAATCCTTGCTGTGACCGGCGCCCTCTACTCCCGATGAAAAAGGCTGTACAACGGGCATAATGGTTGAAAGATCACCAATATCAGAGCTTCCCGTAGCGTAATCCGGAACGGAGTAGAAGCTTATTCCGAGGGATGCGGCAGCATCAATTGCCACGTCTACCATATTTTTGTCGTTTACAAGGGGAGAATAACCGGGTATGTCAATAATTTCAATATTCGTTCCCAAAGAAAGAGCCGCACCGATTAATGCCCTGTTGATTTTTTCATTGTTGTTCACTATGGCGTCATAGGTTTTTCCGCGGACATAGCTCTCGATTTCCACTCTGTCGGGAATTGAGTTAACTATGTCTCCTCCGTGAGTGATAATGGGATGGAATCTTATAAGATCGGAATCAATAAAGGTCTCACGGATGGCGTGTACAGCATTTATACCGCAGGTTGCCGCGTATAAAGCGTTTTTTCCTGCCGACGGTGCTCCTCCGGCATGAGCCGCAACTCCTTTGTATATTACATTTTTTGCTATGCAGCCTACATAGCCTCCAAGACAACCGAATCCTCCGGCGGCGTGAACCATAAAAGCAAGATCAACGTCATCAAAATATCCTCTGTGTAAAAATTCACTTTTACCTCCGAGATATTTGATTTTGCGCTGCTTTTTAAGTTCATTACGGTATTCTATCTCAACAAGCTCCTCGGCGGGCACGGCACAGAGCTTAATTGAGCCGCATAAGCCATCAAGCATTCCATCTTCTTTAAGCGCCGCTGCAATTCCCAAAAGAGTTGCAGTTTGCAGATTGTGACCGCAGGCGTGAACTGCACCGGTTACAGGGTCGGCTTCCTTGTGGGAGGGACATATTACAGAGTCAAGCTCAGCGAGAATAAGGGCTGTCGGTCCATCTCTTCCTGTATCAATTTTTGTGTAAAAGCCTGTGATTCCATCAGCACGAACAATATCGTAGCCAAGGGCTTCAAAGGCATCCTCTAAGTATTTCGATGTCTTTACCTCGCGATATCCTGCTTCGGGATTGTTCCATATGTATCTTTCTGCATCAAGGATTAATTTTCTGTGCTTTTCTACCGCGCCTGATATTTTGCTCATTTTGTTTTCTACTTATTGATGCCGACACACAGTGGGGAATATATATTAAGTTTTGCGAGGATCTATATCGCTTTAGTTTGTCTGACGCGTCAGACAAACGACACTTTCGACGTGCTTTGTCATCGGGAACATATTTACTGGTATCGCCTTTACTACGGTGTAGCCGAGTGAGCAGAATTTTTTGAGATCACGCGCAAGTGTCTGCGGATTACATGAGACGTATATCAGTGTTCTCGGAGCAATCAGAGCGATGTCGTTTACGACGTTTTTTGAAAGTCCTGCGCGGGGCGGATCGACAACTACAAGCTCGGGGGAATCATTTCCGTTGAGCTTTGAACGGAATGTGGCAGCATCTCCTGCGAAGAATTCAATGTTTTCAATTCCGTTTTTCTCTGCATTACGCTTTGCGTCGGAAATTGCGTCGTGATTTATCTCAATTCCGCAGAAATGTGCATTGGGGAATCTCTTTGCGAGATAGAGCCCGATTATACCGGAGCCGCAGTAGAGATCAAGCGCGCTGTTGAAGCTGTGCATAAATGCAAAATCCGCGACT
>JAZOOW010000096.1:0-18971 GCA_045655145.1 Eubacteriales bacterium | reverse complement strand
TATTATGCAAACAGGGCATTTGTAAAATCGGCCGCATCAAAGGGACGCATGTCGTCGATTTGTTCCCCAACTCCTATAAATTTCACGGGAATACCAAGTTCCTTGCGGATAGAGAGAACGATGCCTCCCTTGGCAGTTCCGTCAAGCTTTGTCAAGATCAGTCCTGTGATCTCGGCGGCGTTTTTGAATTCCTTGGCCTGGCTGACAGCATTTTGCCCGGTTGTGGCATCGAGCACCAAAAGCGTTTCACAGACGGAATCAGGTAGCTCCCTACGGATCACACGGGCAATCTTGGCAAGCTCATCCATGAGATTTTTCTTGTTGTGCAGACGGCCAGCCGTGTCCACGATCAAAACATCGGCGTGACGGCTTTTCACGGCAGCGATCGCATCAAATACAACCGCCGCAGGATCGGCCCCCTGGCCTTGCTTGATCAGATCGACACCGCTACGCTCGCACCATACAGCAAGCTGCTCTGTTGCCGCCGCACGGAAGGTATCCGCAGCAGCAACCACCACACGCTTCCCTTCCGCCTTCAAATTGGCGGAGATTTTTCCGATAGAGGTGGTTTTACCAACGCCGTTCACACCGATCACGAGGATGACAGCAGGTGTCGTGGACAGATCGAGAGGCGCATGCTCACCGATCAGCTCACGGATGATCTCGCGCAGGGCTGCACGAATGTCATCGGGATCCTTAATGCGGCCGTTGCGGATACGCTCACGAAGCTCATCAAGGATCTCCTCCGTCGTTTCTACGCCGATATCGGCCGTGATCATCAGCTCCTCAAGCTCCTCCAAAAAATCCTCATCAATACGGACGAAGCTCTTGAGGAGATCGTCTACCTTGCCGAAAAGGGCGTTTTTGGTCTTGGCAAGACCACTTTTCAATTTATCAAAGAAGCCCATCCGTAAACTCCTTACCTCTGCTCTCTATCTCATTCATATCCAGCGCAATGACCTTGAAAATACCGCGCTCGGGCATGGTCACGCCGTAAAGGCGGTCTGCGATCTGCATGGTACCGCGGCGGTGTGTAATGAGAATAAACTGTGTTTCAAAGCAGAATTTTTTAATGTATTCTCCCAAACGGTATACGTTGACCTCGTCAAGTGCCGCCTCGATCTCGTCGAGAAGGCAAAAGGGCGTGGGATTGACCTTCAGGATCGCAAAGAAAAGCGCACAGGCAACAAATGCCTGCTCACCTCCGGAGAGAAGCGTCAGGTTTTTGATGATCTTGCCGGGAGGCGCCGCCTTGATCTCAATACCGCAATTCAAAACATCCTCGGGATCAGTGAGCGAGAGCTCTGCCTGGCCGCCGCCAAATAGCTCACGGAATACCGTACCGAAGTTCTTATTGATATCGGCAAACGCGGAAAGGAAGCTTGTCTTCATCTCGTCTTCGATCTGCATGACGATAGAAAGAAGTTCCTCCTTCGAGCGCGTGAGGTCACTGACCTGCTCGGAGAGCGTTTCATAACGCTCCTTGACAAGATCGTATTCCTCAATGGCGGAGATATTCACGCTGCCGAGCGCACGTATCTTTTGTCGGCACTCACTTTGAATCTGTGCGATCTCCGCGCGATTTTCCTTTGTAACCGGCGGATAATTCAAGGCACGTGCCGCCTCGGTCGTCAATTCATAATCATCGTAAAGACGAGAGCCAAGGCGGTCATATTCCTCTGTAAGCCGTTCTAGCTTGCGCTGATTACGGTTATCAGCCTCCGCGCAAAGATCCTTTTGGTTGTGCTTTTCACGGATCTGAAGTTTGAGTGCGGTCAGACGCTTGTCATAATCCTCACTGTCTGCCTCGACCATGCCGCGGTTGATATCCACCTCGGCAAGCTCATCTGCCAGCTTTTCACGCTGTTTTCTGTTGTCTGCGAGCTTGTTCTTCTGGTCGAGCAGCCACTCCTCGTGATCCTTGATGCGATCCTGTTGTGTGATCTTACCGTCGTCCAGCTCTGCGATGCGACTCGCCGCATTCTCGATTAGCTGACGCGTTGCCTGCATTTCTGCGCGCGCCTCGGCCAGGCGTACTTGCACCTCGGCCGCCTCGGCTAAGAGCGCATCCTTTTCATCCAACAGCCCGTTCTTGGTTACCTCAAGACCGAAGCGCTCATTTTGCAAGGCCTGAATGCTTTCCTCATACGCGGAAAGCTCTGTCCGCAGAACGGCAAGCTCCTCTTCAGAACGCAAACCGCTTGATTGTATAAAATCAAGGTCTGCCTGCAATTTTTCCGTCAAATTTCGATTTGCTTCCCACTTGGCATTGGCATTGTCGAGTGCAGAAAATTGCGCCCGTGACATGGTAAGAAGCAATTCCTTTTGTTGCTCCGCCTCACGTACGGCATGGTGCGTTTCGGTCATCGCAGTATCTATGGACGACAGTTCCTTTTCGAGAGCTGCAATGGTTGCCGTCAATCTTTCGGCATCCTCCTTCAGCTTCTCGATCTCAGATGCGCGGCTCATAATTCCGCTGTCCTGCTTCAAGGAACCACCTGTAAAGGAACCGCCCGCATTGATGACCTGCCCGTCAAGCGTCACGATCTTCACACGGTAACGCAAGGCCTTTGCCGCCTCGCTTGCATGATCCAGTGTGTCAAACACCACCGTGCGGATCAGAAGCCATTCAACGATCTCGCGGAAGGTCTTGTCGGAGCTAACCAGCTGATCGGCGCGTCCGATATAGCCTGCAAGCCCTGCGGCGCGGCGGATCTCATCGGTATCTCCCGCGGAACGGATCGCACTGATCGGATAGAAGGTCGCCCGTCCTGCGCGGTTTTCTTTCAGGCATGCAATGGCAGCCTTTGCGGTGGCATCCGTGTCCACAACGATATTCTGAATGCTCTGTCCAAGTGCTGTTTCAATGGCTGTTACATAGGCCGGCTCTGTCGAAATAAGCTTTGAGATCGGACCGTATATCTTCCCAGCTCCACGAATTCCGCCATTTTCATAACGCTGCATGATAAAGCGAACGCTGTTATGATATCCCTCAAAATGCTCCTCCATACGACGGAGCGTGTCCGCACGCTGTATGTAGGTGCTCTTTTGAAGCTTTTGTGCAGATAATGTATCTGCCTTGCTTTCCTTTTCCACGCGAAGACGGTCATTTTTCTCCGTCCCCTCGCTGATCACAGCATCGTATTCCGCGATCTTCTTTTTGAAGCCCTCCGCGTTCTTCTCGCAACGGTCGGCCTCTGCCTTGAGGCGGCTTCCCTCCTCGCGATATCTCTCGAGCTCTGTGAGTGCGCTTTCTATTTTGCCTTTATCCGTTTCCTTGGCATTGTGCAAAACATCCATGCGTACACGGATGTCGACGACACGCGCCTCCAGTTTTTTCACTTCCTCAAGCTTCTCTGCCAAAAGGGCTTCTATGCCCTGTGCCTCCTTGATCTTTCCCTGCTGTGTGGCAAGCAAGGAGAGATGCTCGTCCGCCAAGGCGGTTTCCTGCTCGGCAAGCCCAAGGATCTTAGCCTCATTCGCACGACGCTCGTCATCAAGAGAAACAAGCGTTCTGTTGGCATCGTCAATGCGCTGATTGCAGTCAAGGATCATCTCGCTCCTGTGACGCATATCGTTTTCAAGGAGCTGAAAATCATTGTCAAGCGCGGCGATCTCCTTGGTGTATTCCCGAATACGCGAAACAAGCTGCTCGGAAACAAGCCTGTTCCGGCGCTGCTCCTCATCCAACCTGTCATTTTGTGCTTCCAAAGATGTAAGTGCCTCTGTGATGGCGTGCAGCTCATTGGCAGACAGCGAGCAGGCATCCTTCGCATCGGCAATATCACGGCGCAGCTTTTGTGTGTCGTAGAGCCACAGGGATACGTCTGCCTGCTTTTTTTCATCATAAATGGCAAGATATTTGCGTGCCTTTTCTGCATCGCGCTTCAAAGGGCCAACGCGCCCCTCAAGCTCACCGAGAATGTCGCGCACGCGCACCATGTTGTTTTCTGTTTCATTGAGCTTCTTTTCGGCTTCCTGCTTCTTGAAGCGGAATTTTGAGATCCCCGCCGCCTCCTCAAAAAAGTTGCGGCGATCCTCGCTCTTTTTGGAAAGGATCTCGGCAATACGACCCTGTCCGATAATGGAATATCCCTCACGGCCAACACCCGTATTCATAAAAAGCTCATAAATGTCACGCAAGCGGCAAGGCTTGCGGTTAATCATATATTCACTCTCTCCCGCGCGGTAATAGCGTCGCGTAACGACTACCTCGTCATACGGCAGATTCAGCGCGTGCTCCTTATCGGTATTATCAAAGGTAACAGACACCTCCGCAAAGCCCATCGGGCGGCGGTCATCCGTTCCGCCAAAGATAACATCCTCCATTTTTGTACCGCGGATGCTACGGCTGGAAAGCTCTCCAAGCACCCAGCGCATCGCGTCGGAAATGTTGGATTTTCCGCTTCCGTTAGGGCCGACGACCACCGTTGTACCGCGTTCAAACGTTAGTATCGTACGATTGGGAAAGGATTTGAAGCCGTGTAATTCAAGAGATTTTAAGTACACAGATATGCTCCCTTCGTGTAATTCAATGTGTGTTTAGAATATGACCTCGGCCACCAAAAAGCGAAAGTGCCTCCCGTGCAGCTATTTGCTCTGCCTCCTGCTTGGAATGTCCCTGCCCCTTACCGATGACATTGCTGTTAAGAAGCGCATGCACGGTATAGAGCGGTTCATGTGCGGCCCCCTCTACCGAAACAACAGTATAGTCCAGCCTTTCATTTCCATCCTGTTCCACAAGCTGCTGCAAAAGCGATTTGGCATCTCCCGCGGAAAGGCTGTCAAATTCCTTATCGAACAGACGGAGGAGAATTTCCTTGATCCGCTGCATACCTTCCTCGGCGGAATCCAGATAGACAGCGGCAAAAAGAGCCTCTGCGCCATCCGCCAGAATAGAGCGTTTTTCACGCCCTCCCTGCCGTTCTTCACCGTTGCCGAGTCGTAAGCCTTCTCCGACACCTAAGCGGCGTGCTATGCGCGACAGAGTCGTTTCACAGACCAGCTGTTGACGGAAAACAGAAAGAACCCCCTCTTGTACATCGGGGTAACGGTCATACAGGATCTCACTGATCGCTGCTCCGAGGAGCGCATCTCCGAGAAACTCGAGCCTCTCATTATCCCGAACGCCCGGAAGACGCTTTTCGTGTGCATAAGAGGAATGTGTCAGTGCAGCAAAAAGAATCTCCCTGTCCTCGAAAAAATAACCCAGCCGTTCTTCTATGATCGTTACAGCAGAAGCAAACTGCTGTTCGTCCATCAGGTCGTTCCCTCCCCGTTCTTTGCGCCAGTTTCCTGCTCTTTGACCGCCATTCTCTCTGCCGCATCGGCAATATCACGGTTAATGCCCGTAGAGAGAAAGGTGATTGCCTGGAATATCGCATTTTTAACGGCCTTGGCATCAGAGCTTCCGTGTGCTTTGATCACCGGCTTGGAAATACCCAGAAGCGGTGCGCCACCGTATTCCGATGCATCAAACTGCTTTTTCAAGCTCTTAAGATGCGGCTTCATGGTCAAGGCGGCCAGCTTGGAAACCGCGCTCTGCGTGAAAAGCTCCTTCAGGGTGGAAAGGAGGAATTTCCCCATTCCCTCTGTATATTTGAGAACGATGTTCCCCGTAAATCCGTCAGCGAGAAGAACGTCGCAAGGAGAAAAAGGAATTTCCTTTCCTTCAATGTTGCCGACAAAATTCAGGCTTGTATTCTGAGAAAGCCTTTCATATGCCGCGATCTGCAGCTCACGGCCTTTATTGTGCTCCGTTCCGTTATTGAGAAGTCCGATACGCGGTGCCTGCAGACCGTGCACCTTTTCCATATAGAAGGAGCCCATAAAGGCAAACTGCTCCATATCCTGCGGTGTGACCTCCAAATTGGCCCCCGCATCCATTAAAAGGACGGGCGTTGGAAATGGAAGAACCGTTGCAATGGCGGCGCGGCGGATACCTCTGATGCGGCGCACGAGCAACGTGGCACCCGCTAAAAGAGCCCCTGTATTTCCTGCGCTGACGAAAGCATCTCCCTCGTCATTTTGTAGCATTTTAAGTCCGACACTCATGGAGGAATCTGCCTTTTCACGAATGACTGCGAGCGGCTTATCCTCCATAGAGATCACGGCGGGTGCATGAACGACCTCAATCTTTTCAAGAGAGAGCTGATTTTCCTCCGCTACCGCTTCAATGATCTCCCGATCCCCCACGACTGTGATGGACAAACGGTATTCCTCCGCGGCCATAACAGCACCGCGAAGCAGCTCAAGCGGGGCGTTATCCCCACTCATGACATCAATTATGATCTTCATAATCAGTTCCTTTCCGGCAAAATGCCGTCAGAGATCAGGGCATCAGCTCACGCAGTGTCGCAAGAGAGCGCTCTGCGTACGCGGCATTCCTTGCCGCCTTGCCACCCTTGACCTTATAACCGAGGGGTGCAATGATGCCGAAATTGGCATTCATTGGCTGAAAATCTCCTGCTGTAGACTCGCTGACATAATGCGCCAGCGCGCCAATCTCGGTTGTGGGCGGAAAATCCACAAGCTCCTCACCCAATGCAAGACGCGCGGCATTATAGCCGGCAACAAAGCCTGAGGATGTAGATTCAACGTACCCCTCAACCCCCGTCATTTGCCCCGCAAAAAACAGGCGCGGCTCTTCACGAACCGCATAGTGCGGTGTCAGAAAACCGGGAGAGGAGAGATAGGTGTTGCGATGCATCACACCAAAGCGGAAAAATTCTGCGTTTTCAAGCCCCGGTATCATGCGGAATACACGTTTTTGTTCGGGAAACGTAAGATGTGTCTGAAAGCCGACGAGGTTATACATGCTTCCCTCTTTGTTTTCACGGCGGAGTTGTACAACAGCAAATGCCTCTTTGCCCGTTTTCGGGACAGGTAAGCCGACCGGCTTCATCGGGCCGTAGCGAAGCGTATCGTACCCGCGACGCGCCATGACCTCCACAGGCATACAGCCCTCAAAGACCTTTGGCTCCTTGCCATCGTCACGCCTCTCAAAATCCTTAAGGACTGCCTCCTCGGCTGAGATAAGCGCACGGTAAAATGCGTCATATTCCTCCTTGGTCATGGGACAGTTGAGATAATCGGTGGGGTCTCCCTTCCCGTAACGCGAAGCGAAGTAAGCAATATCGGTATTGATCGTAGAGGCATCTACGATCGGAGCGGCGGCATCATAAAAATGAAGCTGCTTTTCGCGCATACGCGCACGGATAGCTGTAGAGAGAGGCTCTGCCGTCAGGGGGCCTGTTGCCACGACTGTGATCTGAGTTCCCTCTAATGAGGTAACCTCCTCTTGGCAAACCGTGATAAGAGGATGGCTCTTGATCTTCTCCGTGATATAATCCGAAAACCGATAACGGTCCACCGCCAAGGCCGAGCCTGCAGGAACTGCCGTTTCGGCCGCCGCCTCCATAACGAGAGAGCCGAGCTGACGTAGCTCACTTTTCAAAAGCCCGATAGCATTGGCAGGATCGTTGGAGCGCAAGGAATTTGAGCAAACCAGCTCGGCAAAGCCCTTATAATGATGCGCAGGTGTAAATTTATGCGGCTTCATTTCATAAAGCTCCACAGAAACTCCCCGTCTTGCGGCCTGCCAAGCGGCCTCACATCCTGCAAGGCCTGCCCCGATCACACGAATGCACGGACGTGTCACTTTCCCATTCATGCGTTTCCGTCTTTCGGCTCTGTAGCCGTATCCATAATTTCCTCGCGCTTGTAGCCGCACTTCTTATCACGGCACAAAACTGTGGAGCGACTTTTACGGTAGAAAAGCATCTTTCCGCAGGAGGGGCATTTTTCCTCAAGCGGCATATCCCACGTGGAAAAATTGCAATTCGGATAGCTCTCACAGCTGTAAAAGCTGACCTTGCCGCGACTGTTTCTTGCTACCAGCTTCGCACCGCAATCGGGGCAGTCAATACCGATATAAGCCATCTTTTGCTTGGTAAAACGACATTTCGGATAGTTCACGCAGGCATAGAAGCTGCCATAGCGGCCGGTACGCAATACCATATCACCGCCACAAAGCTCGCATTTGAAATCAGCCAGCTCGCGTTTTTCCTCTGTTTTGACAACAGGAGCCCCACTCTTGTCGATTGCCTTTGTGTTTCGGCAGGTGGGATATCCCGGGCAGGCCAGAAAACGGCCAAAGCGACCGTTCTTGTAGACCATGCGCTTGCCGCAAAGCTCACAGACCACGTCGGATTCCTCGGCGGGGATCTCCACCGCCTCACGGTGAATCTCCTCCTTTGCCTTTTCAAGGCTCTTGGCAAAATCGGCGTAAAAATCCGAAAGAACATCCTCCATGGCAACATCGCTGTTCTCGATAGAGTCCAGGCGTTCCTCCATGGTTGCGGTAAATTCATAGTTGACGATGTCGGGAAAATGCTCCTTCATCAGCCGCGTTGTCACCTCACCGAGCGGTGTGGAAACCAACGCCTTTCCGTTTCTCTTGATATAACTGCGCGAAATGATGGTTGTGATGATAGGAGTATAGGTGCTGGGGCGACCGATACCGTTCTCCTCAAGGAATTTGATCAGCGATGCCTCGGTATAATGCGGAGGCGGCTCTGTAAAGTGCTGATTCGGTGTCACGGAAAGCGTTGTCATATCTTCTCCTACCGCAACGGCGGGAAGCTTGCCGCAGCTTCCGTCCTCATCCTGGCGGTCGGCATCCGACATATCATACACAGCCATGAAGCCCGAGAATTTCACCGTATATCCGCTAGCACGAAAGACCTCTTTGCCATTTTTCAGTTCAATACTCGTCGTGCTCAAAACAGCAGCGGCCATCTGGCTTGCCACAAAACGGCTCCAAATCATCTTGTAAAGACGGTACTGATCGGAGGTCAGCATTTTTTTAATCATTTTCGGCGTGACAGCCACGTTGGAGGGGCGGATCGCCTCGTGGGCATCCTGGGCGTTCCCTTTTGTCTTGTAGATGCGCGGAGATGCCGGCAAGAAATCCTTGCCGTAATTCTCCTCAATCACGGAAAGTGCCGCCTCCTGTGCCGCTCCGGATACACGCAAGGAATCTGTACGCATATAAGTGATCAAGCCCTGCACGCCACCAAATTCCGGCCCAAGATTAACGCCTTCATAAAGCTCTTGCGCTACCTTCATGATCCTTTGTGATTGGAAACCGAGCTTGCGGGAAGCCTCTTGTTGCAGCGTAGAGGTAGTAAAGGGGGGCGCGGGCTGCTTTTTCTTCTCGGCAGTACGGATGTCCGTAATGCGGAACGCCTTGCCTTCAAGATCGGCAAGGAGCGCCATTGCATCTGCCTCGGTTTCCAGCTTGCGCTTGCCCGCATAGTGAACCAGAAGATCCTCGTTGCCTGCCGTGCGCAGAAGGCTTTCCACCGTCCAATACTCACGCGGCACAAAAGCGCGGATCTCCTCCTCACGCTCTACAATGATCCGTGTAGCAACAGACTGTACGCGCCCTGCAGAAAGTCCGCTTTTTACATTCTTCCAAAGAATCGGGCTGAGCTTGTAGCCGACGATACGGTCAAGAATACGGCGTGCCTGCTGTGAATTAACAAGGTCCTCGTCGATCCGGCGAGGATTGCGAATGGCCTCCTTCACGGCTGTTTTTGTGATCTCATTGAAGGTGATACGGCACTCCTTGGAAAGCGGAATGCCCAACACATTGGCAAGGTGCCAGGAAATCGCCTCGCCCTCACGGTCAGGGTCGGTTGCAAGGAAGATCTTATTGGCGGCATGTGCCTCCTTTTTGAGCTGTGTGATCACATCACCGCGACCGCGGATATTGATATAATGCGGCGCAAAATTATTCTCGATGTCGACACCAAGGGTGCTTTTGGGGAGATCGCGAATATGTCCCTTGGAGGCGATTACCTTATAGTTTGATCCAAGGTAGCCTTTGATCGTGGCCGCCTTGGAGGGAGATTCTACAATTACAAGATTTGCCATATTCTTCGTGCGCAATGCACATTCCTTTCTGTGAAATTCAATGCCGTATGTATCTGCCGCCGGCAAGGGCCGTCACACATTTGTGTATCTCCAGCATAGTCAAGGCCGTCATGACTTCGGCCGCAGGGATACCCGCTTTGCATATCTCGTCAACCGTTACGGCACGGCCGATCGGAATACTTTTATAAACGGTGAGTGTAGCGGCATCCAATAGTGCTTCTATCTTTTCTTCGCTCCGCGTAATGACTTCTGTCTGTATGCCGTCCGTAGAAAAAATGTCCTCTGCGGATGTTTCTTTCTTCTTGCCACGTACACGGTGGAAAAGGCTCTTTTTCTCGTCCTGCCGCTTGGGCTTTTCCAAAACCGTTTCTGCTTCTGCATCTGCCGCATCTGTATATTTACGGTAGCGCGGATATGTCACCCTGGCGGATACACCGAGAGAGGAAAGGACCTTCTCCCGTTTAACAAGGGGCTCTTCCAGAAGCTTCAACATATTCAGTGTTGGCGCATAGACAGACTCATACAGTCGAATGATGTCATCTGCACAGGTAATGGGACGTGCACCGCGTTTTAAGAGAAGCGTGGTTGCTTCGCTGTTTTCCTCATCGGCGTTTCCGGGCAAAGCGAAAATATCTCTTGCCTGCTTTTCCGCATGCTCTGCTGTAATGAGCGCACCGGAGATGCGGTTACCCTCAACAACCAGAACGCCCTGCGAAAGACCACTGATGATGCGATTTCTGCGTGGAAAATTCCATCCATCGGGAGGTGTGCCCGGGGCAAATTCCGAAAGAACGGTTCCATACTCCTCAATGGCGTGGTAAAGGCGTGCATGCTCACGCGGATAGATCATGTCGACACCGCTACCGAGAACAGCCACCGTATCCGTACCACCCCGACATGCGGCGGCAGAGGCAACACCGTCAATCCCCAAGGCCATACCCGTGACCACAACAGCCCCCGCACGCGAAAGATCGTGTGCGATCTCAAAGGCCATCCGTTTGCCGTACTCACTCATACGGCGTGTCCCGACAACCGCAATGTGAAGACGTTTTTTCCACAGCGGACGCTTTCCGCGATAATAAAGAACAGGGGGCGGATCGGCAAGCAGGCGCAATGTCTCAGGATAATCCTCGTCATCGTAGGCGATGATACCCGTATCGGTCATCATGCAATAATCCATAATACGTTGCGCCTCAGAAAGATCATGCTTGCATATGCGCATAAAATCTGCATTTTTCTTCCCGATAACCGACAAAAGCACCTCCTCCTCTGCCGCATAAACGGCACGGGCGGAGGAAAAATGCCTGATCAATCTGTCAAAGCCGCCCGTATCATACCGACACACTTGACTGAGCCATACCCAATAAAGATTATCTGCCATAGATGCTCCTGTGCTGTACGCTGTTTATTTGTTTTTTCCCTGCTCCCAGAGAAAGACCGATGCCGCCACAGCCGCATTCAGGGATTCTGCATGCTTGCTGATCGGGAGATAGACGCTTGCATCACAAAGCGCGGAAAGAGCCGGCGGTATGCCATGCCCCTCATTGCCGATCACGACCACATCCTTTGCTGTCAGGCAAGCCTCATCGAGCGACAGAGCACCCGCACGCAGCTCGGCTGCCAATACACGGCGACCTTTGCGGTGCAAAGCAGACATGAGAGAGCACATATCCTCCACCACGATCATACGGATACGGAACAGGCCGCCCATAGCCGCGCGGATGGTTTTTGAATTGTAAAGGTCAGCGCAATCCTCCGAGAGAAAGATCACCTCCGTACCGAAGGCAACCGCACTGCGGATGATCGCCCCGAGGTTGCCGGGATCCTGAATACCGCAAAGGATCAGGAGCCGTTTCTCGCGCAATTCAAAAATATCTTCATCATATATTATAGTCATTCTTTGAAAAAAGTCAAGATGTTTTAGCACACCAATTACACCTTGCGGTGCTTTTTCGGAAGAAATTTTCAAAAAACAGTCATCCTGCAACACATAAACGGGCAATACATCATAGATAGATGCAGAAAAATGCGGCGCAATTTCATGCAAGAAATTCGCATAGCGGCTTTCAGCTACAAAAATACGCAAAAACGGAAGCCCGTTATCCGCAGCCTCCGCGACCAGCTTTTCTCCTTCTATCAGGAAGGATTGCGTTTTCGTGCGGTTCTTTTTTTCCCGCAGGGAGGCCGCTTCCATAACAAGAGGATTTTTGCGACTGGTGATAATAGGATGGTCGGTTTTCATACCGCACACTCCCCCTTCTGTTCATATATAGAAAAAACCGACTCGCTAAGGAGCTCCTTGGCGAGTCGGGTATTCTCAAAGTGCTGCCTTTGCCTTCTCAGCAAGTGCGGCAAATGCTTCCTTGTCGGAAATAGCAATCTCGGAAAGCATCTTGCGGTTGAGGTTGATGCCCGCCTTCTTAAGACCGTGCATCAGCGTAGAATAATTCATGCCACAGACCTTGGCCTGTGCAGAAATACGGGTGATCCAGAGAGCACGAAAATCTCTCTTCTTCATGCGACGGCCGGCGAAAGCGTAGTTTCCGCTCTTCATTACGGCCTGCTTTGCCATCTTAAAATGCTTGCTCTTTGCGCCCCAATAACCCTTAGCGGCCTTCAGAACACTATTTCTTCTCTTGCGCGTCATCATAGCGCCTTTTACTCTTGCCATTTTCTAAATCCTCCAAAAATTCTGTTGTTTCGGTGCCGCTTATTACTTCTGAATAAGGGTTCTGATGGTAGGAACAAAGCTTGCGCTCAGGGTCGCACCCTTGCGGAGGCTTCTCTTACGCTTAGCTGTCTTGATGCCGAGATTGTGACGGTGGTGAGAATGGTTGATCTTGACCTTGCCGCCGCCGGTCACATCAAATCTCTTAGCAGACGCTTTATGTGTCTTAATTTTTCCCATGATACTACTCTCCTTTTTATTCTGTTGGCATTGCCAAATTGATTACTGCTTGATCGGGCTGATCGTAACGGACATAAAGCGTCCCTCGAGCGACGGGGCCTTTTCGGCACGGCCTACGCTCTCGCAGGCCTCAATGAAGCGCTCCAATATCTTCAGTCCGAGATCGGTATGCGCCATTTCACGCCCCTTGAAGCGAACAATAGCACGCACCTTGTCACCGCCGGCAAGAAATTTGCAGGCGTGATTGACACGGGTATCAAAGTCATGTGTGTCAATGCGGCAAGAAAGCTGAACCTCCTTAACCTTGACGATCTGCTGCTTTTTACGTGCCTCTTTTTCTTTTTTGTCGCGCTCAAAGCAGAACTTGCCGTAATCGAGTGCGCGGCAAACGGGCGGGGTTGCTGTGGGCGCGATCAATACAAGATCAAGGTCCAAGCCGTATGCGTACTCCTTGGCCTGGTTGATGTCCATAATCCCCATCTGTTCGCCGGCCGGGCCGATCATACGGACCTCCTTGCATTTGATCTCGTCGTTGATAAGCTGTTCCTTCGTGCTAATGACCTTGCACCTCCGAAAATCAAAAAATGCGCGCAGAAATATCCCGCACGCAAAACACCCTTCAGAGAGGGAACGCTTATTGACCCGGGTCGCCTATGCGCCAGGGTGAGAACGGAACATTCTGCTTTGTTTTACAAAAGGCGGTTGCCTTCTTCCCCGTAAGTATAGCACGCTTTTTCCTGTTTGTCAAGGGATTTTTTAATTTTTTTGCATTTTCCCCTTGTTTTTTCAGATAACCGAAGGGAAATTTGCCATTTTGCAAAAATTGTCGGAAACTTTTTCTCCATTTGTATGGAAATTTGAATTTTTCCATGGTATAATATGATGATGATGTATTGTCATCATCCATTTAACAAAATTTGATCCCATGTGAGGTTATGATACATAAGATGGAAGAACTGGAAAAAAGAAACGATCCGCTCATGACGCTGCCCGTGCTTTCCGTACGCGGCACAGTGGCCTTTCCGGCCGTGCCGATGAGCCTTGATATTATTCGTCCGCTATCCCTGAAGGCGCTGGCCGCCGCCTCCAAAGGAGATGGCCGCATTCTCTTGCTCACACAAAAGGATTCCACCCTGGACGAGCCCGGCGTACACGATTTTTACCGTATCGGCACCGTTTGCACGATCAAGCAGGCAGGCCCGATGCCGGAAGGGGGCGTCCGCGCTGTTTTTGAGGGACTTTGCCGCGCCAAGGTGATCGACCTTGCCCAAAATGACGGGTATTTTGTGTCCGCGATCCTCGCTTCGGATCCGACGGCGCACCCCATTGCCTCTGTCAAGAGCCAGGCGCTCGCACGTGAAGCACTTCTCCTTGCTGAAGCGATCACCGATGTACACCCCTCGCTCTCCGGCGAGCTTGTGTTAACCGCGCGCGGCCTTCACGACCTTTCTGTCCTTGCCGACTTTTTGGCATCCCACATTCTCATCAGCGACCGCAACAAGCAGTTGATCCTGGCTGTTCACAACCCTGTATCCCGCATGGAAAAGCTCTTGGTGCTGATGGCGGAGGAGCTGGACATTTTACGCTGCGAATTTGAGATCCATCGCCGCGTCAAGGAAAAGCTGGATGCCAACCAAAAGGAATTTTTCCTGCGCGAGCAGGTGCGCGCCATTCAACAGGAGCTTGGCGAGAGCGGTGATGACGAAATTGAGGAGTATTATACCAAGATCGAAAAGGCCACCCTTCCCACCGCGGTTGCCGAGAAGCTGACAAAGGAAGTTTCCCGTATGGCCAAAACGCCGTACGGCTCTGCCGAGGGGACGGTCATCCGCAATTATCTCGATGTTTGTTTAGATATCCCTTGGACAAAGCTATCCGAGGAAAAGCCGAGCGTAAAAGCGGCAGAAAAGATCCTGAATGCCGACCATGACGGGCTTGACCGCGTCAAGGAGCGTATTCTCGAGTACATCGCCGTCAAGCAGCTGACCCCCGGCATCCGCAACCAGATCATTTGTCTTGTAGGCCCTCCCGGTGTTGGCAAGACCTCCATTGCCGCCTCGATCGCACGGGCGCTCAAGCGTAAATACGTGCGTATTTCTCTCGGCGGCATCAAGGACGAGGCAGACATCCGCGGCCACCGCAAGACCTATGTTGCTTCCATGCCGGGCCGCATCATTGAGGCACTGATCCAGGCCAAGGTCCGCAACCCCTTGATCGTGCTTGATGAAATCGACAAGGTATCTTCATCCTACAACGGAGATCCGACCTCTGCGCTGCTAGAGGTTCTGGACCCCGAGCAAAACAAATTCTTCCGCGACCATTTTGTGGAAATGCCCATTGATCTTTCGGACTGCATGTTCCTTGTAACAGCAAACCGCTACGATGCGATCCCCCTCCCTCTCCTTGACCGCATGGAGGTCATTGAGCTTTCCTCGTATACGAGGCGTGAAAAGCATGATATTGCCATCCACCATCTGATCGCCAAGCAACGGAAGCGTCACGGCCTCGCCGCCGCGCAGATCAAGCTCTCCGACGATGCGGTCTACGAGCTTATTGATTTTTACACGGCCGAAGCCGGTGTGCGCAATCTCGAGCGCCGCATTGCAGATCTTTGCCGCAAGGCCGCCAAGGAGATCGCCGCAGGCAAGACACGTAAGGTCGTCTTTACGGCCGATAACATCAAGGACTATCTCGGCAAACGCAAAATGCGCCCCGATCGGATCGCAGAGCGCGATCTTATCGGTGTAGTCAACGGTCTGGCTTATACCGAGGTGGGCGGTGATCTTTTACAGATCGAGGTAGCCGTCATGGACGGAACAGGCAAGCTGGAGCTGACCGGCTCACTCGGCGATGTCATGAAGGAATCCGCACATATCGCTTACAGCTATATCCGTTCGATTGCCCCCTCGCTCGGCATTGACCGCGATTTCTACAAAAACAAGGATCTTCATATTCATGTGCCGGAGGGGGCTATCCCCAAGGACGGCCCCTCCGCCGGTGTAACCCTGTCCGTCGCGATTGCCAGTGCACTTTCCCGCATTCCGGTGCGCCGCGATGTGGCCATGACGGGAGAGATCACCCTGCAAGGGCGTGTTCTTCCCATCGGAGGTCTCAAGGAAAAGACCATGGCCGCCTTCTCGGCCGGCGTATCGACGGTGCTGATCCCCCGTGACAATGAGCCCGACCTGGACGAGGTAGACGAGCAAGCAAAAAACAGTCTGCAGTTCCTCTTCTGTGATACACTGGAGGATGTTTTTCGCCATGCCCTTGTTCATTATACACATGCAGACATCAAGAACGATCTCTGCGCACAAGCAGCCGCAGAGCCGGATACGGCATTGGGAACGATCCCTCCGCAGCCATCCCCCACGCTGACCGCCGTACAGACCACCCGTTAAAAGGAGACCGTGATGGGAAAAATCAACATCAACAATGTATCCTTGAAGATCAGTGCAGGCCAGCTTCGCCAGTTCCCTGCCGACCGCTGTCCGCAGATTGCTTTTTCGGGACGCTCGAACGTCGGAAAAAGCTCTCTGATAAATTCACTCTTGGGGAGAAAATCTCTCGCGCGTGTCAGTGCTACCCCCGGAAAAACCATCACCATCAATTTCTATGACGTTGATCGCAGCCTGTATTTGGTGGATCTTCCCGGCTACGGCTTTGCAAGACGCTCGCCCGATGAAAAAAAGGTCTGGTCATTGCTTACCGACGCATATTTCGTAAAAAATCCGTGCATCGACTCATTAAAGGCCGTCAATCAGCTGATCGACATCCGTGTTGGACCGACCGATGACGACATTATGATGATCAACTATCTCATGGATGCACGCATCCCCTTCTTTATCACCGCTACGAAATGTGACAAGCTCAGCCAAACCGCCCTGAAAAACACGTTGGAGGAATGGCAGGATACCTGCTTTAAGGGGACAAGCATTCCCGTGATCCCCTACTCTGCCGTGACCGGCATGGGAAAGGAACAGGTCTGGAATGAGATCTTTTCTCGCATCCGTGTATAAAGGAGTGCTTTATGTTTGATCTGGTTGAAATTTTACTTTGTGTACCGGCAGCCCTGATCGCGCTCTCGGTGCACGAATACGCACACGGCTATGTAGCCTACCGCCTTGGAGATCCCACGGCAAAGGCCCTCGGCCGTCTGACCCTAAACCCTTTGCACCACCTGGATCCTGTCGGTACGCTGTTTATGGTCCTTTTCCGCTTCGGATGGGCAAGACCGGTACCGATCAATGCAAGATACTTTAAGGATCCGCGCAAAGGGATGGCTATGACTGCCGCCGCAGGCCCCGCCTCGAATTTTCTCACGGCGATCCTGGCGGCCGTCCTTTACAAGCTCACAGCGCTCCTCGGCAATGCGGTGCTTGCCGCCCATCAATCCGATATCGTCTTTTTCTTCTTCTCTTATCTTGTCCTGTTCTTTTGGATATTCCACATCATGAATTTAGGACTCGGTGTGTTCAACCTCATTCCCCTTCCGCCGCTCGACGGATCGCGCATCTTTTACATTTTTCTGCCGTCGAGATGGTATTTCGGCGTCATGAAATACGAGCGTCAGATTCAGATCGGTTTGCTGATCGCGCTGGCCTTGGGTGCTTTTTCGGGTATCCTGTCACAGATCGTGAATTTCCTTTCCGATCTGATGTTTGCGCTCATCTCCTTTATCCCGGCTTAATTTAACGGAGGCTCTATGGAAGAATTGACCTACCGCCTGGACCAATACGAAGGTCCTCTTGATCTGCTTCTCACCCTGATCGCCAAGAACAAGGTGAGCATTACAGATATTCCGATTGCCGCCATTTGCGATCAATATATGGAATATATTGAGATCAACCAAAAAATGGATCTGGATGTCGCCAGCGAATTTATCGTAATGGCAAGCGAGCTGATGCTCATAAAAAGCCGTATGCTCCTGCCGCGCGATGAAGAGGAGGATGAGGATCCGCGCACCGAGCTCGTCAATGCCCTTTTGATCTACCAAAAGGCCAAGGAGGCCGCCGAGGAGCTTCGCCCCCTGTACGCAGAGTATTCCGGTCGCATGGTCAAGGACGTGGACGAGATCCCCCCCGATCGCGGTGTTCCGCTAGGACTGAATCCCGAGCTTTTATCCCGTGCAATGAATGCCATGCTGATCCGTCTGCGCGCACATGAAACACAGCCAAAGCAGCTGATCACGCCGCTTGTCAAGACGCGTGTGTATTCCGTGGAGGAGGAAGCAGAAAAGCTGGTTTCCCGTCTTGCGGAGGCGGGAGAGATCAATCTCTTCTTCCTCTTAAAGGACGCCACGGAGCGCAGTCAGCTGCTTGCGATGTTTATGGGACTTTTGGAGCTGATTAAAATGAAGCGCGTTTTGATCTGCGATTGCGGCGAGATAGAGCCGGAGAAGGAAATGGAGGAATCGCTCTTTCTCCGCTTCTGTATCAATCCGGATTATGTACCGCCCGAGGGCGGCACGGAGGAATCCGATCATTATGTGAATGTGGGAGGTGACGAACATGGCAATGCTTGAGCAGGATGCGCTCACACAAGACGAGATCGATTTGGTCAACAAGACCGAAACAGCCGATGTGATTGCCGAATCGGAAGCATCGGATGACAAAGAAAAACAGAAGAAAAAACATGGCAGAAACAAGCCGATGACCGAGACACCTAAGGTGATCAAGGTTCCCGAGGAAACCGCCGAGATCCTGGAGGCAATCATGTTTGCGGCAGGGCACGCCGTTCCCTACAGTGTCCTTGCCCGTGTTCTGGAGCTGCCTGTTTCAAAGACAAAGCAGCTTGTGTATTCCTATTCCTTGGCCTACAACAGCTCCTCTACGCCCCGGGGTGTCATGATGCTGACCTTTGATGATGCCTGTCAGCTTTGCACAAAGGAACAGCATCTCCCCTTTATTCGTGAGGCACTTGGCATCCGCCGCGGAGGGAATCTCTCCAATTCTTCCATAGAAACGCTGGCCATCATTGCCTACAATCAACCCGTCACGCGCTCCTATGTGGATACCGTGCGCGGTGTAGATTCCAGCTATGCGATCGGTTCCCTTCTTGAACGCAATCTGATTGAATCAAAGGGACGTGTAGATGCCCCGGGCCGACCCATGCTTTACGGAACAAC
>JAZOOW010000095.1:0-15814 GCA_045655145.1 Eubacteriales bacterium | reverse complement strand
TGAAGCCGGCCCCGTCGGTGCGACAGGACCGCAGGGTCCACAGGGCGAAAGAGGTCCCGCAGGTCCTACGGGTCCGCAGGGTCCACAGGGTGAGGTTGGTCCTGCCGGTCCTACCGGTCCGCAGGGTGAAGCCGGCCCCGTCGGTGCGACAGGACCGCAAGGTCCACAGGGCGAAAGAGGTCCCGCAGGTCCTACGGGTCCGCAGGGCCCACAGGGTGAGGTTGGTCCTGCCGGTCCTACCGGTCCGCAGGGCGAAACAGGCCCCGCAGGTCCCACAGGTGCGCAAGGCCCACAGGGCGAGGTCGGCCCTGCCGGCCCTATCGGTCCGCAGGGACCACAGGGACCGCAAGGCATCCCCGGCTTGCTCTCTTACGCAGACTTTTATGCCCTGATGCCGCCTGACAACGAGGATCCTATTGAGCCGGGTGAGGACATCAGCTTCCCGCAGAATGGCCCTATCGCCAACACAGACATTGGCCGCTTGAGCCCCTCCACCTTCAATCTTGGACCGATCGGCTCGTATCTTGTCCTGTTCCAGGTCAACGTTGCCGAGGCAGGCCAGCTTTTGCTGACCTTGGACGGCGTGGAGCTGGCCTACACCGTGGTCGGACGCTCGACCGGCACCTCGCAGATCGTCGGGATCGCCATCGTGACCACGACAGAAACCAACTCGGTCCTGACCGTGCGCAACCCTGCGGGAAACAGCGTAGAGCTTAACCTTCCCTCTTTTGCAGGCGGCGAGGCTCCCGTATCCGCACACCTGACCATCCTCCGCTTGGCTTAACCGCCATCGCACACAAAAGAAGCGCGCCCTGTTGGGCGCGCTTCTTTGTTTCTTTTGAAAGGTTCAGTTGCTCGTATCTCCGTCGGTACAATGCACGGTAACGGATACGCCCCCGCTGCCGTCTATCCGTTCCCACTCCTCCTTCGTGCCCGCGTAATAGATGGCACAGGTATCCTTGTCCCAGGGGAGTCCCTCAATCCTCCGAACGCTTGTCGGAATAGTAAAGCTGTTGAGTGTTGCGGGGAGCTCTACTATGCGAATATTTTGGACGGTGCTTGGAAGCGTGTAATCGGTGACATCGGATCTTAGCATCGGGTAATGAATCAGCGTCAAGCCCCAGGATTCATCATTTTGGTAAAGCAGACCGTCGATCGTTTGATACGTGGGATTGCCCACATCCACCGTAATGCTTTCTAAATCGCAAAAGTCAACGTAAAGCTCCTCTACCGTTGTGGACAGATGAAGGTGCCTTACATCACAGTCATAGAAAACGCTGCCCGAAAGATCCTTGATGCCGACGGGAACCGTAATGCTGTTGATCCCGCGCAGACACTGGAAGGCGCCGCCTCCGAGGTCGCTGTTGTTGGCATTCAGCACCTCATAGCTTCTGCCGCGATAATGGGTGGGAAGGACGAGGTCCGAATCGGTTCCAACATATCCCATCAAGTAACACTTCTCGCGATCCACATAAAAAACGAAACCCTCGGGGGTGGTTTCCAGCTTGCTGGGCGTATGGTCGTCGGTATAAATGTCCCATGCGCGAAGCTGATAGGATTCGTCGATCCTGACCGAGGAAAGGTTGTAGATCTCCGAGAGCTTGGTGATGGTATCGCCATTGTCAAACGCGTTTTTGTGGATCGACGTTACGTTTTCGGGGATGGTGATGCTGAGGAGGCTGGAGCAATAAAGGAAGGCCTCCTCTCCGATGCTTTCAAGGCTCTTTGAAAGACGGATACCGTAAAGATTGGAGCACGCGCAAAACGCACGGGGGCCGATCGCGGTAACGCTGTCGGGAAGAATGACGGTTTTGAGCACCGTACAGCCGCAAAACGCCCCCTCCTCAAGCGTTTGCACCTGATTTCCGAGATCGACGGAGGTCAATTTTGTACAGCCGTCAAAGGCGTACTTTCCAATAACCGTCACGCCGTTCCCCACCGTGACGCTTGTTAATTGACTGCAACCGAAAAAAGCGTATTCGCCGATAGACTTGACGCTGTCGGGGACCGTGACCGAGGTCAGCGCGCGCTCGCCGTTCAAATTGCCGAGCGCGCTCGCTCCGATCGCCGTGACGGGCTTATCCTTGTAGGTGGAGGGCAGCGTGACATCTCCACCCTCGAAGTCCTCGGTGCAGCCTGTCAGCACGTAGCCGTCACCGCTTTTATCCTTTTCAAAGCGGAAGCCGCCCTCCGTACCATTTTCGGAATCCAAGCAGGATGAAAAGGAAAGCACCAACAGTATCAAAACAAGAGCGATGATCGGGAATGACAGAAATTTGCTTCGTTTCATTTGAAAGCCTCCGATGAATCCATAAGAATTTGTACAATCCATTATATATGATACAGTTTTCACGACACACGGGTGCCGTCTTTTCAAATTTCTTCTACCTTGATGAGGCTGGTGTTGCCCGATTTTCCGCTTGTGTCACCGCCCGTGATCACGATCCGATCGCCCTTCTTCAGCCCCAGCGTGGACTTGGCGATCTTTGCTGCCGTGTAGAACAGGACGTCGGTGGAGGTGAACTTCTCGCACATGGCGGGAATGACACCCCAGGAAAGCGCAAGCCGCCGCCAGGTGCTCTCATCAGTCGTCAGGCCAATGATCGGCACAGGGGCACGGAAGCGAGATACCATGCGCGCCGTCATGCCCGACAGCGAGCAGGCGACGATGGCGCGTGCACCAATATCGATGGCCATGCCGCAGGTCGCGTGCGAGATGGCGTCGGTCGCGTTGCGGATGCGGAAATCCGCGTTATGGAAGCGCTTTTCGTAATGGATATCCCCCTCCGCCGTTTCGGCGATCTTGGCCATCGTCCGCACGGCCTCGATCGGGTATTTCCCTGCCGCCGTTTCGCCCGACAGCATGATCGCACTGGTGCCGTCATACACCGCATTGGCAACGTCCGAGATCTCCGCACGCGTGGGGCGGGGGTTGTGGATCATGGACTCTAACATCTCGGTGGCGGTGATCACGCGCTTGCCGAGCATACGGCACTTGGTGATCAGCTTTTTCTGGATACCGGGCAGGCGGTCGTAGGGCACTTCCACGCCCATATCTCCGCGCGCGACCATGATGCCGTCACACAGACCGCAGATCTCCTCAATGTTGTCAAAGCCGGACTGGTTCTCGATCTTGGCGATCAGCTCGATGTGCTCCGCGCCGATCTCGGCGAGGTAGGCACGCACGTCAAGGAGATCCTGTGCGCGGGATACAAAGGAGCAGGCGATATAATCCACCCCGTTCTCAACGCCAAAGGCAATGTCCGCACGGTCAGCATCCGAGAGATAGGGGCGGCTCATCACCTTGCCGGGAAAGCTCATGCTCTTGCGGTCGGAGAGCTCTCCGCCGTGCACCACACGGGTGTAGATGCGCTCCCCCTCGATCCGCTCCACGGCAAAGGAGAGAAGCCCGTTGTTCAGAAGCACCGTATCCCCCTCCCCAAGCTCGCGCGGCAGGTCGGGATAGCTGACAGATACCGTTCCACGGTCACCCACCACCGCCTCGGTCGTGAAGATGAAGGGATCTCCCTCCGCGAGCTGAACACGCCCCTCGGCAAAGGTGCCGATGCGGTATTCCGGCCCCTTGGTATCCAGCATGATCGCGATGGGAAGGCCGAGCTCTTCGCGCACCGCCTTGAGCGTATCGATCCGCCGTTTATGGTCGGCGTGGACACCGTGTGAAAAGTTCATTCTGGCAACGTTCATGCCTGCAAGGCAAAGCTCACGCAAAAGCTCCGGCGTATCACAGGCAGGCCCTATCGTGCATACGATCTTGGTTTTACGCATGGTTTCCCTCTTTTCTTGGTTTTTCTTTTATTATACCACGGTTCTGCAGAAAATTCTACTCCCCACAAAGTCTTTTTTCTTAACTTTTCGAGTGTACAGCAACTGCATGACCGCAGGGAAAAACTCCTCCTCTGCGGTTTTTTAGAAAAATGGGGGCGTGTGGCGTGAAGGCAATGGAATTTTCTTGACAGAGCAGGCTTTTTGTGCTACAATCATCAAAGAAAAATGTATTTCCGCAGATAGGAGATCAACATGGCAAAAAGAACCGATATCCGCAAGATCATGATCATTGGATCAGGCCCGATCATTATCGGGCAGGCGTGCGAATTTGACTATTCCGGCACACAGGCCTGCAAGGCACTCCGTAGCCTCGGCTACGAGGTGGTCCTCGTCAATTCCAACCCCGCCACCATCATGACCGATACCGATACCGCCGATATTACCTATATCGAGCCTCTCAACGTTGACCGTCTGACCGAGATCATCGAGAAGGAGCGTCCGGATGCGCTGCTTCCCAACCTTGGCGGCCAATCGGGCCTGAACCTCTGCTCCGAGCTGTACAAAGCAGGCGTGCTTGACCGCTTTGGCGTGGAGGTCATCGGCGTGCAGGTGGATGCCATCGAGCGCGGCGAGGATCGCGTAGCCTTTAAGGAAATGATGAACCGCCTTGGCGTGGAGATGGCGCGGAGCGAGGTCGCCTACTCGGTTGACGAGGCTCTCTCCATCGCCGCTACGCTCGGCTATCCCGTTGTTCTGCGCCCTGCCTACACGATGGGCGGCGTTGGCGGCGGCCTTGTGTATAACGCGGAGGAGCTGCGCACGGTCTGCGCGCGCGGTCTGCAGGCAAGCCTTGTCGGTCAGGTGCTGGTGGAGGAATCCATCCTTGGCTGGGAGGAGCTGGAGCTGGAGGTCGTGCGTGACAGCGCGGGCAACATGATCACCGTCTGCTTTATTGAGAACATCGATCCGCTTGGCGTGCATACGGGCGATTCCTTCTGTGCCGCGCCGATGCTGACCATCTCAAAGGAATGTCAGGCACGGCTGGAGGATGCCGCCCACCGCATCGTGGAGGCGGTTGGCGTGATCGGCGGCACGAACGTGCAATTTGCCCACGACCCCGTGAGCGACCGTATCGTGGTCATTGAGATCAACCCCCGCACCTCGCGCTCCTCGGCGCTCGCCTCCAAGGCGACCGGCTTCCCGATCGCGCTGGTGTCTGCCATGCTGGCAACAGGGCTGACGCTTGCCGACATTCCCTGCGGAAAGCACGGAACCCTTGACCGCTACAAGCCGGACGGCGACTATGTTGTCATCAAGTTTGCACGCTGGGCTTTTGAAAAATTCAAGGCGGTCGAGGATAAGCTTGGCACCCAGATGCGTGCCGTGGGCGAGGTCATGAGCATCGGCAAGACCTATAAGGAGGCCTTCCAGAAGGCTATCCGCAGTCTGGAGATCGGCCGCTTTGGCCTTGGCGGTGCCAAGGGCTTTGCCTCTATGAGCAAGACAGAGCTTCTCCGCCTGCTTGCCACCCCCTCCAGTGAGCGTCATTTTATCATGTACGAGGCACTCCGCCACGGTGCTACGGTGGAGGAGATTTCTGCCTTGACACACGTAAAGGCTTACTTCATCGAACAGATGAAGGAGCTGGTCGAGGAGGAGGAGGCACTCCTTGCCTTCCGCGGCAAGCTCCCACCGGACGAGCTTTTAGCCTCCGCGAAACGGAACGGCTTTGCCGACAAGTACCTCTCCGACCTCCTTGCTGTTCCCGAGGATGAGATCCGCCGCCGCCGCACCGAGATCGGTGTTGTGGAGGCGTGGGACAGCGTGTTCGTCAGCGGCACGGAGGACAGCGCGTACTACTATTCTACCTACCACACGACCGACAAATCCCCCGTTTCCGAGGGGAGGCCGAAGGTGATGATCCTTGGCGGCGGCCCGAACCGCATCGGCCAGGGCATTGAGTTTGACTATTGCTGTGTGCATGCCTCACTCTCCCTGCGCCGTCTTGGCTA
Source organism: Eubacteriales bacterium (assembly GCA_045655145.1). Taxonomy (GTDB): domain Bacteria; phylum Bacillota; class Clostridia; order Oscillospirales; family CAG-272; genus UBA1740. The sequence continues at coordinate 10,016 of JAZOOW010000095.1, read as the reverse complement.
TGACACCATCATCGTCAACTGCAATCCCGAAACGGTATCCACCGACTACGACACCTCGGATAAGCTCTACTTTGAGCCGCTGACATTGGAGGATGTGCTCAGCATTTACGAAAAAGAGAAGCCCGTGGGCGTGATCGCCCAGTTTGGCGGGCAGACACCCCTCAACCTCGCGGCGGCTCTTGAAAAGAACGGCGTGCGCATTCTCGGCACGCCCCCCTCTGTGATCGACCTTGCCGAGGACCGTGACCTGTTCCGTGAGATGATGGAGCGCCTCGAGATCCCGATGCCCGAATCCGGCATGGCTACCACGGTGGAGGAGGCACTTGCGATCGCCGCCAAGATCGGATACCCTGTCATGGTGCGCCCCTCCTACGTGCTGGGCGGCCGCGGCATGGAGGTGGTCTACGACGACGAGAGCATGATCGGCTATATGCAGGCGGCGGTAGGTGTCACGCCCGACCGTCCGATCCTCATTGACCGCTTTTTGCGGCACGCCACCGAGTGTGAGGCGGATGCGATCAGCGACGGTACGCACGCCTTTGTGCCGGCCGTGATGGAGCATATTGAGCCTGCGGGCATCCACTCGGGCGACTCGGCCTGTGTGATCCCCTCTCTCCATATTTCCGAGGAAAACGTGGCACTCATTAAGGAATACACCCGTCGCATCGCCGAGGAAATGCACGTGCGCGGTCTGATGAACATGCAATACGCCATTGAAAACGGCAAGGTCTACGTGCTGGAGGCCAATCCGCGTGCCTCGCGCACGGTGCCGCTGGTATCCAAGGTGTGCAACATCCGCATGGTGCCGTTGGCGGTGGAGATCTTAATGGCTGACGTTGCCGACATCCCCTCCCCCGTTCCTGCGCTCCGTGAAAAGAGCATTCCCTACTTTGGCGTGAAGGAGGCGGTCTTCCCCTTCAATATGTTTGCCGAGGTAGACCCGATCCTTGGCCCCGAGATGCGCTCAACGGGCGAGGTGCTTGGGCTTGCTCCCACCTACGGTGAGGCCTATTACAAGGCGCAGGAGGGTACAGGCTCCTCCCTCCCCAAGGGCGGACACGTGCTGATCTCGGTCAACCGCCGCGACCGCGAGGATGCACGGGAGGCGGCACGCCTCTTCTCCGAGGCAGGCTTTACCCTCTATGCGACAGAGGGAACACAAAAATTCCTGGCGGAGAACGGCATTGCGGCCACCCCCGTGAAGAAGATCTCCGAGGGCCGCCCCAACGTGGCCGATATGCTCTTAAACGGAGAGATCGATCTTGTGGTCAACTCTCCGATCGGCAAGGACAGCCATGAGGATGACAGCTATCTGCGCAAGACTGCCATCAAGGCGCGCGTGCCCTACATCACCACCATGGCGGGTGCGATCGCCTCGGCAGAGGGCATCCTGCAGGCAAAGCGCGGCGCGCACGCCCCCGTTCTTTCCCTCAATGAGTGGCATAAGCAGATCACCGATCAATAAAAACCGACCCCCGTGTGTCGTGAAAACGACACACGGGGTGTTTTTCGGAATACAAGGAGGTGCCTTTGGCACCCCCTTGTTTTCTTTGTTTATTTGCAATCGGGGAACATATCGCCGCCGTTCACATCCTTGCCCTTCAAGCCCTTGACGTTATCAAGCGTAATGGCATTCTTGATCTGCATGGTCGCGTTCGGGAACTTGTTGCCCTCGATCTTCACGTTTGTGGAGTTCTGAATGTAGAGCGCGAGATTGCGCTTCTGAATCCCCTCCATCTCCACCGTGCGGCCGAGGTCGTTGTTCTCGATCAGGACACCGTCAACGCCGTCCACGAAGATGGCATAATCATTGGCGCGGTTTTTAATGACGTTGCCGCGGATCGTGATATTGCGGAAGAGAGCGCTCTTTTCAATATGGAGATCGCCCGGTGCATCGAGCGAGATCGACGCGGCCTCCTTTTTGTTCGGATGCAAATAGCCTGTATGCGAGAAGAGGTTGTTCTCAATCGTCATACTCTGTACCACGGCAGACTCGCCACCCCAGAACGGCTCAAAGAGCACGCCCACGGCGGCCGCGCCGATATGCTCAAAGGTGCAGCTTTTGATGGTGGAATTGCTGGTACGGATGAGTGTGGCACGCGCACGGCCACCCGAAACCTTGACATTATCAAGATACGAGCCCTCGGATGCGTAGCTGCCAAAGTGGAAGTAGACCTTATACTCGTACTCCCAGCCGTTGTAATGCGAGTCAAGGATCGCATCCTTATCGTCGGTATACTCGTCAAGATACGGGAGATATTCCTCAAGGACGTCGGCATGATACTCGTTGATCTTCACCTTGACGTGGCGGGTTTCGAGATACTGACTGCCACCGGCAGCTACCAGATCGGCGTCGTTTTTCAGCTTGTGCGCCTCTGTGCCCTCCGAGAGTGCCACGGCATCCAGAACGAGGTTGCCCCCTGCCGTGTACACGATGATCTTATCCCCGGGCGCGATGCTGTTTGCATTGCTCAGGCGTGCGGTACGGCTGTTGGGAATGGAGCCGATGTTGTAATAATATTGGGACAGATTACCCTTATAAATGAGGTCGGCGGTGCCGTCCCCATTATCCCGCAGAGCCGAAAGACGGACGGCCAGCGCGTATTGGTTGGAAAGATCGTCGCTCATGCGCTCAAAAAGTGAGGAAACGATGCGGTTGCCCGTCTTGGACTGGATCTCGTGCACGCCGTCACCCGCATTGCGGAAGGCAGGGCCGCGGTAGCAATCATGCGCCTCGTCGTACCATACCTCGGTGGTGAAATCGGCAAAGCCCTTTTTGTGCAGGGCATCCTCAAGCGCCTTGTATTCGTCGTAGGTGGACTTGTCGATCACACGGCCGGATTGATACACGTTGGCAATGCGGAGGTAACTGACGCCGCCCTCGTTATAAATGCCGTGATAGCTGCAGGCCGAGAGGTTGGCGAATACAAACGTATCCTGAATATGCACGTTTTTGCTGTAATCGGTCTTGATCGGCTCACGGCACTGTCCTGCCGCAAGCTCGGTGGTGACAACATCACCGATCTCGATCATCTGATATACCGAGGTCTTAAACTCCATAACGACGGTACCGTCAGCCTCACGCACAGCGCTCAAATGGCTCACGTCACCGTACAGATACGGCTCACCCGAACGGTAAAGATAGGTGGAGGCCGCAAAAAGCGTGGAGTTGGAAAGGCCGATATCGGGCAAAAAGCCTGCCGCCGCCTTGAGGCGCACCTTAGCGGTGCCGGGGATCTTCTCGATGACGTGCCCCTGCGCAAGCCCCTGATATTCGTAGCCATAGCTGCCGCCCTTGACCGTCACGCCGTCAACATAGTCGAGGTCTATGTGGTGATCGATCTTCCTGTAATCGCCGGCAAAGCCTTCAGGTGCTGTGGCAGACCGCTCCGCAAACATACCGTAGGCATAGATGGTTGTGTTGTTATAGCCGGCATCCGTTTTGCCGTTGAGCCAGATGGACTCCCAGGTCTTATAAGCACCGGGGGCTATGATAACCACATCCTCGGTCTTGGCGTGCTCCATGATGTAGCCGCCGAGTGTCATATCCCCGTCGGGATCGCGCACGACCGTCTTGCGCTCCTCACCGAGGAACCGGTCACGGTCTACGTGCGGAAGCAGATCCTCATTCGCACCCGCGGAAAGACGCACGCTGACATCCATCAGGCTGTCGCCGTTCGCATTGGTGATGCCGATCTGCTCGGTTACGTGGTTATACGCGTCATCGGGATAGGTGTTGCCGTCGGCAAGGATGTAGTCAATGTCGGATACGGTGATCTTGCCGCCCATGGCGTTATCGCAGATGTAGGCGTGCTTTGCATTCTTCATTTCAACCGAAATGAGAGAGTTTCTTACAATGACGCTGTTATCCGCACCCGTCATCAGGACTGCCTTTTGGGCATCCTTGATGACATTCTCGGCAACGAGGACGTTCTTGGTTTCCCCTACCTCAATAGCGGTGGAGGCGGCAGGAAGGGTGATCGTGTTCTTACGAATCTCCGCATCCTCGGAGGCAGTCTTGATGGCCGCGCCTGCCGTACCGACAAAGCGACAGTTGCGGACGTAGAGATCACGCTCGGAGGCATCGAGAATGCCGTTTGCGGTAAAGCCGACGTAGCTGTCCAGCACATAAAGGCCGTTGGCTCCGCTATCAATTGCGGTGGCGGCATCGATGCGGCAATCCTTAAAGGTCACCTTGCCTGTAGCGGAATCGATCCGCACGGCGGTACCGTCGGGAGCGACGAGCTTCACGTTCTCAAAGGTCACGCTCTTGCAATTCGTGATCACAACGGGGCCGACCAGCGTCAGATCGCGAATCACGATGTTCGCGCAGTCCTCAAAGACAAAGCCGCCGGACGATACGATCACAGTGTCCTTTCCCTGATAGAGATAATCTGGCGCGCCGATAAAGCTCACGGCACCGTCATTGGTGACGGTATAGACCGTCCCCGGTGTATTGTTTTGCGGAAAAAGCAGAACCGCACGCATCTCGTCCGAGGTCTTTGCCACGGCTCCCTCCGTGCTATAGAAGGAGGCTGTCAAGACAGCGGCGTCCGGCGCGAGGGAATCACCCGCGCCCGTGATGTCACCGCCGTTGCCGTACACGGTGGGGGTGGGGGCACTTGGGTTCTGGCTGCCGCCTGTTGTTGTAGTCGTTGTGGTGGTTGTCGTGCCGCCGCCGTTATCCGGCGCGGGACAGCCGCAAAGCAGCATACAGCCGCAAAGCAAAAGGCAGGCAACTGTGCGCAGCAAAGAAGCACGTTGGTTCATCCTTTTTTTCCTCGCTTTTTATATATTAAGGATATTATTATAGCATATTTTTGCCCTCTTTGCAAGGACTTACAGCTGTCCTGTTTGTAGAAAAGCGCGCATGCTTTTTTGTAACATGCACAATTTTCCCCAAAAAAGGAGTGCTCCCGTTCTTTTTTCACCCCTCCCTCTGTATTCTCTCAAAGGTGGCTCTTGCAAATTCGCGAAAAAGGGAGTATAATAAAGAAAAAAGGCGGTAGCCCATCGGAAAGGAGCCCCATGGAACAGTCGATCCTCACACGCGATCCCGCACTCCGCCCTTATGCGGCGGATATTGCACGGCGCACAGCCCTCTATCGGGAAAAACGGGCGGCCCTTCTTGGCAAGGAGCACCGCTCCCTCTCCGAGATGGCAAACGGGCATCTCTATTTTGGCTTTCACCGCACGGCCGCGGGCTGGTGCTACCGTGAATGGGCACCTGCCGCCGATGCGCTCTTTCTCATGGGCGACATGAACGGCTGGGATCCCCGATCGCTCCCGATGACGCGGCTGGAGGGCGGCGTGTTTGAGATCACTCTGCCGCCCGATGCACTCTATGAGGGCTGCCGCGTCAAGGTGGTCGTGCATCACGGAGGAAGAGCACTTGAACGCATTCCTCTCTACATACGCCGCGTGGAGCAGGATCCTCTGACCGCCGCCTTTTGCGGCGTGGTGACCGATCTTCCCCCTTTTGTCTTTCAACACGGGCAGGTAGCCCTTACGGGTGCGCCGTATATCTATGAGTGCCACATCGGTATGTCGGGGGAGGGCGAGGGGATCGCCTCCTACGACGATTTTTGCGAGCGTGTGCTTCCGCGCATTGCCGCGCTCGGCTACAACGCCATTCAGATCATGGCCATCATGGAGCACCCCTATTACGGCTCCTTTGGCTATCAGGTGTCCTCCTTTTTTGCCGCCTCCTTCCGCTACGGGCGCGAGGATGGCCTCCGGCGCCTGATCGACCGCGCCCACGGCATGGGGATCGCCGTTCTTCTTGACGTGGTGCATTCCCACACCGTAAAAAACACCGCCGAGGGGCTCTCGGAATTTGACGGAACACCCTACCAATTCTGCCATGAGGGCGCGCGCGGCGAGCATCCCACCTGGGGTACGCGGCTCTTTGATTACGGAAAAAACGAGGTCCTTCATTTTCTGCTCTCCAACCTCAAATTCTGGATGAGCGAGTACCGCTTTGACGGCTTCCGCTTTGACGGCGTGACCTCCATGATCTACCGCGACCACGGGCTTGGCACGGATTTTGACAGCTACGGCAAATATTTCTCGGGAAATACGGACGAGGACGCGCTTGTCTACCTGACGCTGGCAAACGAGCTGATCCATGAGCTCTTTCCTGCCGCGATCACGGTGGCCGAGGATATGTCGGCCTACCCCGGCATGTGCCTTCCGATCGCAGAGGACGGCATTGGCTTTGACTTCCGTCTTGCGATGGGTACTCCCGATCTTTGGGTGCACCTTGTGCGTGACGTGCGCGACGAGGACTGGAGCATGTGGGAGATCGCCGACCGCCTTCTCTCCCGTCGCCCCGCTGAAAAATACATTGCCTACGCCGAGTCGCACGATCAGGCCCTGGTGGGGGACAAAACGCTCCTCTTCCGCCTTTGTGACAGCGAGATGTATACCGCCATGTCGAAGGGAAGCGAAAGCATCGTCATTGACCGCGGCATGGCGCTCCATAAGATGATCCGTCTTGTCACGCTTTCGCTCGGCGGTGAGGGATACCTCAATTTCATGGGCAACGAATTCGGCCACCCCGAATGGATCGATTTTCCGCGTGAGGGGAACGGCTGGTCCTACTTCTACTGCCGTCGCCAATGGCATCTTGCCGATGACGAAAATCTCCGCTACGGCGCGCTTCTTGCCTTTGACCGCGCGATGCTGACGCTTGCCAAAAAACGCCGCCTGCTTGGAAAAGCACCGCGCATCCTCTTTGTGGATGCCGAGAAGCAGGTGCTGGTGGCCACGCGCGGCGGCGCGGTGCTGGTCTTTAATTTCAGCCCGACCAATTCCTACGAGGGCTACCGCCTCCGCCTGCCGCAGGCAGGCCGATACCGCGTGCTCCTTTCCTCGGACGACCGCGCCTTTGGCGGCCACGGCCGCGCCGCGACCGATGCGGTCTACACCGCCGAGCGGCATGCGGACGGCACGCGCACGGCCCCCATCTATCTGCCAACGCGCACGGCGATCGTCCTTGCGCGCACGCGCTGACGGATTTTCTCTGTAAAGCAGAATCAAAAACAGCAAAAAGCCCCCACCCGTGTGTTGTGAAACACGGGTGGGGGTGTTTTGATACGGCGGCAGCGGCGAGATGTTCGCCGCCTGCCACGTTCTTACAGGGGAAGAGCTTTGTGCTGCGATGTGCGCGCGGAATTATTCGTACTCAACCACATCCACGAAGGAGAGGAGCATCTCCACCTCTTCGGGGTATCCCTTGACCGACTGCGCGGCGGCGACGATGGGGATCCACTTCTGCACGTACTGCATGGCGGTATCGCTCTTGACGCAGAAAAGCTTCAGGTAATCATGCGCGAGCTTCTCCTTGCCCTCCAGCATAAAGAGGAGGAAGGTGCGTGCCGCATCTGCCGAGGCGTTGCCCTGCGTGGCGTGCGCCCAGTCAATGACATAGGGCTCGCCCTTCGGGGTGATGATGATGTTGGAGGGGTTGAAGTCGCCATGGCAAAGGCGTGTGTTCTTGGGCATGCCCTCAAGGCGGGTATGCAGCTCGTAGCGTGTGGTCGCATCCAGCGTGGTAGCGCTGATCTTGCGATTCATCTTATCCTTCAGCTTGCCGAGTGTCGGACAGGACATTTTCTGTACGCGGAGCTGGAGGCTAACGAACAGATCAAGGTACTCCTCCATGCGCTCGGGGTGCTTCTCCATCAGCGCGGCGAGGGTGTCACCCTCGATAAACTCGGTTTCGATCGCCCACATGCCGTCAAGCGTGGTGATCTCCAAGATCTTCGGGATCGCAAGTCCAGTTTCCTCCACCCGTGCCTGATTGAGTGCCTCATTCAGCACATCTGCCTTGGAGTAATCCGCATCAAACAGCTTGATGCAGCGGTCGCCATGACGGTAGACGGTCTTATGGGGGCGGCGCGCAATGATCTCATCGTATTTCATGCGTTCTCCTCCTTATTTGTTCACGGGCTTGCCGTAGTAGGCGGTCAGGTACATATCGCGGATCTCGGAGAGCAGGGGGTAGCGCGGGTTAGCACCCGTGCACTGATCGTCAAAGGCCTGCTCGGTCATCTCGTCAAGACGGGCAAGGAAATCCGCCTCGTCGCTGACGTACTCGCGGATGGTCTTCTTGATGCCGACCTTTTCCTTGAGCGCATCGATCGCGGCGATCAGCTTTTCGGTCTTCTCGGCATCGGTCTTGCCACCAAGGCCAAGGTGATCGGCGATCTCGGCATAGCGCGCCGCGGTGTGAGGGTATGCGTACTGCGGGAAGGTACCCATCTTAGGCGGTACCTCTGCCGCATTGAAGCGGATGACCTCACCGATCAGAAGCGCGTTTGCCACACCGTGCGGCAGATGATGGAAGGCACCGAGCTTGTGCGCCATGGAATGGCAGACACCGAGGAAGGCGTTGGCAAAGGCCATACCTGCCATGGTGGCGGCGTTGGCCATCTTTTCACGGGCGACGGCATCCTCTGTACCGTTATCGTAGGCGCGGGGCAGATACTCAAAGATGATCTTCAGCGCGCCGAGCGCGAGGCTGTCGGTATAATCGGTGGCCAGCATGGAGGCGTATGCCTCGACCGCGTGCGTCACGGCATCAATGCCCGAGGCGGCGGTCAGGCCGCGCGGTGCGCTCATGTGGAGATCGGCATCGATGATGGCCATATCCGGCATCAGCTCATAGTCGGCAAGCGGATACTTGACACCGCTCTCCTCGTCGGTGATGACGGCGAAGGGGGTGACCTCCGAGCCGGTACCTGCCGAGGTGGGGATCGCCACGAAGTAGGCACGCTCGCCCATCTTCGGGAAGGTGTACACGCGCTTGCGGATATCCATAAAGCGCATGGCCATATCCATGAAGTCAGCCTCGGGATGCTCGTAAAGCACCCACATGATCTTGGCGGCATCCATCGCAGAGCCGCCGCCTACGGCGATGATGACGTCAGGCGCAAAGGCGGTCATCTGCACGGCACCTGCACGGGCGCAGGCAAGCGTGGGGTCGGGTGCCACGTCAAAGAAGGTGGCGTGGGCTACGCCCATCTCGTTCAGCTTTGCCTCGATCGGCTTTGTGTAGCCGTGCTCAAAGAGGAATCGGTCGGTCACGATGAAGGCCTTCTTCTTGCCCATCGTGCGGCCAAGCTCATCCAGTGCCACGGAGAGGCAGCCCTTCTTTTGATAGATCTTCTCGGGGGCACGGAACCAAAGCATATTCTCTCTCCTTTCGGCAACCGTCTTGATGTTCAAAAGGTGCTTGACACCCACGTTCTCGGAAACGCTGTTTCCGCCGTAGGAGCCGCAGCCCAGCGTGAGCGAGGGGGCCAGGTGGAAGTTATAAAGATCACCGATACCGCCCTGCGAGGAGGGGGTATTGACGAGGATACGGCAGGTCTTCATGCGGTCGGCAAAGGTAGCGATCCGCGCGCGCTGGGTGGTGGCATTGGTATAGAGCGAGGCGGTGTGACCGTAGCCGCCGTCCGCGATCAGCTGCTCTGCCTTGGAGAAGGCATCTTCAATGTCCGCGGCGCGGTACATGGCGAGAACGGGCGAAAGCTTTTCATGCGCAAACTCCTCGGCAATATCCACGCTCTCCACCTCACCGATCAGGATCTTGGTGTCGGCGGGGACCTCCACGCCTGCCAGAGCGGCAATGGTGGCTGCACGCTGACCGACGATCTTGGCGTTGAGTGCGCCGTTGATGAGAATGGTCTTGCGCACGCGCTCGATCTCGTCGGGCGCGAGGAAATAGCAGCCGCGTGCGGCAAACTCGGCGCGCACGGCATCATAGAGGGGATCAACAACGATGACCGACTGCTCGGAAGCGCAGATCATGCCGTTATCAAAGGTCTTGGAATGAATAATGGAGTTGACCGCTACGGTGACGTCAGCCGTTTCGTCAATGATGGCAGGGGTGTTGCCTGCACCGACGCCCACGGCGGGCTTGCCCGAGGAGTAGGCCGCCTTGACCATGCCGGGACCACCCGTGGCCAAAATAACGTCTGCCTCCTTCATGAGCTTGTTGGTCATCTCAA
>JAZOOW010000094.1:0-1917 GCA_045655145.1 Eubacteriales bacterium | reverse complement strand
ATTTGAAATGGCATCTGCCGGAAAATATATCACCTGTTCTTGTGGTTTTCGTGCCGAGCTGACAGAAGACTACCGCCTTGTCGGCGCACCGTTTTCTACAATTTTGCAGTGGTATGACTGGCAAACCTCGCTTCTTGATCTTGATGCCCCCATGGAAACAGAGGCAACCATCGGTGCCGTGGACGGGGACGGAAACATGGATCGTCACGCAGGGCACGCGCATATCCGTCTTGACCGTGACAGCTTCTCTTTTGAGGGGGAGGTGTTTGGCGAGCCGATTTCCTTTGTCCGTACGACGGAGAGCATTACCGCCTTTCCCATTACGGTGCATGAGGAGTTCGATATATACCAAAACAACCGCCTGTACTACATGTATCCCGAGCCGCAACACAGTGCCGCAGTAAAGTGGGTATCCTATCTTGACCGCATTACCGCAGAGCGCCGCGCGGCAGGCTCACAAAAAAATATTCACAAGCAATAAAAATCTCTGTTTTTTTGCCTTGAAATTGCCTGATTTTGTTGACATTCTTCGCGTTTCGTACTATAATATTGGCATATGATGCAGAGGCGGATCGCCCGCCAAGAAAGGACAAGCCATGAAAAGAACCTATATTGCTGATATCCCTTATGATACCCCCTGCCGTATCAGCGGCTTTGCAGAATCCATCCGCCTGATGAAGTGGGGTGCCTTTATCGTTCTGCGTGACACGACGGGGCGTATCCAGGTCGTTGCGGATAAAGCAAATTTCCCGATCATTGAGGAGTTGACGCTGCATTCGGTCATCACCGTTGAGGGAACGGCGAAGGAAAATCCCTCCGTGCGGCTTGGTGGCCGTGAGATGCTGGCAAGTGCCATCACGGTTGAATCCGTGGCAGAGGCGTTGCCGATCCAGGCAGATTCCGAGATCGAGGCGCGCATGGACTACCGCTGGATCGACCTGCGCCGTGAGGAAAATCACCTGATGCTCAAGGTGCAGACCACGCTTGTTGCCGCTATGCGTGAATTTCTTCTCAAGGAAAAATTTGTGGAGATCCACACGCCAAAGCTGATCGGTGCCGCGTCCGAGTCCGGCTCGGACGTGTTTGAGGTCAAGTATTTTGACACCAATGCGTATCTCGCACAGTCCCCGCAGTTCTATAAGCAGATGGCCATGGCCGCAGGCCTTGAGCGCATTTTTGAAACAGGCCCCGTTTTCCGCGCAGAGAAATCCTACACCAATAAGCACGCAACCGAGTTTTCGGGCTTTGATCTGGAGTTCTCCTATATCGATTCCATGTACGATGTGATGAAGATGGAGGAGGATCTCCTTACCTACGCGCTCGTCCGCCTCAAGGAGGAGCACGGTGATGAGATCGTACGCCTCTTTGGCGAGGAATACGCCATCATCATTCCCGAGAAGCCGTTCCCCGTTATCAAGCTTGCCGATCTGTATGCCGAGCTTGAGGAGCGTTACGGCTACCGCGTGGACGCGTCCCAGCACGGAGATCTGACCACCGATGCAGAGCGTCTTTGCGCACGCTTTGCAAAAGAGAAGTACGGCCACGAATTTTTGTTTGTAACCGATTATGACGCCAAGGAGCGTGCCTTCTATCACATGCGTGATGAAAACGGCGTGCCGCAGGGCTACGACTTGATCTGGCGCGGCGTGGAGATCACCACGGGCGCACAGCGCGAGCACCGCTATGAGATCCTGCGCGCGCAGGCGGCAGAGAAGGGGTTAGATAAGGATGTTGAATTTTATCTCCGCTTCTTCCGCTACGGCTGTCCTCCGCACGGCGGCTTCGGCATTGGTATTGACAGACTTACCATGCTGCTGCTCGGTCTTTCGATCAAGGAAGCGGAATTCCTCTTCCGCGGTCCGAACCGATTGACTCCGTAAAATAAAAAAGCCTCCGCAACACCGTTGCGGAGGCTTT
>JAZOOW010000093.1:0-5900 GCA_045655145.1 Eubacteriales bacterium | reverse complement strand
CATAATGCATTTGACCGGTCAAATGCGATGCTCGCACTTAGTGGTATTTTTCAAATTCTCCGATAAGAACATTACGACATCCGGTTGGGTGCTTTTTGCGTCTTGGGGATCAACCCTTGACCATCTTTTCGATCTCAGCGGCGAAGTCCTCTTGTTATTTAATGTGTGGGGATCATAATCGTTGCCGAATCGCCTGCCATAACAGAGGGAAGCTTTCCATCCCATTTTGCAAGATAATCGGCATATTTAAGATACTCGGTAATAAGCTCGACCTCTCTCTCGGTCTTGCCTGTGAAGTCGATCTCATATCTCACGCTTTCAATGCCGTCCTCATCGGTGACGAGCGTTTCAGTGATGTTAAAGCCGAGCGCTCTTGCAACCTCGATGGATTTCAGACGGATAGCCTCTGCCTCGGCATTTGCGACCTCAATATTGGCCTGTGCATCCGCCTTTGCTTGCTCAATGATCGCCTGGGCAGCAAGCTTTGCGACCTCAAGCTCCTTCTCGGCGTTGACGATCGCGGTCTCCTTCTCATACTCTGCCTTGAGTTTTTCCTGCTCTGCGATCATCTTATCCTCTACCGTTTTCTCAAAGGCGTCCGAAAAGTCAATATTTGTAAGAACAACGGCTACGATGTCCACGCAGTACTCATCGTTTACCGCCAGCTTGATCGTCTGCTCGACTGTGGGAGAAATGGTTGAGCGCGTTTCGATGATCTGCATGGCAGAATACGAGGAGAGCGTTGCCTTTGCCTTTTCTGTTGCAATACTCTCGATACGGTTTGAAAGGATCTCCATCGAGCCGTACTGACTTACAATATCGATTGCTTTTGACGTATCGATCTTGTACTGTACCGTCATATTTATACCCATGGTTTGCGCGTCCTTGGAGTATGCTTGCGTTGCGATCTCCATATTCTGGACCTTCGCATCGTAGATATCATAGGTGGTGGTAAGCCAGAAATCGAAATAGGTTCCCGCACTTCTGACGTTTTTGGCCTCTCCGAGCACCTTCACGACTGCGATCTCACCCGACTGAACGGTGTGAAAGCTCGGAGGGATAAGGACAAAAAGAACTCCGAAAACGATTGCAAGAACAATGCCTACGGTAGTGCCGATCTTCTTTTTGTTTTTTAAGAAAAAAAGAGACAGACATATACCGATCACGGCAAAAAGCGCCAGAGCGCCCCCAATAAGTAATCCTATTTGCATTTTTTGTACCTCCGATAATCTGTATTTGATTTGATTATACCACTTTCAGCTCGCAATGTCAACCGAACGAGCAAAATAGATGTTGCTTATCTGATCCCATTCGGTCATATGCATTCACGGTCAAAAGTGCCGTGCTTGTCAACAAAAAAAGACAGAGAGCACAAAACGGCTCTCTGTCCTTGAAAGTATTGACTTAAAGATCGCGGTTTTGTCCCGGGGATCAGCCCTTGACCATCTTTTCGATCTCAGCGGCGAAGTCCTCTTCCTTCTTCTCGATGCCCTCGCCCTTGTCGTAACGGACGCAAGCAACGACCTTGATGTCGCCGCCCAGCTCCTTGGCGGTAGCGGCAACATACTTGCCGACCGACATGGAGTCATCCTTAACGTATGCCTGCTCAAGGAGGCAGTTGGTTTCATAATACTTACCGAGCTTGCCCTTGATAATGCCCTCGATAACCTTCTCGGGCTTGCCGGCAAACTTGGGATCCTGCTCCATCTGCTTCTTGAGGATCTCCATCTCCTCGTCGAGCGCGGACTGCGGAACAGACTCACGGTCAACGTACAGAGAGGGGAGTGCGGCAGCCTGGAGAGCCACGTTCTTTGCGAAGGCGGCAAATGCAGGATGATCTGCTACGTTGGTCTCAAACTTCACAACGATACCGGTCTCGCCTGCGCCGTGTACGTAGGTGCTGACAGCACCCTCAACCACAACAAAACGACGGATGCTTACCTTCTCGTGCAGAATAGCACCGCTGATCTCGTTCAGAGCCTCGTCAACGCTCTTGCCGTCAGGCATCTTTTCTGCCATCAGGGCAGCCACGTCAGCGGGCTTGCTTGCGATCACGGTACGGAGAAGATCCTTCATAAATACAGCAAATGCGGAGCTCTTTGCCGCGAAGTCGGTCTCGGTGTTGACCTCTGCCATTGCGGTCACGTTACCCTCGGTCAAAATATCAACAAGGCCCTCTGCTGCGATGCGGCTCTGCTTCTTTGCGGCGGTAGCCATGCCCTTCTCGCGAAGGATCTTGGTAGCCTCGGAAAAATCGCCGTTTGCCTCTTCAAGTGCCTTTTTGCAATCCATCATGCCGCAACCGGTCTGCTTACGGAGCTCGGCTACGTCTTTTGCGCTAAATGCCATGACAATATTCTCCTTTTCGATAATATTTGAAATTATTCCTCGTCAGCGGCAGGAGCTTCCTCAGCAGGAGCCTCGGTCAGCTGCTCGCCACCCTTTGCCTCGATCACGGAATCAGCCAGTGCGCCTGCAATCAGCTTAATGGCGCGGATAGCGTCGTCATTACCGGGGATGATGTAATCAGCATCCTCGGGGCTGCAGTTGGTATCTACGATAGCAACGACCGGAATGCCCAGCTTCTTTGCCTCAAGGATCGCAATGTGCTCCTTGCGCGTATCAACAACAAAAATAGCGGCAGGCAGGGTATCCATGGTCTTGATACCGCCGTAGTTCTTCTCGAGATCCTCGATCTCCTTCAGTTTCTTTGCAACCTCCTTCTTGGGGAGCAGTGCAAAGGTGCCGTCCTCCTGCATCTTCTCAAGCTCGTTGAGACGGTTGATGCTCTTGCGGATGGTCTTGAAGTTGGTCAGCATACCGCCGGGCCAACGCTCGTTTACGTAGAACATGCCGCACTTAAGTGCCTCGTCCTTAATGGTCTCGGCTGCCTGCTTCTTGGTGCCGACGAAGAGGATGTTGCCGCCCTCCTCCACAACGCTGTGGACGAAGTTGTAAGCCTCCTCGAACTTCTTAACGGTCTTCTGCAGGTCGATGATGTGAATCCCGTTTCTCTCGGTGAAGATGTACTCTGCCATCTTCGGGTTCCACTTCTTGGTGGGGTGGCCGAAATGCACACCTGCTTCAAGAAGCTGCTTGATGGATACTACGAACATGTGATGTTCCTCCTTCGGTTTTTCCTCCATAGCAAATCACCCATGCGACCCCTTTTGGGGCACCGGCATCGGCCTTCTCTGCTATGTGTGTAATAATATTTCCGCGCACAGCGCAGATAAAGCTATTATAGCGCATGTCCCCTTTTCTTGCAAGAGGTTTTTTGAGTTTTTTTGCATGTTCACAGTTTTTTTACATTTATTTGCGCAAAAACGGGGCGGACAGCCCCCAAAAAAGGCCGTCCGCCCGATGAAAAGCAGGGTATGTAGACTAGCCCCGCTTACGGGGCGGCTTCGGCGGAGGGCAGCACCCCTCTGCATCTACGAGGATGATGTCCTCACCGATCTTACAGATCTTTTCCCACGGAATGACGATGTTTTCTCCGCCGCAACCGAGAAAGCCTCCCTTTGTAGGCACAACGATGGCCGTGATGCGACCGTCGCAGACATCAAACTCGATATCGCAGACATAGCCAAGACGGCGGCCGTCACAGGAATTGATGACCTCCTTTTCGCGAATGCTGTCGCCGGATACATGACTCATACATTTCTCTCCTCTCTTAAGATGCTGATCGGGCGGTAACGGCAAGTGCCCCTCTCCCTTCTCTCCCGCGAGAAACCCCAATGACAAATAGAGTGCACGGCGCAGACGCAGGTATATCGGCTGTGCGTCCCGCAAAGGAAGCGGATTTTTCCCAAGACCGCACTCAAGCGTATAGGCAGGCACACGCTCCCCCTCGGCCAAGGCATCCGCAAGCCCTCCATAGGCGGCCGCACCCTCGGGGGTTGCCAATCGGTAGCCTGTGATGCAGGAAAGCGCGGCTCCGATCTCGGCCGCACCGACCACGGGCGGCTCTGTTTTGCGGTAATAGATCTCCTCGCCCTGTGTGTGTAATGTCAAAACAAGGGTGGGCTTCACTTTTCTCAAAAAGCCCATCAGGGCTGCAGATTCGGGTTCTGAGAGCGGATAGACACCGCTGTAACGGGTCGGACCGCCGCCGTAGATCCCCATTTCCTTTTCAAGTGCTTTATACGCCGCAAATCCTGCATCGTAGTTGTGATTCAGATCCACACCGTTTGCATTGGCCTGCCACGCGGTAAAATCCGTGCTTCCGTTTTGCAGGAGCAGCTGCTCACGGAGCACCCCGCCTGCCGCTGCACCGTGAAGCATGATCTCCACACCGTCGGGATTGAGAAGAGGGATCACGTACAGCGACTGCTGCTTCATAAACGACGAATATGCCCCACGCCGTTCCGTGCTTTTGGAAAAGTCGTCTAAAAAACGGTAAAGAAGCAGGGCGGTGATCCATTCCATTCCGTGGTGGGCTCCCACATATACGGTGCTCCGCTTGCCCTCTCCGATGCGAAAGAGGGAGATCTCCTCGCCGAGCACGCTCTTTCCAAGCACGGTGCGTGAAAGGACGGGATGTTTTTCCGCAAGGTAGGCTTCTATTTCACGGCGGTGTGCCGCATCAGGCGGTGCTTTGAAAAAAGAAATATCCTTTTTGCTTTGCTTCATGACGCTTCCCCCTCCTTTTATCTTATGCAAGGGCAGAGAAAAACATGAAAAGGAAAAGAAAAGCGGTTGTACTCTTGATTTATTCAAAATTCGGTGTTACAATGATACTGTCGGATTTTGATCAAAGCACAAAAAGGAATGTCATATGAAAACAAAGACCCTTCTTGCCTATCTGGCGATTTTGGCCGTATCGCTTCTCACGGGCGGGCTCCTTGTCATACGGAGCATCTGTACGGACACCACGGTCATTCTGATACTCAATTATCTTTGCAAATTTCTCACGCTTGTGATCGGACTTGCAGGTCTGGGGCTTGCCATTTTTGCCGCCGCACGGCGGCAGGGTGCTCCCGCGGCAGCCGCCCTTGCCGTATCTACGGGAGGCTATGCTCTCGTACAGGTGATTGCGGCGATCTGCACGGCGGCGGACTATATCGAATATGATTTTGACGTCACGCTGTGGATCATGCTGGGTGCCGCCTTGGCCAACACGCTCTTACAGCTTGCCCTCTATGCTGCCGTGTTTTTATTTGCCTATCTCTTGATCCTCCGCCGCCGTCGGGAGTATGCCGCCCCAAAGCTTTTTGCGCGCCGCAACCCCTACACGCACGCCAATCTTATTTCGGTTTCTCTTCTGTTTATTTACCAGCTGGCAGAGCTCATCCACGAAACGGTTGCTTTCGTGGAGGACTACGCCCCCAACATCTACCCCACAGAGATCGCCACGATGATCTTTGATTTTGTTTTTCTTGCGGTGACGATGGCCTTTGGCTACGTTCTCCTTTACGCCGTGGAGCTTTTCTGCCATGAACGCATCTCACAAGCATAATAAAAGCCGCCAAAGCAGGTCTGCCTTGGCGGCTTTTATCTTTTATATCATTAAAAACGCGGTCTGTATGCGCCGCCGGGTAGAAGCTCACGCTCCCGAAAGAGGGTGGCAACCGCGGCGCGGTATTCGGCAAGCGTGGCGGCACGGCGTATCGGCGCGGCGGCACGGGGATCGTTATCAAAGAGATATATTTGATAATTCCAGATATCGGCCATGCGACAAAGAAGATTACGCCCATCCCCCATCAGACGGCGGTTTTCCTCCAAAATTTGATCGTGCATGGCGCGCAGGCGTTCTTTTTTCTCGGCGGGAGAGATCGTCTGCCCCCGTATGGTGAGAAAGAGCGCAGGATCTGCCATCGCACCGCGACCACACAGGAAATGCGAAACGGTGGGATAGGCAGCACGGACGGCGTGATAGTCCTCTCTTGTAAAAATATCTC
>JAZOOW010000092.1:0-7435 GCA_045655145.1 Eubacteriales bacterium | reverse complement strand
CATGCCGCCCATACCGCCCATGCCGGGGTTAGCGGCGGGCATCGGGTTTTCTTCCTTCTTGTCGGAAACAACAGCCTCGGTGGTCAGCACGGTTGCGGCAACCGATGCGGCATTCTGGAGTGCGCTTCTCGTTACCTTGGTCGGGTCAACGATGCCGGCCTCAACCATATCCACATACTCCTCGCGTGCAGCATCGAAGCCGAAGCCGATCTTGCCGCAGGTCTTGATCTTGTCGATGATCACACCGCCGTCAAAGCCTGCATTTTCGGCGATCTGGCGCATGGGAGCCTCCAGTGCCTTGGCAATGATGCGTGCGCCGGTCCGTTCCTCGCCGTCGAGGCTTGCGATCAGCTTCTCTACCTCGCCGATGACATTGATGAGAGCCGCGCCGCCGCCTGCGACGATGCCCTCCTCAACAGCCGCCTTGGTGGCGTTGAGTGCATCCTCGATGCGGAGCTTCTTTTCCTTCATCTCTGTTTCGGTAGCGGCACCGACCTTGATTACCGCCACGCCGCCTGCCAGCTTTGCAAGACGCTCCTGGGGCTTCTCGCGGTCAAAGTCGGAGGTGGTGGTTTCGATCGCGGTGCGGATCTGTCCCACTCTTGCACGGATCTCGTCTGCATCGCCGTTTCCACCCACGATGATGGTGTTCTCCTTGGTGATCTTGACCTGTCTTGCACGGCCGAGCTGTGCGATCGAGGTTTCCTTGAGATCAAGGCCAAGCTCGTCGGTGATGACCTCGCCGCCCGTCAGGATGGCGATATCGCGGAGCATCTCCTTGCGGCGGTCGCCAAAGCCGGGAGCCCTAACGGCTACGCAGTTAAAGGTGCCGCGCAGCTTGTTGAGAACCAGCGTGGTCAGAGCCTCGCCCTCAACGTCCTCGGCAATGATGAGGAGCTTCTTGCCAGACTGCATGATCTGCTCAAGCAGGGGAAGAATGTCCTGAATGTTGGAGATCTTCTTATCGGTGATGAGCAGGAGTGCATCGTCAATAACGGCCTCCATCTTATCGGTATCGGTTACCATGTAGGGGGAGAGGTAGCCGCGGTCAAACTGCATACCCTCTACGACCTCACAGTAGGTCTCGGCGGACTTGGACTCCTCAACGGTGATGACACCGTCAGCGGAAACCTTCTCCATCGCATCGGCGATCAGCTGACCGATCACCTCGTCACCTGCGGAGATGGTGCCAACACGGGCAATATCCGCCGTGCCGTTCACCTTCTTGGAGTTGGCGAGGAGCGCGGTGGTGGCTACGTCAACAGCCTTCTGGATGCCCTTGCGGAGCGTCATCGGGTTGGAGCCTGCGGCCACGTTCTTCATGCCGTCGTGGATGATGGCCTGTGCAAGCAGGGTAGCGGTGGGGGTACCGTCACCGGCTGCATCGTTGGTCTTGGATGCGACCTCGCGTACCAGCTGTGCACCCATGTTTTCTGCGGCATCCTCCAGCTCGATCTCCTTGGCGATGGTCACGCCGTCATTGGTGATGAGGGGTGTGCCGAATTTCTTGTCAAGCACCACGTTTCTGCCCTTGGGGCCGAGGGTGATCTTGACGGTATCTGCCAGCTGATCCACGCCGCGGAGCAGGGCATTTCTTGCATCAATTCCGTACAAAATGTTCTTTGCCATGTTAAAGTCCTCCTTATTCTACGATGGCGAGAATGTCATCGTTGCGGACGATGTTATACTCACGTCCGTCGCACTTGATCTCGGTGCCTGCGTACTTGCTGACGATCACACGGTCGCCTACCTTAACAGACATCTTGACTTCCTTACCGTCTACCGTGCCACCGGGGCCAACGGCTACGACCTCGGCAACCTGGGGCTTTTCCTTGGCAGCACCGGGGAGAATGATCCCCGTTTTTGTCGTTTCTTCAACTTCGACCGCGCAAACGACCACGCGATCACCAAGCGGCTTTAATGTCATTTCATGATCCTCCATGCCTTGCGGCTATTGAAATTCAGTTTTAGCACTCAAAAGTTGGGAGTGCTAATTTTCTGTTACTATTGTACCCGTATACACAGGAAAAATCAAGAGTCTTTCCCAATATTTCACAATTTGTTAACAAAAGAAGAAAAAGCGCATCCGCGGCCCTTCTCCGTGGGAAAAAGGTCTGGTTGGGAAAGGACTGAAGGGCGGCTGCAACCGCTTTGAGGCGCGGGGACTATTATTTTTGTGAGATCAGGCATCCGAGAGCTCCGTGCGAAGAAAGGCAAGGATCTTTTTCTCCTCACGGGATACCTTGACCTGCGTCAGACCGAGGGCGGCGGCGGTCTCACTTTGTGAGTAATCGCGGAAATAGCGCAGCAGAATGATCTTGCGCCGCATGGCGGGCAGCTTGTCGATCGCCATCGAGATGGCCAACTTATCAAAGGCACGCTCGGTGGCCCCCTCGTCGGCCAGCGTGCTTTCGATGGTGGGACTGCCCTCGTCGTTATAGAGCATATCCGAGAGGGAGGCCACGGGTGCGATGGCATCCAGCGCGGCGGCGGCCTCCTCGGGGGTGGTCCCGCACCGCGCGGCAAGCTCGGAGATGCGCAGATCGGTCTTGCCTTCGGCAAGACAACGCTCGCGCTCCGCCGCCAGCATCGCGCCCAGCTTCTTTTGCGTGCGAGACACCTTGATCGGCCCGTCGTCACGCAGAAAGCGGCGGATCTCTCCGAAGATGAGTGGAACGGCATAGGTCGAAAAGGCACAGCCGCGTGAGAGATCAAAGGTGCGGATCGCCTTGAGGAGGCCGATATGGCCGATCTGGATGAGATCCTCCATCTCATAGCCGCGTCCGAGAAAACGCGCGGCGATATGACTGACAAGACCGCCGTTGCGACGAACAAGGCGGTCTGTGGCGCGCGCGTCGCCCGCCTGGGAGGCGGCTATGAGCGCGGGGTTATCCCTGTATTTTTCGTTGACGGCCGTCATCACGGCCCCTTTTTCTGCTTCTTGGTTCATCCGATATCTCCCTTACGGGGATCAGGAGAGGTGCTTCCACATCGTCACGGAGGTTCCCTTGCCAACCGAGGAGATCACGCGCAGAGAGGTCATAAAGCTCTCCATGACGGAGAAGCCCATGCCGCTGCGCTCTCCTGTTTTGTCGGTGGTGTACAGCGGCTGCATGGCAGCGTTGATATCGGGAATGCCGCAGCCGCTGTCACGGATCCGAATGCGGATGCGTCGCCCCTCGTAAAGTCCCACGGTTATGTAGATCCTGCCGCCGCGGCCGCCGTAGGCGTGGACGATGCAGTTCGTGACCGCCTCGGACACGGCGCATTTGATGTCAGCCAGCTCCTCAATGTTGGGATCGGCCTGTGCGCAAAAGGCGGCGACAACGGCGCGGCAGGCTCCCTCATTGACCGAGATGGCGGGGAGCTCAAGGCGCATTTCGTTTTGCGGTGCTTTCATCAGTTCATCCTCTCTTTCTTGGAAAGACCTTCGATCTCCAGTCCTGCGATACGCTCCATGCCTGCCAGCGCAAAAATGCGCCGCGTGCGTGCATCGATATCAATGAGGCGAAGAATGCAGGAAAAATGGCGGCATATCTCCAGTCGCCCAAGGATCAGCCCAAGCCCCGAGCTGTCCATAAAATTCACCCCGCCGAGCGAGATGACACATTCCTGCGGATGGTAAAGATACAGGCGGTGGTCGATCCGTTCGCGGAGCGTGCGCGCCGTGTGATGGTCCACCTCGCCCGTCACGGTGATAAAGAGCGTTCCGTCGGCATAGGAGGAGGTGATCGGTTCCTTTGCGGTCGTCATGTTCAGCATCCTTTTCTTTTTAGCGTTGATCGTCAAACGGGAAAACGGCCGTGCCGCCGCGCATGGCGATTGTCATACATCTGCGGTGTACCGTTTTTCCGTTTGCTCCCATTGTAGCATAGCGGCGGCACGGATTTTGTCAAAGCGTGACGCACCGTTCAATTTGCATAAAAAAGAGCGCGCACCGCACGGTGCGCGCTCTTTTGATTTTTCTCATGGGGAAGGGAGCTTATTGGAATTCCTCCTCGGAAACCTGCTCCTCGCGGGGGATGGGGCGCTTGTGCATGGGAACATAGTCCTCCTCGTCAAGTCCGCTCGCAAGATCGGCAGAGAGCATGGCCTCGTCAATGTCAAGACCTGCGTCCTCCTCCAGCATGCGCTCGGCATCAAACTCAAGGGCGGCATCCTCCTTGCACTGATAGAGGAGATAAGCACCCGTAGCCCCCTCTGCGGCAGAAACCGCAAGAAAGGCGGCGGCAATGCTCTTTTTCTTAACACAAAGGATGATAAACATGATGAAAAAGGTGAAGGACTGAATGAGAAGCGCGAGAGCAATGTAAAGACGGGTCTCTTTGAGGGAAAAGGGGTTCTTTTTCATGGCAATTCTCCTTTATAAATCGTATTTACCGCGTTTCTTTTTCCTTCGCGGTATTCATTTTCAGGTAAGCGTTGATAAAGCCGTCGATTTCACCGTCCATCACGGCGGCTACATTGCCGTTTTCAAAGTCCGTGCGGGTATCCTTGACCAGCGTGTAGGGCATAAAGACGTAGCTGCGGATCTGTGCCCCCCATTCGATGTTTGTCTTGACACCCTGAATGTCCTCCACACGCTCCAGCTTCTCCTGTTGCTTGATGGCAAGGAGCTTGGAACGGAGCATCTTCATGGCCGTTTCCTTATTCTGGAGCTGGCTGCGCTCGGTCTGGCAGCCCACCACGATGCCCGTAGGCAGGTGGACGATGCGGATAGCCGAGTCGGTCTTGTTGATGTGCTGTCCGCCCGCGCCGCTTGAGCGGTGTGCCGTGACCTCAATGTCCTCGGGACGGATCTCGATCGATTTTTCATCTACGTCGTCAAACTCCGGCATGACCTCGACCGAAGCGAAGGAGGTCTGCCGTCTGCCCGATGCATCAAAGGGGGATACGCGCACAAGGCGGTGTACGCCGTTTTCACTTTTCAGATAGCCGTAGGCGTTGGGACCCTCGATCATGACGGTGGCACTCTTGAGGCCTGCCTCATCGCCGTCCAGCCAGTCGATCAGCTTCACGTTGTAGCCGTGGGCATCTCCCCAACGGGTATACATACGGTAGAGCATGGAGGCCCAGTCCTGTGCCTCGGTGCCGCCGGCACCGGGATGGAAGGAAAGAATGGCATTGTGACGGTCATAGGGACCCGAGAGAAGCACGGAAATGCGCATGCGCTCCTCCTCGCGCAGGATAAAGTCAAGCTCGCTCTCAACCTCCTCCACACAGGATTCGTCGTTTTCCTCGATCGCCATTTCGGCAAGGATCACGGTGTCCTCCAGCTTGGAGCAGAGCGTTTCATATTGCTCAATGGTATCCTTTGTGCTTTTGATCTCCTGCATCACGCGGGTGCTGTTTGTGGAGTCGTTCCAAAAATTCGGTTCCAGAGAGGCCGCCTCCAGCTCTGCGGCGCGCTCCTTCAGCGTATCTATGCGCAGCGCCGAGCGGAGCTCCGCCAGATCGGCGCGCATATCGATCAGCTTTCGTCTTGCTTCTTCCAGTGCAATGATCAAGGGGGTTTCCTCCTGTTCCAACTACGGATATACCTTTTCATCTACAGTATAGCATATTCTGCAAAAAAAATCAAGACACCTGCGGAAAATAGAGGAAAAAAGAAGGAGCCCCTTGACAGACGGCACACTATCTATTATAATGTAGGTATCTGAAAGAAAGGATGAAAAAAACATGAAGGTTACAAAACAGTCCATCATCGGCGACGTTCTGGATATGAACCGCGATACCGCACAGTTCTTTTTTGCCATTGGCATGCATTGCCTCGGCTGTCCCGCCTCCCGTGGTGAGACCATTGAGCAGGCATGTGCCGTGCACGGCACGGATGCCGATGCGCTGATCGCCGAGATCAACGCATTTCTTGAAAAACAGGCATAAAATGGGAGCACCCGACGACCGTCTGCGGCTGGCGGCCTCCTTTGTCAGAGAGGGCGCGGTCTTTGCCGACATCGGCACGGACCACGCCTATCTTCCTATTTATCTGCTTGAGCGCGGCCGCATTAAGCGCGCGATATGCGCGGATATCGGAGAAGGCCCTCTTGCACGCGCAAGAGAAAACCTTGCCGCATCCGGCTGGCTCGGCCACGCCCGTACGGTCAGGACCGACGGTCTTTGCGGCCTTGATCGGGAGGGGCTGACGGATATTGCCATCTGCGGCATGGGCGGTGAGCTGATCGTCGGTATTCTGGAGGCGGCTCCCTTTGTCAGGGATCCCTCCGTGCAGCTGATCCTACAGCCCATGAGCCGCGCCGCTGTCCTTCGCTGCTATTTGGCAGAAAAGGGCTTTGCCGTACGTGAGGAGCGGCTGGCGCGCGCCGCAGGGCGTGTGTACAGCTGCCTTTCGGTCTTTTATGGCGGCGTGCGCCGCGAGATCGATGAATGTGAGGCGGAGGTCGGCAGGCCTGCCTGTGATACGGAGGAGCAGCGTGTGCTCTTTGCTGCGCTCTTAGAGCGCAAGCTGGCATCCCTTGAAAAAAAGAAAACTGCCCTCCTACAGGGCGGACATACCGATTTCCCCGAGGCCTCACTCCTTGAGGCACTTTCCAAACTACGAGAAGGGATCAGGTGACCTTATGACCGTCAAACAGTTTTACGAGCGTATTTGTATGAAGCTGCCAACCGATCTTTCCGCACCGTGGGATCACGACGGGCTGATGGTCTGCCCCGATGAAGCCGCGCCCGTTTCGCGCGTGCTTTGCACGCTGGATATTACCGAGGAGGCGGTGGACTACGCCATTGCCAACGGCTTTGATCTCATCATCTCACATCACCCCCTCCTGTTTCACCCATTGGCCGCGCTTACTCCGTCGGATCATGTTGCACGCAAGGCCCTGCGTCTGTATGAGGCGGGTGTTTCGGTTATCTGTCTGCACACCCGTGCAGATGCTGTGCGGGACGGTGTGAATGACCGCCTGGCAGAGCTGCTCGGTCTTACGGACGTGACGGCCGTTGCCGAGGATGAGGAGGGGATCGCGCGTATCGGCGTGCTGGATACCCCCATGACGCTCTCGGACTTTGCAGTGCAGGTCAAGGAGGTGCTGGGTGTGCCCTTTTTGCTGACCGCGGATGCGGAGCGTACCGTTTCCTGCGTAGCAGTTTGCGGCGGTGACGGCAAGGACCTTGTGGATGCGGTGATCGCCGCAGGTGCCGATACCTATGTCAGCGGACGGATCGGCTATCATCAGATGGTGGATGCCCCCGAACGCGGCATCAATATGATCGAGGCAGGGCACTACTATACCGAAACACATATCACTGCCTTTTTCGCGGAGCTTACGGAGGCACTTTTGCCGCACGCCGTGTGCGAGGAATTTGCGTCCGATATGATACTCTTCCTTTGATAAGACTGTTCTCGTGGGCAGTCTCCTGCCCACAAAGCGGCGCCCCGTCAACCGATAGGGGCCGCCCTTCCGCCTTTTTCATGTAAAAT
>JAZOOW010000091.1:0-7337 GCA_045655145.1 Eubacteriales bacterium | reverse complement strand
CATAGGGATAATGCTGCATTATGTCCGAATTTGATAACACCTTGTAAAGTGCGTGAAAATCATCATCCGTCATTTCTCTTAACAGCAAACGTTCTGTTTCAATAACCATTATTTTTAGCCTCGTCAAATTCTTATTTATCGGTGAGTTTATTATATCACACTATCGAAAACAAATCAAGGCGTAAGCCTTGTATATCATCCGCAACTTGTTGCGATATATCATCAATGCGTAGCATTGTATATCATCAAGCCGCAGGTAGATGCACGCTGACGTGTGATGAGATACAGCCCCACAGGGGCTGATGATATGCACCGCACTTCTGCGGCGATGATATACCAAGCCTGCGGCTTGGATAAACAAAAAAGGAACTTTTGGTAAACAAAAGTTCCTTTTTTGTTGGCAGGGGCAGAAGGACTTGGCTCGGGGCGGCCTCGCAAAGCCGCCGTCCCATGCGCCTTCGCTCCGCCCCTCGGTCAGTCGCGGCTCCGACGTGCCACCGGCACGTCATTCACTACCGCTCCCCTTCAAGTCCTTGTTTTTATCCCTGCCAGCATAAAAGCCGCCCGCTTTTGCGGACGGCTTTTATGCTGGCAGGGGCAGAAGGACTTGAACCCACGACACCCAGTTTTGGAGACTGGTGTTCTACCGACTGAACTATACCCCTATCTTGCCGCGGGTTTTCCCACGACTTTGCTATTATAACACATCTTTTTGCATTTTGCAATAGGTTTTTGAAAAATAAATTATAAATGCAACGACAGTCCCTTACATCGCAACAGCCTTTTTGGGGTTGCGGTGGATCACATTTTTTGCTTCTCTGATCGAATGGAAGAAAAATGCGAAATAATACGAAAATAAGGTAAAAGATATTGATTTTTTCGGAAGAAAGTGGTAGAATGGTATTTGTAGATATAGGTATATCATGCCATTTCGCTTTTTATGCGGAATGACAAATAAAAAAGAAAGGAACTACTTATATGGCAATCCCAGTCATTATGCCGCGCCAAGGCCAAAGCGTTGAGAGCTGTATCATCACCGCTTGGAACAAGAAGGTCGGTGATACCGTAGAAAAGGGTGACATCCTCTTCTCCTACGAAACCGACAAATCCTCCTTTGATGAGCCTGCTCCCGAAAGCGGAAAGCTGATCGCAATTTTCCATGAGGAGGGTGACGATGTCCCCTGCCTTGAAAACGTATGCGTGATCGGTGCTGACGGCGAGGACTTCTCGCAGTTTGCTCCGAAATCCGAGGACGCTCCCGCGGCAGCACCTGCCCCCGAGGCAGCTCCTGCTGAAGCACCTGCCGCTACTCCCATTGCTGCGGAGATGGTTGCTCCTGCCGCTACCGTCGCTACCGTAAGCGGTGCGATCTCGCCCCGCGCAAAAATGCTGGCGGACAAGACCGGCGCAGACCTTCTGAAGGCTACCCCCACCGGCCCCAACGGCCGCATCATCGAGCGCGACGTTGAAAGCCTCGTAGACCGCGGTCTGACCGTTTCCGCCGCTGCCGCTGCCGGCTATAACACCGCCACCGAAGGTAGCGGAATCAATGGCAAGGTCGTACTGGCAGATCTCGATGCAAAGCCTGCCGCTTCTGCGCCTGCCGCTGCCGCTCCGGCTCCCGTGGCCGACTACGTTGATGAGAAGCTGCCCAACATCAGAAAGGTCATCGCCAAGTCGATGCACGCTTCCCTTTCTACCATGGCACAGCTCACGCTCAACGCCTCCTTTGACGCAACCAAGCTCATGGCACTCCGCTCCTCCCTCAAGGCAGGTGCAGAAAAGCTCGGCCTTGCCAACATCACGCTCAACGATATGGTGCTTTACGCCGTATCCCGCGTCATCCTCAACCACCGCTCGCTGAACGCGCACTATCTGGATGACACCATGCGCTTCTTCAACACCGTCAACCTCGGCATTGCCGTAGACACCGACAGAGGACTTCTCGTTCCCACGCTGTTCGGTGCCGAGAAGCTCTCGCTCAACGAGATCTCGAAGAACGCAAAGGCCATCATCACCGATGCACAGAAGGGCACGATCAGCCCCGACTACCTCAAGGGTGCATCCTTCACCATCACCAACCTCGGCTCGCTTGGTATCGAGAGCTTTACGCCCGTTATCAACCCGCCGCAGACCGGCATCCTTGGTGTTGACACCATCACAAGACGCATCAAGGAAGTAAACGGCGAGGACGTTTCCTACCCGGCTATGGGTCTGTCCCTCACCTTCGATCACAGAGCACTCGACGGCGCACCTGCCGCCAAGTTCTTAAAGGATCTCTGCTTCGCGCTTGAGAACTTTGATCTTCTTTTGACGAAATAAGACGGGGAGGCTTAAAACAATGTATGATTTGATCGTATTGGGCGGCGGCCCTGCCGGCTACAATGCCGCAGAGAGAGCCGGCCACGCAGGCCTTAAGACCCTCGTCATCGAGGAAAGAGCGCTTGGCGGTGTCTGCCTCAACGAGGGCTGCATCCCCACCAAAACGCTTCTCTACTCCGCAAAGATCTACGATTATGCCAAGCACGGCAAGGACTACGGCGTCAGCTTCTCGGATGCCGCCATCGACCACGCCTTTGTTGTCAACCGCAAGAACGGCGTTGTCAAGCAGCTGGTTTCCGGCGTAGGTGCCAAGCTGAAGAAGTGCGGTGTTGAGGTCGTAAATGCGACCGCCTGCATCAAGGAAAGAAACGCCGAGGGCTTTGTCGTCACAGCAGGCGACAAGGAATACGTCGGCAAGCAGCTTCTGATCGCGACCGGCTCCTCCCCTGCCCTTCCTCCCATCGACGGACTTGCAGACTCGCTCAAGGAGGGCTTCGCCCTGACCAACCGCGAGATCCTGGATCTGACCGTGATCCCCAAGACCATCGTTGTCGTTGGCGGCGGCGTTATCGGTCTTGAGATGGCCTCCTACTTCAACTCGGTGGGTGCCAAGGTATACGTGGTCGAGATGCTTGACCACATCGCAGGTCCTGTTGACCGCGAGATCTCAAAGCTCCTCCAGAAGGACTATGCCGCACGCGGTGTTGAGTTCATTCTGGGTGCCAAGGTCACCTCGATCAAGAACAAGACCGTGTCCTACGAGAAGGACGGCAAGGTCACCGAGATCCCCGCAGATTATGCGCTGGTATCCATCGGCAGACGTGCAAGAACCGCCGGCATCGGCTGTGAGAACATCGGCCTGAAGCTTGAGCGCGGCGCGATCGTCACCAACGAGATGGGCAAGACCAATGTTCCCGGCGTATGGGCGGCAGGCGACGTCAACGGCAAGTCCATGCTGGCGCACACCGCATACCGCGAGGGCGAGGTCTGCATCAACAACATTCTCGGCAAGAAGGACCGCATCAACTACAACTCCATTCCCTCGGTTATCTATACGAACCCCGAGGTTGCCGCTGTCGGTGAGACCACCGAGAGTGCCAAGGAAAAGGGGCTTGACGTAGATATCAAGACGATTACCCTCAAATACAGCGGCCGCTACATCGCAGAGAACGAGCACGGCTACGGCATTTTGAAGGTCATTACCGATAAAAAACACAAAAACATCGTTGGTCTGCACATGATCGGCTCGTACGCCTCCGAGATCATCTACGGCGCCGCCATGATGGTGGAAACCGAGATGCGCGTGGAGGACATTCAAAAGCTCGTATTCCCGCACCCCACCGTGTGTGAGGTTATCCGCGAATCTATGTTTATGTAATTTATAAGGAAAAGAGGATAAAATCATGCCTAAGAGTCAATACGTTGATCCCGCCCGCGCCTTTGAGGCCGGCTACATCCACTTTGAGGACATTCCCGTATGTCAGTACAACAAGACCTTGAAGGAGGAGCTCAAGCTCTACACCAAGGCTGACATGATGCGCATCTACCGCGACATGGCCATCATCCGTGAATTTGAGACCATGCTCAACGAGGTCAAGACCAAGAGCTGCTACAACGGTGTTGAGTACAACAACCCCGGTCCTGCTCACCTTTCGATCGGCCAGGAGGCTTCCGCCGTCGGTGAGGCTTACTGCCTTGACATCAACGACCTTTCCTTCGGTTCTCACCGCAGCCACGGTGAGATCCTCGCAAAGGGTCTTTCCTCCATCGAGAAGCTCGATGAGAAGGAGCTTTACGACATCATGAAGGAGTTCCTCGGCGGCTCTGTTCTCGCAGTCGTTGAGAAGCACATGAACGCAGGCGGCAACATCAAGGAGCTGGCTATCAACTTCCTGCTCTACGGTGCGCTGGCAGAGATCTTCGCCCGCAAGACCGGCTTTAACCGCGGTCTTGGCGGCTCGATGCACGCCTTCTTCATCCCCTTCGGCCTGATGCCCAACAACGCCATCGTAGGCGCATCTGCTCCGATCGCACTCGGTGCGGCTCTTTATAAGAGATCCAACCACAAGCCCGGCATTATCATCTCCAACTGTGGCGACGGTGCCACCGGCCGCGGCCCTGTTCTGGAGGCTCTTAACTTTGCTTCCATGGACCAGATCACCAAGCTCTGGGGCATGGACGGCAAGTTCAGCGACGGCGGTATGCCGATCCTCTTTAACGTATTCAACAACCACTACGGCATGGGCGGTCAGACCCGCGGCGAAACGATGGGTTACGACATGGTTGCCCGTCTGGGTGCCGGCTTCAACCCCTCCCAGATGCATGCAGAGCGCGTAAACGGCTACGATCCGCTTGCTGTGATCGATGCTGTTACCCGCAAGAAGAAGCTCCTGCTTGAGGGCAAGGGTCCCGCCCTCCTCGACGTGGTTACCTACCGTGTATCCGGCCACTCCCCCTCCGACTCCTCCACCTATCGTACCGCAGAGGAGATCGAGGCATGGAAGGCAGCCGATCC
The DNA here is from genome assembly GCA_045655145.1 of Eubacteriales bacterium. GTDB lineage: Bacteria > Bacillota > Clostridia > Oscillospirales > CAG-272 > UBA1740. Next base: position 2,500 of record JAZOOW010000091.1, on the reverse strand, counting down.
GATCCTCGCATTCAAGGCCAAGCCCATCCTCGGCGGCGTTGCTACCGAAAACGACTTTGCCAAGATCCACGAGGATATCACAAACCGCATGACCGAGGTCATGAAGCTTGCCATCAACGACGAGATCTCTCCCCGTATGGATCTCGACCGTGAGCCCGATGCCATCGCCTCCATCATGTTCTCCAACGAAAAGGTTCCGAGCATGGATCCCTCCCGTGAGGCTGACGTGCTGATGCCGAAGGAGGAGTGCCCGCGCGTGAAGGAGATCAAGGGCAAGATCCGTACCGCAAAGGATGCAAACGGCAAGCCGGTTTCCAAGATGAAGATGTACAACGTCTGTGACGGTCTTTTCGAGCCGATCATTGACAAGTTCTATGAGGATCCCACGCTGATCGCCTACGGCGAGGACAACCGTGACTGGGGCGGCGCATTCGGTGTTTACAAGAAGATGACCGAGGCCATTCCCTATCACCGCTTCTTCAACTCCCCGATCTCCGAGTCTGCCATCGTGGGCTCTGCCGTTGGTTACGCTATGTGCGGCGGCCGCGCGATCGTTGAGCTGATGTACGCCGACTTTATCGGCTGTGCCGGTGACGAGATCTTCAACCAGATGGCAAAGTGGCAGGCCATGTCTGCCGGCATTCTGAAGATGCCTATCGTGCTTCGTGTGTCCGTTGGCTCTAAGTACGGCGCACAGCACTCCCAGGACTGGACGGCACTTTGTGCACATATCCCCGGCCTGAAGGTGGTATTCCCCTCTACGCCTACCGATGCAAAGGGTCTTATGGCCAGCGCACTGGAGGGCACCGACCCTGTTGTCTTCTTCGAGTCCCAGAGAGTTTACGGCTTTGGCGAGGAGTTCCGCAAGGACGGCGTGCCGGAGGGTCACTTTGAGATCCCGTTTGGCGAGCCGGATATCAAGCGCGAGGGTAAGGACGTTACCATTCTGACGATCGGTGCTGTTCTCTACCGTGCTATGGAGGCCGCCAAGATCCTGGAGGAGAAGTACGGCATCTCGGCAGAGATCATTGACACCCGTTCCATCGTTCCCTTCAACTATGAGAAGGTTGTAGAGTCCGTCAAGAAGACAGGTAAGGTGCTGATCGTAGGCGACGCTTGCGAGCGCAACTCGGTCATGCGTGACATGGCCTCCAACATCACCGAGCTTTGCTTCGATTACCTCGACGGCCCGCCCGTTGTTGTCGGCTCCCGCAACTGGATCACGCCCGCATTCGAGCTGGAAAAGAGCTTCTTCCCGCAGGCTGACTGGATCATTGATGCACTCCACGAGAAGATCATGCCCCTGCCCGGCCACGTGGCACAGAACAACTTTACCGACATCGAGAAGATCGAGCGTGCCAAGAAAGGCATCTAAAATCTAAAAGGACTAGGGGGATGCCACAGGCATCCCCCACGGTTTTTATCATGAAGTATATTCGCTTGCATTCAAAAAGCCCCTATGTGAATCTGGCGGTGGAGGAATTTCTCTTCACACACACAGAGGATGACGTGTTTATGCTCTGGCAGAACGCGCCGACCGTTGTGATTGGAAAAAACCAGAACGCCTACGCAGAGGTAGACCTTCCCTACATCCGTGAAAACGGCATCTCGCTTGCCAGGCGCATCACGGGCGGGGGCGCAGTCTATCACGACGGCGGCAACATCAACTTCACCTTTATCACGGGAAGTGAGGCGGCAAAGCCGCTGGATTATGCCTACTTTACTCGCCCGATCGTGGAGGCGCTTTCCGCTCTTGGGCTCACCTGCGAGCAAAGCGGCAGAAACGATCTTCTTGCCGACGGCAAAAAGATCTCCGGCAACGCACAATGCACGAAAAACGGGCGCACCCTGCATCACGGTACGCTGCTTTTTGACAGCGACACCGAAACGATGAGCTCCGCCCTGCGCATTGATCGCGAGAAGCTTGAATACCATGCCGTCAGGTCGCACAAAAGCCGCGTGGCAAACATTCGCGCGCTTCTCGATACACCAATCACGGCGGAGGAATTTATGGACCTGCTGGAGGGACAAATTCTGCGCATCACGGGTGCCGAGCACGCCCCCGTTCCCGAGGATGCCCGTATCAATGAGCTGGTCGCACGCAATCAAAGCGACGATTGGCTCTTGTCCGACCGCCGTTATCTGACCGCCTACACGGAAACGCACCGCAAACGCTTCCCCTTCGGCTCGGTGGAGATACGGCTCTCGCTTTTGCGCGACGAGGTGACCGAGGTGCTGATTACAGGTGATTTCTTTGAAATCGAGGAGGTTTCCCGTCTAGAGGCAGCACTTTGCGGTCTTTCCGCAGATGCCGTAGCCGCCTTTGATGCATCCCCCTACATCGGCGGCATGACACAAACGGAATGGCACGAGCTGCTCCGATCCTAACAAAGCCCCCGCGCGGCGTACCTGCCGTAGAGCAGGTACGCAACGAAATTTGCCCTTGCGGGCAAGTGAAATCGCTTTGCGGTGAAATATTTGCTTCGCAAATGTGAAATGT
>JAZOOW010000090.1:0-7973 GCA_045655145.1 Eubacteriales bacterium | reverse complement strand
ATCAAGGTTCTCCGCAGCAAGGGCAAGACCGGACTCCAGCCGGAGACCACGCCGGAGGCTTCTGCAGAGGCCTCCCCTACAGAGCCCACGGCAGCAGCCGCGCAGTCCGATGCGCCCCACACGGAAAGGGAGTCCTCTTCGGAGGGAAATCCCGAGAAGAAGAAAAACCATTTCCGCCGTGGCAAGCACTACGGAAAGGGTGGCGGCCCCCACCACCACAGCGATCAAAGCCGTCAAAGAAAGCAAAATCAACGCCGCGAGGGCGACAAAAAGCAGGCAAATCACTAATTTTCAGCCTATTTTTGCATAATCCTTGCATTTTTCTAAAAAAAGACTTGATTTTTTCCGAAAGTGTGTTAAAATGTTGATGATATATCATTATGGAGGTGTTATCATGGCTTATAAGATTACCAACGACTGTATCGCATGCGGTGCTTGTGAGAGCGAGTGCCCCGTTAGTTGCATTACCGAAGGCGACGGCAAATACATCATCGACGCGAGCGAGTGCCTTGACTGCGGCTCTTGCGCAGGCGTTTGCCCGGTTGGTGCCCCTGTTAAAGAGGACTGATCGCACATAACAGAGGGGTGAGAGCATTCTCTCCCCTCTGTTTTTTTGCAAAAACCATTCAGAAAGGAGCCCCGTATGCAAGAGCTCTGCCTATCTGTGGGAGAACGAATTGACACAGTCAATTTCGGCATCCGCTTAATCGAAAAAATCGACGGTCTTACTTACGGAACTGATGCGCTCTTGCTCGCCTCCTTCCTGCGTGCAGACACGGAGGGCAGAGCCGCCGAGCTTGGCGGAGGCAGCGGTGTCATTTCCCTGCTCGCACTCGCTCTTCAAAAATACAAGCAGATCGACTGTATTGAAATACAAGAGGCGTATGCCGAACTGATCACGCGCAACGCCGCCCTAAACGGCATGCAAGACCGACTGACAGCACACGCGTCCGACATCCGTGATTACGCCGCCCCCGGCACCCGGTGTGGAAGCATGGATGCCGTATTTGCCAATCCGCCCTACATGAGCGTGTCCGGAGCCGGCAATGCACACAAAGAAAAAAACATTGCGCGCCACGAGGTGTTTGGAGGCATCACAGATTTCTGTGCCGCCGCCGCACGCCTTTTGCGGCATGGCGGACGGTTTTCCGTCGTATACCGCCCCGATAGGCTCATCGACCTCATCTCTGCTATGCGTGCGCACCGTATTGAGCCAAAAAGAATGACCTTTGCACATGCAGATACCGAAACGCCGCCCTCCGTTGTATTGGTGGAGGGGATTCTCGGCGGAAAGCCCTCCTTGAAGATCACACCGCCCCTTATCATCTACCGCGACGGGCGGAGCGTCACCCCCCGCATTTATACCGAGGCCATGCAAGCCATTTCAGACAAGGGCTGTTACCCCTATAAATAAAAAGGAGCCGACTATGCCTTTTGAAGACAAAAACGAAGAAAAGAACCGTGTGCTGGACGGCGTTCTCTATCTTGTGGGCACGCCGATCGGCAATATGGCCGACATCTCCGAGCGTGCAAAAAAGGTGCTCTCCGAGGTCAGCTTTATCGCCGCCGAGGACACGCGCAATTCTGCAAAGCTCTTGCATCTTCTCGGGATCCGCAAGGAAATGCTGTCCTACCATGAGCATAACCGTGCCGCACGTGGCGGCGAGATCCTTGCCCGCCTTTTGCGTGGAGATTCCTGCGCTCTCATCACAGATGCAGGCATGCCCGCTATCAGCGATCCCGGCACCGATCTCGTCAAGCTGTGCGCGGAGGCAGGCGTTCCCGTAACGGTTATTCCGGGTCCCACCGCCGCCATTACAGCACTTGCCCTTTCTGCCCTGTCCACCGCACGCTTTGCCTTTGAAGGCTTTTTGCCTGTGGGCAGTGACCGAAAAAAGCGACTTGCAGAGATCAAAAACGAACGGCGCACCGTCATCCTTTATGAGGCGCCGCATAAGCTCCGCGCCACGCTTTCCGATCTCCTTGACAGCTTTGGCGACCGCCGCATATCTCTTTGCCGTGAATTGACCAAGCGGAACGAAGAGATCCTACGCCTTTCCCTTTCCGAGGCAATCGCACTTTATAAGGAACGCGAGCCGCGCGGTGAGTACGTTTTGATCCTGGAGGGTGCGGAGGAGCTTGGGCTTCCGCCCACAGAGGCAACCCCCTCGCCCACCTCTGCCATGTCCCCCGAGGAAAAGGTTGCCTATCATGAGGCAAACGGGCTTTCACACATGGACGCCATCAAAGCCGCGGCGCGTGAAATGGGCATTCCAAAAAGCGAGCTTTACCGCCAATTGACTGCGAAAAAATAAAAAAAGAACGCGTGCGATGCACGCGTTCTTTTTTATTCCTCTACGATGAAGGGCTTGATCTTTTCGATCAGTGCATCGGGTGCGTTTGTGTGCGCGACCAGCTCGATCGGATGCATCAGGTCAAGACTAAAAATACCCATGATGGATTTTGCATCAATGAGATAACGTCCGGAGGCGAGATCGATCTCATAATCAAAGGCGAGAACAGAGGATACGAAGGTACGAATATCCTCAATGGTTTTGAGGCGAATGTTTACTTTGTACATAATGATGTTCCTTTCTTCCAGTATATAGATCGCAGGGATCTGCTTACACGCTTGATTATACCCCGTCTTCCACCGATTGTCAAGGCCTTTTTTGAAAATTCCAGCCTCTTTTACCGATGTAGAAGCCGCGGAAAGTATTTCTCAAGAAAGCGCCGGAAATCACTGTCTCCGTATGATGGCACTGCCTCTGCTGCGGCGTTGAACTGTCTTCCGTCCTTTGTTCTTGAAATGCCGACAAAGTGCCCCCTTGGAATAACCGCGGAAAAGAACGGCTCTCCTTGCCCTGTGGGCAAGGGATCGCTCTCCCCGATCCTCCGATAAACATATTGTGCATCCTCCACATAGACCTCCGCCGGAAAATCACGCCCCTCCGCCAGGATCATACCGACCTTTTCATAGCTCCTTCCATCCATGTGGGAAACAACGCCGCCACGCTCCGTGTCATATGGCACAAGAATGTGCGTTTGACAGGATTCATGCGGCTCGGTTCCACGCTCAAAATAGCCGATGCGGATACGCGCACCGCGTGCATCGCGACGGCAGGCATCCGAGGAAAGGCATCCCGAATCCGCACAGTAGGCGGCGGCTTTCACATGACGGTCAAGCGGGAACGTGCGGTTTCCACCCTCCTCTACATAACGGCTGTGAAGCCTTTTCATGACGGCATCCCACACAGCGAGATGCGCATCCTGCGCCTTGGGCGGTACGGCCGTTTTTCCGTCGGGGTATCCGCACCATATTCCGGCTACAAGATAAGGGGTATAGCCTACAAACCATTTGTCCTGGCCGTTTCCCGAGGTTCCTGTCTTCCCTGCCGTTTCTATCATACGCGGAAGCGTGAGTGCTTTGGCCGTCCCCTCCTCGGTTACGCCGCGCAAAAGCTGTGTCATGACCGAGGCAACCGCAGGGCGGAAGGCACGGGATGCCGATGGCTTGTTTTCAAGGAGAACACGCCCTTGACCGTCCAGCACCAAGGCATAGGAACGGCCTTTGTGATACATTCCGCCATCGGCGAGTGCCCCATAAGCATTTGTCATCGCGCGGACGCTTACCCCCTCTGAGAGCTGGCCCAATGCCAAAGGGGCAGGAGCAAGATCGGTTACCGTATTTCCTGCATCGCCCTTGCCGCTTCTCACCAAGTCGGTAAGCCCAAGACGCTCTGTGAGATACCGATAGGAGCACTCCGCTCCCAGCCTTTCAAATACACGGACGGCAACGGTGTTCTTTGAGAGCCTAACTGCCGTAGCGACATCTGTCAGCCCGCCGTATACCGTAGGAAGATTTTGAGGCCAGGCCGTGTACCCCCCTCCGCTTTTCTCATAAAAGCGCACGGGAACATCATCAAAAACGCTCCCCCAGGTAATGAGCCCCTCTTCAAGCGCAGGAGCATAGACAGACAGCGGCTTGAGTGACGAGCCGGGTGCACGCTTGACGGCGGTTGCATAATTCAAAACACGGTTTTCCTTTTTTTCGCCCACTCCCCCGACAACACCAAGCAGATCTCCGGTTTTGGGATCAACCACCGTCATCGCATAAGAAAGCCCTCCTGCGACGGCCTCCGGAAAATTCCCTGTGCTTGCAAAGTACTCTTCAAGGCAGACCTGTATCTCGCGGTCCTCCAGGGTGTATATGGAAAGACCGCCGTTAAAGATCATTTGTAAAGCCAGCTCACGTGAATAACCGTATTGGCTGCAAAGATCATCGGCAACGTCCGAAATCACCGTTTCGGTATACCAGTCCATCACGCTGTCCCCTTTGTCCTCCGCCCCCCTTGCCGTGACCTGCTCTGATACGGCTTTCTGATATTCTTCCTCACTGACCATACCGTAACGAAGCATCTCCGAAAGGATCAAGCGTCTGCGTGCATCGTTATTTGCAGGCTCGCAGACGGGATCGTAATAACGCGGCAGATTCGTCACCGCCGCAATGCTGGCGCACTCAGAGAGCGTAAGCTCGGACGGCTTCTTTCCGAAGTAGACCTCTGCAGCGGCTCCTACCCCCACACATCCCTCCGAAAGAGGAACGATATTCAGGTACAGCTCAAGGATCTCCTCCTTGCTGTGATGCATTTCAAGATGCATCGCGCGACACATTTCCCTGATCTTCCGTGTGGCACTGACCTCATTGTCAGAGGAAATGTTTTTGATGAGCTGCTGTGTGATGGTTGATGCACCAAAGCGGTCGTCAAAGCCCAGAAAATAATTCGCCACAGCACCTGCAGTACGAAACCAATCCACGCCGTTGTGTGTAAAAAAACGGTGATCCTCAATAGCAACAAAGGCATTTTTAAGGTCCTCGGGTATATCGGCGTACGGGCAAAAGATCATGTTCTGTGTGCCAACCAGGCGTGCTTCCTTTTTTTCAACGGGATGATACGCAACGGGAAGCCCACGAATTCTCTCCCCCTTCTCACCCGTATGCGTGCTGTTAAGAAGCCCTCCCTCACGTACACCGTCAGCCGCATACCCGTTATAAAACATACGCGTGGTGTGACTGCCGTGTGCCATTTCAAAGAGCCTCTCGTCCTGCTCGTAATCAATGTGGTAATAGGTGTATGCAAAGGCACTGACCGCAAAAAGCCCAAGGAGGAGAAGGATCGAAAGAAGTGTGCTGCAAAAAAATCCTATTTTTCTGCCGATGCTCCTGTTTTTTTGCTCTGCCTTATTTTTTATATTATTTTCACGCATAAAATACTGCCGTTTTTTCTTAAATTTTGTTCTCTTTTTTTCATTATTTCCAAAAAAGACTGTTTTAGAAAGCACAAATTATGGGAAGAAAAAAGAGGCCGTGGCGAAGAAGCACCACGGCCATAAAGGGCAGAAGAAAAACAAGTTCTTTTGTTTTATGAAAAGGGCGGCAGGATGCCGTCCGGATAAAAAAGCCGAGAAAGATACAGCCCGTCGGGCGGTGCGGTCATGCCTGCCGCACGACGATCCTTGGCTTCTATGATGGCAGGAATGCCGTCCGGGGAGATCTTCCCCTCTGCTACCTCAATAAGCGTACCCACCATAATGCGCACCATGTGATATAAGAAGCCGTTACCGCGCACGCGAAATGAGATGACCGCCCCCTCACGCGAAAGCGATACAGAGGAAACAGAACGCACCGTATCGACAACAGAGGAGCCCTCTGCCATAAAGGAAGCAAAGTCGTGTGTTCCCACAAACGCCCGTGCCGCCTGTTCCATAGCGGAGAGCATCTCTCCGATGATCGGACGCGGATAATGCCAAACACGACCGCCGAGAAACGGGTCCCGTACGGGAGCATTCAAAATATCATAGCGGTATTCCTTTTCATGGATGCTGTAACGCGGATGAAAGCCCTCGGGAGCCTCCCCTGCCCAAAAGACCGCCAAATCAGGCGGCAGATGTGCGGCAATGGCACGCGGCAGTCGCTCGCACGGAACGAGGGGTGCTTTCTCCGAGGAGGGCACAAGCAGTGCCGCAAACATCTCGGCATGCACGCCACTATCCGTGCGGCTACATCCCGTCATGGCGCAGGGGCACCCAAAGAGCGCCTCGGCGGCGCGATTCAGCTCCCCTTGCACCGTGCGCAAGCCGGGCTGCACCTGAAAGCCGCAAAAATCCGTTCCGAGATAGCGTACAAGGATGATATACTTCATGGAAGTTATCCCCCGAAAAGAGCAAAAATATCCGGGTTCAGATAATTAACGTAAAAGATGCCTGCCAAGAAGGCGATCATGAGGAGAAATGCCACATAATCCCGCAGTACATAGCGGAGCTGATAAAGCTTTGTCCGTCCGACACCGCCGCGGTAGCAACGGCATTCCATAGCGACGGCAAGATCGTCTGCGCGCTTAAAGGAGGACACAAAAAGCGGAACCAGCACAGGAAACAGTGCCTTGGCGCGCTTGACCAGCGAGCCTGTGGCAAAATCCGCACCGCGCGCCTTTTGCGCGCTCATGATCTTATCGGTTTCCTCGATCAGCGTCGGAATAAAGCGGAGCGCGATCGTCATCATCATGGCAAAATCATGCACGGGAATATGAAGCCACTTGAGGGGGGACAAGAGATCCTCAATGGCATCGGTCAGCACGATAGGAGATGTGGTGTAGGTGAGCAGGATCGAGGTTCCGATGATCAAAACAATCACGCGGATCGCCATCAAAGCCGCCCGCCACACGCCCTCTGCGTATACGGTGGGATACCACACGGTGGAAAAAATCGGGATCTCTAAGCGAAAAATGGGATCGGCGGTAGCATCCGTGGTCAAGAACAAATTGATAATGGCGGTAAACACAAGCACAAACAAAATGGGCTTCAGACCGCGCAGAATCGTCATGAGCGAAATACGGCTCAAGGCGACAAGCAAAAGCATAGAGAGGATGAGTGCTACAAAGCAGACGAGATTTTGCGCGCTGAAGATCGCCACGATATACAAAACGGCCAGAATGATCTTGGCACGGGGATCAAGACGGTGAATGACAGATTCACCCGGGAAATACTGGCCGAGTGTCATTTCCTTAAGCATGGCCGTTCTCCTCCCTTCCAACCGCAGAAGGATGCTTTTTCTCTGCCATGGCACGCAAAAAGGCATCCTTAACGCCGTCAATGGTGTAGAGGTTTGTGCCCGTAAGCGGAACACCGCGCTTTTTCAATGCCAAGGCCATACGAGCTACGCAAGGAATATCAAGGCCCACCTCTGAAAGCTCTGCAGCATGCGAAAAGACCTCCTCCACCGTACCTGTCATAAAGACCTTGGCATGGTTCAGAGCAACGATGCGGTCACAGTACTGCGCCATATCCTCCATGCTGTGACTGACGAGAATGACGGTGGCGTTGCAGGCCTCCTGATAGGTACGCAGACTGCCGAGTATTTCGCTTCTGCCGATAGGATCCAGCCCTGCCGCGGGCTCATCAAGAACAAGCACCTCGGGGCGCATGGCAATGACACCCGCCAGTGCCGCGCGGCGCTTTTGACCGCCTGAGAGCGCAAATGGCGACTGATCAAGAAGTGACTCATCAAGGTGCACAAAAGCGGCTGCCTCCTTGACGCGCTCTGCGATCTCCTCGGGCGGAAGCCCCATATTGCGAAGCGCATAGCCGATGTCGGCACGCACGGTTTCATCAAACAGTTGATGCTCGGGATACTGCATCACAAGGCCGACGCGGTAACGAATCTTTTGTATCTCCTTCGGCTTTTCCCAAATATCCTTGCCATCAAGCAGGACGGTACCCGATTTTGCACGCAAAAGGCCGTTAAGAAGCTGCACGAGGGTGGATTTTCCCGATCCCGTATGCCCAATGAGGCCTGTGATCACACCTCTCTCGAAGCCAACACTGACATTGTTGAGTGCCGTCATGACGAAGGGGGTTCCCTCCCCGTAAAGGTGGGTAATGTTACGAAGCTCTAAAATATAGCTCATGATACC
>JAZOOW010000089.1:0-6474 GCA_045655145.1 Eubacteriales bacterium | reverse complement strand
GCAACAGACAAAATTACCGCCCTTTATTGCAGACTGTCTGTTGAGGATATGAAGGAAGGTAAAAACGGCGAAAAGGCTGACGAGTCGAATTCGATACAGACGCAAAAAATGATCCTGCTTCAATACGCATAGCAGAATCATATTCCAAACCCCACGTTTTTCGTGGATGACGGTTACAGCGGTGTTGACTTCGATAATCGTCCCGGTTTTCAGCAGATGCTCGCAGAGGTCAAAACAGGTCGTGTTGGTACGATCATTACCAAAGACCTGTCGAGACTTGGACGAAACTCTGCGATGACCAGCCTGTATATCAACATCGTATTTCCGAAAAGCGGTGTTCGATATATCGCCATCAATGACCACTTCGATTCCATCGACATGAACAGCACCGAGTGCGACATGGCAGGTATCAAAAACTGGTTCAATGAGTTTTTCGCAAAAGATACCAGCCGTAAAATCCGTGCTGTGCAGAAAGCAAAGGGTGAACGTGGCGTACCGCTGACCACTAATGTTCCGTATGGGTATGTAAAGGACAAAGAGAATCCGCAGACATGGCTGATTGACCCCGAAGCGGCATCTGTAGTCAAACGCATCTTCGAGATGTGTATGAACGGACGAGGCCCTTCGCAGATCGCCAATCAGCTAAAGGCAGACGGTGTTCTCACTCCTACCGCCTATAAGGACAGCATGGGCATCAAAAGTCCCAATACCGCACCCGAGAATCCTTGTGATTGGCATGGCAGTACCGTAGTCGCTATCCTTGAACGCAGAGAGTACACAGGCTGTACGGTTAATTTCAAGACCTACACCAATTCCATCTGGGACAAGAAGCAAAGGGACAACCCAATCGAAAAGCAGGCAATCTTTGAAGATTCTCACGAAGCCATCATCGAAAAGGACATTTTCGATAAGGTGCAGATTATCCGTCAGCAACGACAGCGTAAAACCAAGTCGGGATGCACGAGCACCTTTTCCGGTTTGGTGTACTGCGCCGATTGCGGTGAGAAGTTATACTACGGAGCTACCAACAACGGCAAGCGTGAGGGAGCGTTCTTCGATTGTTCGCTTCATTGGAAACACAAGGACAAGTGTGGAACACACTTCATCCGTGAGTCCGTGTTGGAACGAATGGTGCTGAAACACATTCAGTTGGTCATGGGGTATATTCTCAGATACCGTCAGCATTTTATCTTCGTAATGGAGCAACAGCTCCAGTTGGAGTCGGCAGAAAAATTGCAGACAAGCCGCAAGCAACTTGAACGCAATGAGCGCCGAATCGCTGAGTTGAAAAGGCTGTTCGTTAAAATCTACGAGGACAATGTAAAGGGTAAGCTGAATGACGAGCGATTTGAGATGATGAGCCAGAACTACGAAGCAGAACAGAAACAGCTTGAAGCAGAGGTTGTCGCTCTGCGACATGAAATTGAAGTACAGGAAAGACAGAGCGAAAATATTGAACAGTTCATCCGAACGGCAGACAAATACGTGGACATTGAAGAAATCGACCCGTGTATGCTGCGAGAGCTGATAAAGGCGATCTATGTGGAAGCACCCGATAAGTCCAGCGGCAAGCGCAGACAGAAGATCCACATCGAATATGACGGTATCGGCTTTATCCCTTTGGAAGAACTTGCGAAAAAGGAAACGGCGTGACCGAAGTCACGCCGTCCCTTGAAAGCAGTCGTTTTCAAGCATTTTTCAAAATAACTGTTTTACGAAGCCCCGCCTAACGGGCGGCCGCTTGCTTTCAATTAATACTTCTTGCGTGCAACGTAAGAGGTGTGGAGATATTCATGTGCCTTGTGGCAACCGTAGCTCTCAAAGGACTTGCCCTCGCCGTACAGTGCCTGAACAGCAGGGGAGTGGTGAGACTTGCGGCGGACAGCTGCTTCATCGGCATCGTAAAGCGCCTTTGCGCGGAGCGCCTTGATGTTTACGGTGTCACGTACATACTGCGGCTGAACAGGCTGACCGCCACCGTTTACGCAACCGCCGGGGCAGCCCATGATCTCAACAAAGGTCCAGTCGGCCTCGCCGGAGCGGATCTTATCCATGATCGCCTTGGCAGCCTTCGCGCCGCTGGCAACCGCAACCTTGATATCCAAGCCTGCAATGTGGTAGGTAGCTTCCTTAATGGCATCGGTTCCGCGGACCTCCTCAAAGTCTACCTTCTCGTTGTCCTTGCCGGTGAGCCAATCGTTTGCCGTACGGAGAGCAGCCTCCATAACGCCGCCCGTAGCACCGAAGATCACAGCTGCGCCGGTGTCCTCGCCAAGCGGATTGTCAAATTCCTCATCGGGAAGTGCCTCAAACTTAAGGCCTGCGCGCGCGATCATGCGGGCAAGCTCACGGGTCGTAATAGAAACATCCACGTCCGGAACACCCGCGGCACTTTCGTCTTCGCGGCCGATCTCAAACTTCTTTGCTGTACAGGGCATAACGGCAACCACGGTGATATCCTTCGCATCCCAGCCCATCTTTTCGGCGTAATAGGTCTTGATGATTGCACCTGTCATCTGCATCGGAGACTTGCAGGAGGAAAGGTGATCAAGCAGCTCGGGGTAGTAGAACTCTGCAAATTTAACCCAGCCGGGCGAGCAGGAGGTGATCATGGGGAGCTTGCCGCCGTTCTTTACACGGTCAAGGAGCTCATTTGCCTCCTCAACGATGGTCAGGTCAGCCCCGAAGTCGGTATCAAATACCTTCTCAAAGCCAAGACGACGGAGTGCAGATACCATCTTGCCCTCAACGTTGGTGCCAATCGGCATGCCAAAGGACTCGCCAAGTGCGGCACGTACAGCAGGAGCTGTCTGCACGATGACATGCTTGCTGGTGTCAGCAAGTGCGGCCCAAACCTTATCGGTGTCGTCCTTCTCGATCAGTGCGCCGGTCGGGCAGACAACGGTACACTGGCCGCAGGAGATACAGGGTGTCTCGCTGAGGGTAGCATTGAAGGGGGAGCCGATGCAGGTGTCGATACCGCGGTTGTTAGCACCGATAACGGAAACCTCCTGCTCGCGGCATACGGCTACGCAACGGCGGCAGAGAATGCACTTGTTATTGTCGCGGATGAGGTGCGGGGTAGAAGTGTCAATGGTGTGACGGGGGGTGTATCCTGCAAACGCAGTAGAATCCACGCCGTATTCAAGGCAGAGCTTCTGGAGCTCGCAGTTGGTGGAGCGAGCGCAGGACAGACATCTCTTGTCATGGGTGGAGAGGATCATCTCCAGCGTGGTCTTGCGAGCGGCACGAACCTTGGCGGAGTTTGTCTTGATCTCCATGCCCTCTGCAACAGGGAATACGCAGGCGGTAACCAGACCGCGTGCGCCGGTTGCCTCAACAACACAGATACGGCAAGCACCGATCTCGTTGATTTCTTTCATGTAGCACAGAGTGGGGATTTCAACACCGGCTACGCGGGCTGCTTCAAGAATGGTAGAGCCCTTCGGCACGCTGACTGCAATGCCGTTTACTTTTACATTTAACATTTCCATAATTCGGACTCCTTTCATTAGTTCTTGGAGATGGCACCGAACTTGCAGTTGGCGATGCAGGCACCGCACTTCACGCACTTGTTCGTGTCGATCTCAAAGGAAGCAAGCTTGTGGCCCGGGGCAATGTAATCGGTTCTGACGATGGCGTCGGCAGGGCAGCTCTTTGCGCACTTGCCACAGCCGATACACTTATCCTTGTCAATGACAAAGTTGAGAAGATCCTTACAAACGCCGGCGGGGCACTTTTTGTCTACAACGTGTGCCACATACTCGTCGCGGAAGAACTTGAGCGTGGAGAGTACGGGGTTCGGCGCTGTCTGGCCAAGGCCACAGAGGGAGTTTTCCTTAATATAAAGGCAAAGCTGCTCCATCTTGTCAAGGTCTTCAAGCGTGCCGTCGCCGCGCGTGATCTTGTTGAGCATTTCAAGCAGACGCTTGGTGCCAACACGGCAGGGCGTGCACTTGCCGCAGGACTCGTCAACGGTAAACTCAAGGAAGAACTTCGCCATATCCACCATACAGGTGTCCTCGTCCATAACGATCAAGCCGCCCGAACCCATCATACAGCCGATGGCAGTCAGGTTGTCGTAATCAACGGGGGTTTCGATCAGGCTGGCCGGGATACAGCCGCCGGAGGGACCGCCGGTCTGGGCAGCCTTGAAATGCTTGCCGTTCGGAACGCCGCCGCCGATCTCATTTACGATCTCGTTGAGCGTAGTACCCATGGGGATCTCTACAAGGCCGGTGTGCTTGATCTTGCCGCCCAGTGCGAACACCTTGGTGCCCTTGGACTTTTCAGTACCCATGGAAGCAAACCACTCTGCACCGTGCAGGATGATCTGGGGAACGTTTGCAAAGGTTTCCACGTTGTTTTCAACGGTGGGCGAATCGTAAAGTCCCTTTACTGCCGGATAGGGCGGACGGGGACGGGGCTCGCCGCGGTTGCCCTCGATGGAGGTCATCAGAGCGGTCTCTTCGCCGCACACGAATGCGCCGGCACCAAGACGGATCTCCATGTCGAAGTCGAAATCAGAGCCAAAGATGTTTTTGCCGAGGAGGCCTGCCTCGCGCGCCTTGTCGATAGCAATCTGCAGACGGTTAACGGCGATCGGGTACTCGGCACGGACGTATACGTAACCCTGTGTTGCGCCGATGGCATAGCCGGCAATGGCCATAGCCTCGATCAGGCAATGGGGGTCGCCCTCAAGAACGGAACGGTCCATGAAAGCACCCGGGTCACCCTCGTCGGCATTACATACAACGTACTTCTGGGGAGCCTTGTTGGGGGCGCAGAGAGCCCACTTGCGGCCGGTAGGGAAGCCGCCGCCGCCACGGCCACGCAGACCGGAGTCGGTGATTACCTTGATAACATCCTCGGGTGTGTACTCGGTAACGACCTTAGCAAGAGCCTGATAACCGTCACAAGCAATGTACTCGTCAAGATCCTCGGGGTCGATCACGCCGCAGTTGCGGAGTGCTACGCGGACCTGCTTCTTGTAGAAGTCTGTTTCATCCAGCGACTTGATGCTGCCGTCAGCGGCAACGGTCTCGTCGTACAGAAGGTCGGTGCAGGGCTTGCCGCCGATGATGTGCTCCTCGATCACGCGCGGAACGTTGTTCACATCCATGCAGGAGTAGAAAGCGCCCTCGGGGTATACGATCATGATCGGGCCGAGTGCACAAAGGCCAAAGCAGCCTGTCAAAACAACGTTGACGTCCTTTTCAAGGCCGTGTGCCTTGATCTCGGCATGCAGGGCATCTACGATTTTTTCACTGTGAGAGGATGTACAGCCGGTACCGCCGCAAACAAGAATGTTATACTTGGTATCGGCCTTTTCTTTTGCCATAGCCTCGGCGCCCTTACGAAGAACCACTTTCTTCAAACCGGCTGCGCGAAGTGCTTGAAGTTCTGCAACTGTTTTCATCTGTGTTTCTCCTTATCAGTTATATTTTGCGATGATATCAGCCATATCATCTGCCGTCAGACGACCGTAAACTTCTTCGTTTACCGTCAATACGGGGGCAAGGCCACATGCACCGATGCAGCGGCAAGCGGTCAGGGAGAACTTTCCGTCGGGGGTACACTCGTCAGCCCCGATGCCGAGAAGCTCCGAGAGCTTGTCGAACATATCGCCGGCACCCTTTACGTAGCAAGCGGTGCCAAGGCAAACGGAAATGTTGTACTGGCCCTTCTGGGTAAGGGCGAACTGTGCATAGAAGGTAGAAACGCCGTACACCTTCTCAAGCGGAATGTCCATTCCCTCGGCGATCATGGCCTGTACCTCGATCGGAAGATAGCCATAAATGCCCTGTGCCTCCTGCATGACGCCCATCAAGCGGCTTTTGTCATGCTTGTTGGCGGCAATGACCTCCAACAGCTTTGCCTCTTGCTCAGGCGTGCCGTTGAATGGAAGATTGCTGATTTTCTTCTGCATTTTCAAACTCTCCTTGTAAAAATTATGGTCGCTTCGGCCGCAACTCCACCAAAATGGCAGAACAACGACCTCCGCGGTATGTCACCGAGTTATTATAACATAAAAGATGTAAATATTCAAGAGGGTTTGTCGTTTTTTTCACAAAAAACTTATTTTTTATCGTGCTGGTCAGAAAAAGGAGAAGCGTTCTGTTTTCTATTATAATAATGATAGTTTTTACAGAGAAACGAAAAAAGTCGAAAAAGTCCAAAAAAATTGAAAAAACCGCTTGACAAAAGGGGAATGAGGTGGTATACTAACGGGGCACCCCAAGAGAAGGGAGCTTCATTTGGGGGGGCGGCCACAGAGAAAAGCCCGAAAAAATTTGAAAAAGTTTTGAAAAAGGCTTGACAAACGGGAAGCTTTGTGGTAAGATATAAAAGTCGGCGGCAAGAGACAGCGGTCTTTTGCGGCAGGCATCGGTCTTTGAAAATTGAACAACAGAATTTCTAAAACACGAAAATACGTGTGATGGATTCTCGTGAAAACACATTGAGTAACTCAAA
>JAZOOW010000088.1:0-3804 GCA_045655145.1 Eubacteriales bacterium | reverse complement strand
GAAGAATTCCTCCACGCGCCAAAGTCCCTCCTCGGTGTTGACCTCATGCACGCCCAGCATATAGGAGGCGTAGAGCGCGAGGCGGAAGCGGCGGTATTTTTCGGGCACGTCGTGCGGCACGCTCGACCATTGCACGGCGTGATGCACGCCAAAGGAGGGGAGCCCCTTCGCCTTGGCAAAGCCGCGCAGGTAGGCAAGCAGGATCTCGGTGCCGCTGTACATGGTCTCGGCACCCTGCCAGGTAAGACCTGCCTCGTAGAGATATTTGAAAAGCACGGAGGGGCCCGTGTGGCGGATCTGATCGTAACGCCAGTCGCGCATGCGGGCAATAAAGCGCTCGGCTGCACCCTTCAGGTCGCGCGGAATGGTCGGATCGGCATAGAGATACATACGGTTGCCTACGTAGATGGCCTCGCTCGTACCGGAGTGTACCTTGTCGGGGTGCGCCTTGCGGATCTCGGCAGTCAGATCCCAGAGCTGGCGGTGCGTGTCGTCCACACGCCCCTCACCCGTGCCCCAATAACAGCCCTTTCCGTCATGCTCGTGCTGCTGGCGGCCGATGAATTGGTCGCCCTCCAGCTGATCAAGGGTGGGGTTAGCGTCCTGCCCGGGAAGCTCGCGCCCATCGGTCAGCACCACGTATTTGACACAAAGCTCGTTCAAAAGGCGGGTAACCGTTTTCCATACGGCGGGGTTGATCTCGCGTGTGCCGCACCAGCGGTAAACGGGGCGGAAGGTGATGAAGTTTCCTACGTTTTCACCGAAATACCAGGAGAGGAATTCCTCCATCTCCTCCATCTCCTGTGCAATGTATACGGCATCCGAGGTGCCGGTAATCACACCGTCCTCCTCGCGCTCGATCACGGCAGGGATCTCCCCCGTGACCGTCTTGCCCTCTGCTGTCAGAGAAAAGGTCGCGTGCGTGCAAAGCGTGGGGCAGGGGAGGGCAATGCCGTGAAGCCCCGCCTCCGCAAAGCGGTATTCGCCCGCGCCACCAAGCTTGCCGTCGGGGCAGGTGACCCTAACGGTCAGATCGTCGCTCTCTGTGCGGAGGAGGATCTTCGCGGTGCTTCCCAGAACACCCACGGGCGAGGTGGAAACCAGCGAGAAAACGCCGCCATCGGTAGCCACGATGCCGCATTCGTGAATGCGGTAGGGGAGTGCGTCATGGTAGTCGGAGAGAAGCTCGTAGCGGAGGCAGTTCTGCTCGCGCACAAGATCGTGGGGGATCGTCACGCCCCAGTCGCTCTGGCGGTGGGTGCGCTCAAAGATCTCGCCCTCGTGGATGACCGTGCCGTTCAGCGTCACGCGGAATACAGGCCACTCCTTGCGGCTGAGATGCTGTCCCGTCCAGAGGAAATTCGGCTTGTTGGTAACGGGCGGCGCAAAATCGGGGAGGATGTTGTATTCGCCGCAGGTAAGGAAGGGCATTTCAAGGAAGAGCTTTCCCGTGTAATTCGTACCCTCGACAAATACACCCACAGAGGCAACCTTCTCGTTCGGGAGTGTGATCTTCTCGGAAAGGCGGACATAGCCGTAGCTTCCCTCGGGGATCGGGAGGAGGTATCTTTCGTCAGGCTCGGGAACAGAATCGTAAGGGCTGACGCCGTCCTTCTTGTAACGCACGTCTACCCGGATGCGCACGTAACCGCCTTCACCGATCGAGAGCCCCTCTGCCTTGGCAGAAATACCGTATTCCCAATCGGGGACAAGCGGAATGTGC
Source organism: Eubacteriales bacterium (assembly GCA_045655145.1). Classification (GTDB taxonomy): domain Bacteria; phylum Bacillota; class Clostridia; order Oscillospirales; family CAG-272; genus UBA1740. The sequence goes on along the minus strand of JAZOOW010000088.1, from coordinate 2,081 downwards.
TGCCAGCCGATCAGAACGGGCGGCCACATCAGCTTTTTATAGGCCTTTCTCACGTAGGAGAAGGGCTTGCTTGCCGAAAAGTCCAACGCAAAGCGGGCGTTTCTCGCCTCGCGACTGTTGAGAGAATCGGTGATCTCGTGATAGATGGTCGGATCCTCGCACTTGTGCTGGTAGTACATAGCCGTTTCGCCCACGGTAAACAGGCGGTAGCGGGTATCCGCCTTGGGCGCGTAAGGGAAGGTGACCGAAAAGGCTTCGCCCATCGGGCGCAGAGTCTCGCCGTCGGCACCGCCGTCAAAAATGCGGGTATATTGCTCGTAAGCCATAAAACCTCCAAAAGAGATGTCATTAGCCTAAGTGTCGCCAAAAGACACGAAAATTCATCGAAGAGAGGCTTATTGGTTTGAGTCCACTCAGGCTGCCTTTAGAATATCATTTTGGGAAGAGCATGTCAATATAAAAACAAGTAAAATCGAAAAAACCTGACTGTATTGTGCAGAAAAAAAGAGCCTTGCAGAGAAAATTCTCTGCAAGGCTCCTTGCGTTATGCGAACGCTTGCTTATTTCTTGAGTGCTGCCTGTGCAGCGGCCAGTCTTGCGATCGGCACGCGGAAGGGCGAGCAGGAAACGTAATCAAGACCGATGGAGTGGCAGAACTCAACCGATGTGGGATCGCCACCGTGCCCGCCGCAGATACCGACGTGCAGGTTCTTGTTTACGGGTCTGCCAAGCGAAACAGCCATGTTCATCAGCTTGCCAACGCCGGTCTGGTCGAGCTTTGCGAACGGATCGTTCTCAAAGATCTTGGCGTCGTAGTAAGCACCGAGGAACTTGCCGGCATCGTCACGGGAGAAGCCATAGGTCATCTGGGTGAGGTCGTTGGTGCCGAAGCAGAAGAAATCTGCATTGGCAGCGATCTCATCAGCGGTGAGGCATGCTCTCGGGATCTCGATCATGGTACCAACCTCATACTTGAGGTCAGCGCCTGCAGCAGCGATCTCGGCATCAGCAGTAGCAACCACAACGGCCTTTACATACTTCAGCTCCTTGACGTCGCCAACCAGCGGGATCATGATCTCGGGAACGACCTTCCAATCGGGATGCTTCTTCTGTACGTTGATAGCGGCTCTGATGACGGCGCTGGTCTGCATCTTGGCGATCTCGGGGTAGGTAACGGCAAGACGGCATCCGCGGTGACCCATCATCGGGTTGAACTCGTGCAGGGAAGCAATGATCGCCTTAATAGCATCTACGCTCTTGTTCTGAGCCTTTGCAAGGAGAGCAATGTCCTCCTCGGTGGTAGGAACGAACTCGTGGAGAGGCGGATCCAGGAAACGGATGCAAACAGGGTTGCCCTCAAGAGCCTCATAAAGAGCCTCAAAGTCTGCCTGCTGATAGGGGAGGATCTTTGCAAGTGCAACCTCTCTCTCCTCTGCGGTGTCGGAGCAGATCATCTCACGGAAGGCGGCAATTCTGTCAGCCTCAAAGAACATGTGCTCGGTACGGCAAAGGCCGATACCCTCAGCGCCCAGCTCACGTGCCTTCTTTGCATCGGCAGGCGTGTCGGCGTTGGTTCTTACCTTCAGGGTGCGGAACTCGTCAGCCCAGCCCATGATGGTGCCGAAGTTGCCGGAGATCTCTGCATCCACGGTAGGAATGATACCGTCGTAGATGTTACCGGTAGAGCCGTCGATGGAGATGTAATCGCCCTCCACGTAGGTCTTGCCGGCGAGGGTGAACTTCTTGTTCTCCTCATCCATGTTGATCTCGCCACAGCCGGAAACGCAGCACTTACCCATACCGCGGGCAACAACGGCTGCGTGAGAGGTCATACCGCCGCGGACGGTCAGGATACCCTGAGCGGCCTTCATGCCGGTGATGTCCTCGGGGGAGGTCTCAAGACGGACGAGAACGACCTTCTCGCCACGGCTCTTCCACTCCTCTGCATCCTCTGCGGAGAAGACGACCTTACCGCAAGCAGCTCCGGGGGAAGCGCCAAGGCCACGGCCAACAGGGGTAGCAGCCTCCAGGGCCTTTGCATCAAACTGCGGGTGGAGAAGGGTGTCAAGGTTACGGGGGTC
>JAZOOW010000087.1:0-7626 GCA_045655145.1 Eubacteriales bacterium | reverse complement strand
GCTTCTGATCTTTATTTGCGATAATACGCTACCGCAAGGTCTACGACCATGCCGTAGCTTTTGGTGCCTGCTGTTCCTTGCATTTGGAGGTAGGCATCGTTGATGCTTCCCGTCACCTCACCCAGCACGGAATCCTCGTATTTTTTGTAAAAGTCCGCGTAGGCGGCATTCTCATGCCGCATCACAGAGGAATACCCCTCCCACAAACGAACATACGCCTCATAATCAACGCTTGCCAGCGCATTGCCCACATAACGGAGCATGGTCATATAGGCCGTATAACGGATATAGCTGTCCTCCGAGGCGGTGCAGACCAAAAAGGCAACAAAGTTTGCCTCATCCTCTCTTGCAATGCCGCGCTGATGAGCCAGCTCGTGGGCAGCCGTAAAGGGGATCGTAAAATCGGGATAATCCACATTGATGTTAGCCTCGCCCGTCATATAGGAATAGACACCCGTAATATGCGCGTAAGACATGGCCTCACTGATACCCACCGGCTTTAGCCGTGTATCCATGCTTTGGATGAAGGGATACTGCGCGGTCACACGGTCATAGGCCCGCAAAAGCTTCTCGTTCATCTCGGAGAAGGTATAGGGCATGACGGTAAAGCCCCCCTGTCTGCTGTAAAGCTCGGATGTAAGGGCATTTGCCTCATCGCGAAGAACAACGGCTGTTTCATAAAGCTCGGCGGCGGACACAGGCCGTCTGTCAAGCGAGAGCTTCTTGTCCAGTGCGGTAGCGTGATAGGCACAGCCAAGGGTAGGAACGAACAAGATATACAACAGCGCAAGAGCGGCAAGCAGGGCAAGGAGCGTGCGCAGGAGCGATGCGCCATCCCACCGTGTGATCAGCACATAGACAACAGGGATCCCCACCAAGAGGGGCGCGCCAAGTAAAAGCATTTCACCAAGAGAAAACGGGATCAGCTCGGTCAGCTTGGCAAGGCAGAAACGAAATGCCGCCCCCACCGAGCCGTTGAGGGCATCCGCGGCATCGGGAGAAAGTGACGCGAGCAGATGCAGGAGTGCAAACACGGGCAACAGGAAAAAGACTATTGCCGTAAAGGGCGTAAGATACCGACGTGCTGCATTCACGATGCGCCGCGTGCGGCTGCTTTGTTCAAGCTTTTCTTCCATACACATTCTCCAAACATAAGCACACAAACACAAAGCATGCTTTGTATAGTTTTTCCGCAGAGCAAAAATTTATGCCCGAGCATTGCTCCAAAAAAGAGGACTCACAGAACACGTGAAAGGAAAGCAGAAACGGCATCCGTCACCTTTTGTGGGTCTACAAGATAGCCCATGCCGTGATCGGCATCGGGTATGGAAATAAAGGCATCAGACGGCAGGACGGCGGCGTTTTTCTTACCCATTTCATAGGGGACAAAGGTATCACTTTCACCGTGGATCACAAGGACGGGTAATCTGTTTTGGCGTAGGGCGATCGGCACATCGATCTCACCGAGATCAAAATGCCCGATCAAACGGCACAAAAGGCGCACGCCCGGCATAATAAGTCCCACGGGAAGTCGCATGTTCTTTCCGACATGACAAAGGATCTCCTCGGCAGAGGCATAGGCAGAATCCGCAAGAACGGCCACAACCTCACGGGGAAGCACCTCTTTGGTAGCCAGCAGGACCGTAGCAGCCCCCATGGACATCCCATCCAGCACCAGCTTTCCGCCAAAGCGCCCCGCGGCATACTTTGCCCAAAGAACGCAATCGCGTCGCTCAAGCGCGCCAAAGGTAATGTACTTCCCTTCACTGTCACCGTGGGCACGCTCATCCACCATCAGAACGCGATAGCCGCACTCGTCTAAATAATACGGCAAAAAGCAACCGAAATCATATTCGGGAAAGGAACGGTAGCCGTGAAAAAGAATGACCGTTACAGCAGCATTCCTGTCACCGTAAACACGAGCAGAGAGAGAAAGGCCGTCATGAGAACGGATACGCACCGTTTCATAATGGCGGGCATCTGCCTCCTCGATGGAACGGCGAATGCGGTCAAGATAAGGGGAAAGCCGCGGATTTTCATAAAGCGGGGCATCGCGGCCTTGCTTTTTGCGGCGCTGAAATGCAAAGCGGAATACCGCATAGCAAACAGAAAAATACAGAATCGCGAAAAGAATCGCCGCCGCGGCTATGAAAAGAATCATAGTTTCGGGTGTCATTGCATACTCCTTTGCCAATATAAGGGTGCGCTCTGCCTGCCGCAGAGCGCACATAAAGTCTTTTTTACTCTTCGGTAGGAATGCCAAAAACGGGATTCAGGGTGATATGTGTTGTCACCGTATATTCCTCAAAATCCCAAGGCAGCTTTTCATATTCCCAGTAGAGAAACACCTTACCGCCCTCGGTCTGCGTGGCAAGCCATGTATTTACATCCTCCTGCATGGGCGTTGGCAGTAACGCTGTAAGCTCCTCGATCGTTTTGTTGGAGGCCTTGTTCCCGTAAGGCACATTCACACTGACATACGGGCCGCCGAGCATATAGGTAACAGAGAACTTGTTCTCCTCCCACTTGACCATCAGCATCAGATCGCCCTTGACGGGAGCAGTGACATCATATGCCTCACCGACCTTGCCGTCCTCCCCTACGGTGCACCACGCTCCCTGCCGATAAGCGTATCCCTGCGGATCGACCGAAAAGGTCTCTGCCAGAGCCCCGTCAGCCACGCGCTTTGTTTCACTGACCGTATCGAAAACGCCGTCGTGATCATTATCAAAGCAATAAGACACCGTATGATACACCGTATCATCAACAGGAGGCGGACACGCGACCGCCGACAAAAGGAACAGCACAAGCAGCATCAGCAAAAGATTGCGTTTTGTATTCTTCATAAAAGCATCTCCTATCAAGCAGATATCTATATTATATCACGCTCATTCCCGAATTGCAAGGAAAAGCGAAAAAAAGGGACAAACACACGTTGCCCCCTTTTTGTTTTTTCAAAGAAGCACCAGCTCTCCGTCACGCACATCCAAGCAAAAAAGCGTATCGGGTGCGGGATCGCTTTCGATAATTCTGCGTGCCAGAAGCGTTTCCGCCTTGGCTTGCAGATACCGCTTCAAGGGGCGCGCACCGTAGACGGGATCATAAGCGGCCTCCACGATGTGGGCGCAGGCCGCATCCGTCATCTCCACGCGGAGCTGCTTTTCCTCCATGCGCTTCCTAAGATCGGCAAAGAGAAGGCGCACGATCGCGCTCACATTCTCTCGCGTCAGCGGCCTATAGAAGATGATCTCATCAAGGCGGTTGAGAAATTCGGGTCGGAAGCTGCGGCGCAGGAGTGCGTGCACGGCCTCCCTGCCCTCCTCACGGATCTCACCTGCATCGGTCACATTCTCAAGAATGATGTCTGAGCCAAGATTAGATGTTAGGATCAGGACGGTATTTTTGAAATCCACCGTGCGGCCTTGGCTGTCGGTGATCCGTCCGTCGTCCAGCACCTGCAAAAGCACGTTGAAAACATCGGGGTGTGCCTTTTCCACCTCGTCAAACAGAACGACCGAGTAGGGGCGGCGACGCACGGCCTCGGTCAGCTGACCGCCCTCCTCATAGCCGACGTAGCCGGGGGGCGCACCGATCAGACGGGAAACCGAATACTTTTCCATATACTCGCTCATGTCGATGCGCACAAGATTGTGCTCGTCGTCAAACAGTGCTTCCGCTAGGGACTTGGCAAGCTCCGTCTTGCCGACGCCCGTTGGGCCAAGGAACAGGAATGAGCCGATGGGGCGTCGCGGATCGGCAATGCCGGCACGCGAACGCAGGATCGCATCGGCCACACGGGCGACCGCCTCATCCTGTCCGACCACGCGGCGATGAAGAATCTCATCCAGACGGAGCAGCTTATCACGCTCTCCCTCCATCAGCTTGAAAACGGGGATCCCCGTCCAACGGGAAACAATACGGGCGATCTCATCCTCTGTCACGGCATCTCGCAAGAACGTGTTCTGCCCTGCATTATCTCCTTCTTTTTCTTCTGCATCTGACAGCTCCTTTTGGAGCTGTGGGAGTTTTCCGAAGCGAAGCTCTGCCGCGCGGTCGAGGTCATAGCGTTCCTCTGCCCGCTCGATCTCGGCTTGCGTGTGCTCGATCTCCTCGCGGATCCTTTGCACCTTTCCGATGGCATCCTTTTCCTTTTCCCACTTGGCACGCATCTCATCAAAGCGTGTACGAAGCTCGGCAAGCTCTCTTTGCTTCTCGGCCAGCCGTTCCTTTGAGAGCTTATCCTCTTCCTTCTTGAGGGCGGCCTCCTCGATCTCGTGCTGCATGATCCTGCGCGAGATCTCGTCAAGCTCTGTGGGCATGGAATTCATCTCTGTTTTGATGAGCGCACAGGCCTCATCTACAAGGTCAATGGCTTTATCGGGCAGAAAACGGTCGGAGATATACCGATCGGAGAGGGTGGCGGCGGCAATCAAGGCAGCGTCGTGAATCTTGACACCGTGATAGACCTCGTAGCGGTTTTTCAGTCCGCGTAAAATGGTAATGCTGTCTGCTACACTCGGCTCCGCAACCAGCACGGGCTGGAAACGGCGCTCAAGGGCAGCATCCTTTTCAATATATTTGCGGTATTCGTCAAGCGTGGTCGCCCCGATGCAATGAAGCGCACCGCGCGCAAGAAACGGCTTTAGGAGGTTGCCTGCATCCATCGCGCCATCTGTCTTCCCTGCACCGACGACGGTGTGGATCTCATCAACAAACAGAATGATCCGCCCCTCGGCGGCCTCTACCTCGCCAAGAACGGCTTTAAGACGCTCCTCAAACTCGCCGCGAAATTTTGCTCCGGCAACCAGCGCGCCCATGTCCAAGGAAAAGATGCGCCGATCCTTCAGATTTTCGGGAACATCACCGCGCACGATGCGCTGGGCAAGCCCCTCCGCGATGGCGGTTTTACCGACACCGGCCTCACCGATCAGGCAAGGGTTGTTTTTTGTCTTACGGGAAAGGATGCGGATGACATTACGGATCTCCTCATCACGGCCGATCACGGGATCAAGCCGCTGTGCGCGCGCCTCCTCGCAAAGATCCTTTCCGTATTTGGCAAGCACGTCGTAGGTATCCTCCGGGGTATCCGAGTCAACACGGCGATTGCCGCGCACATCCTTGAGGGCGGCAAGAAAGGCGTTCTTTTCGATGCCGTTCTCTCTAAAAAAGTGCTTGATCTTGCGCTCCGAGGAGCCCATCAGCGAGAGAAACAGATGCTCGACCGAGGTGTAACCGTCCCCCATCGCGGTGGCCTGCTTTTCAGCCTCTGCCAGTACGCTGTCAAGCGCGGCGGATACATAGATCTTGTCTGCCGCACGCGCGCCCCCTACCCTTGGAAGGGCCTTGATCTCACGAAGAAGTAGCTCCGCAAGCGTCCTCGGCTCCTTTTCCATTTTGAGAAGCATGCTTCCGATCAAGCCCTCCTCGGCAGAAATGAGCGCATGCGCAAGGTGGATCGTATCCACCTCAGGGTTGCCGTATTCGGCGGCTAATGCCTGTGCGGCGCGCAGGGCCTCCAGACTTTTTTGCGTTGTTTTTTCAAAATTCATAACGGTTACCTCCCTTATAATAGGATCTCCGAGGAACGGATATATTCGGTATAGACTGCCTCCACAGCGGCAATAGCCGCTTCCGTATCCTCAAGATGGCGAAAATAGAGCTTCAGGGCGTGATCGAGCGTGCGGATATAGCCTACGATCAGCTCTCCCAGCGCATTTGGTGTAAGCTGCGCCGTGCTTGCCGTATATCGATTGCGCGGTGTGAGAACACGCAGATATTTGCCTGCGCTCGCACGGCAGTCGGGCGGTGCTTGCAAACGGGTACGCTCCACGCTGTCCCATATGCGATAAAAGCGCATCATGGCGGCGATCAACGCCTCGTTTTGTGTACGCAGAGATACGCGAAGCTCGCCTGCGCCCCCCTCCTCCGTCCGATAAAGCTCAACGCTATAACGCACGGTAGGATTATATTTATAAAGCAATGCGGAGCGCAAGGAAAGCATGGTATCCGACGGCTCGGAAAGCAGGCGGATCTCCCCTTCTCTGTCCAAGAGAAGCCGCATACTGCCAAAGGCCTCACGGATCCGTTGCTCGGGGGTGATGTAAGAAGCATATTCTGCCAAAATACGGTTGACAAGCCCCGATCTTGTGGTGCTTTGCAGATAGGCCAGGCGGTCGATCGCGGCCACCACGCCGTCGTCCAGCATCAAGGAATACAGGCTTTTTCTCATAGGTCTTTTCCCCTTTGATTCTTTCTTCACCTTCATTATACCTCTGTCAATTTAACTTGTCAACGGTTTTATATAATTTTTATAGAAAGTTTTGTGTTTTTTTCTGTATTTTTCACAGGGAGGGGGGAATGCAAAAACAGAAAGGACGGTTTTCTGTTCACGCGTGGCTGTTTTCTGTGAAGAAATCTCGCGTTGCCTCTTGTATATTTTTCAAAAATGTGCTATAATGGCGTATAAAGCTCTTATTAATCAAGGTTAACAAAATAAAGGAGTCTTATTCCATGCTCGACATCAAATTTCTCAGAGATAACCCCGATGCGGTACGCGAGAACATCCGCCGTAAATTTCAGGATAACAAGCTCCCTCTTGTAGACGAGGTCATTGCGCTTGATGCAGAAAAGAGAAGGATCACACAGGAGGCGAACGATCTCCGCTCTAACCGCAACAAGCTCTCCAAGCAGATCGGTATGCTGATGGGACAGGGTAAGCGCGAGGAGGCCGAGGCTGTCAAGGCAGAGGTTGCCGCAGGTGCTGCACGCCTGGCCGAGCTGGAGGCTCTTGAGCCTGTGCTTGACGAGAAGATCAAAAAGATCATGATGACCATTCCAAACATCATCGATCCCTCGGTCCCGATCGGCAAGGATGACAGCGAAAACGTTGAGATCCAGAAATACGGCGAGCCGCTGGTTCCCGATTTTGAGGTTCCCTATCACACCGATATCATGGAGCGTTTTGACGGCATTGATCTGGATGCCGCACGCCGCGTAGCAGGCAACGGCTTCTATTACCTGATGGGCGATATTGCACGCCTGCATTCCGCTGTCATCTCTTACGCACGTGATTTTATGATCGAGCGTGGCTTTACCTACTGCGTTCCTCCCTTTATGATCCGTTCCGACGTGGTGACGGGCGTCATGAGCTTTGCCGAGATGGAGGCCATGATGTACAAGATCGAGGGTGAGGATCTTTATCTGATCGGCACCAGCGAGCATTCCATGATCGGTAAATTTATCGATCAGATCCTCCCCGAGGAGAAGCTCCCCTACACGCTGACAAGCTACTCTCCCTGCTTCCGCAAGGAGAAAGGCGCCCACGGCATCGAGGAGCGCGGCGTTTACCGTATCCACCAGTTTGAAAAGCAGGAGATGGTGGTCGTCTGCGCGCCCGAGGAAAGCCCTGTATGGTATGATAAGCTGTGGCAGAACACGGTCGATCTTTTCCGTTCTCTCGATATCCCCGTGCGCACGCTGGAATGCTGCTCGGGCGACCTTGCGGATCTCAAGGTCAAGTCGATCGACGTGGAGGCCTGGTCCCCCCGCCAGGGCAAGTATTTTGAGGTGGGCAGCTGCTCGAACCTCGGGGATGCCCAGGCGCGCCGCCTCCGCATCCGTGTGGCG
>JAZOOW010000086.1:0-8436 GCA_045655145.1 Eubacteriales bacterium | reverse complement strand
ATATATGTGAAGAAAGACCAAAACACACGGCCGCGATCTTCGCTCGCCGCCTTTTCTTATGAAGGCTCACGGGTGTGATCCTTGCGGAGAAAATGAAGCATGAAGGGAATGGAGATAAGCCCTGTCAGCACGTCGGCGATCGGCTGGGCGCATTGGATACCTGCAAGGCTGAAGAAGGTCGCACCCACAAGGAGCGTGGGAATAAAGGTCAGCCCCGAGCGCATCAAGGACAAAAAGGAGGCGACTCCCGAATAGCGAATGCTCTGATAAAGCATATTCACAGGTACGGAAAGCGGCAGGAACATCACGCCGATGCAGGCCATGCGCAAGGCAAACGTACCGATCTCCACGACCACGGGGCTCTCCTGGAAGAAGCGAACGATGTCGGGTGCAAAAATAAATCCGCCAACGGCCAGAATCCCGACAAAGGCAAGTCCGAAGAAGGTGGTAAACACAAGTCCCTCTTTGACGCGCTTATACTTCTCTGCACGGTAGTTGAAGGCGGCAACGGGCTGGAAGCCCTGGCCGATGCCAAGCCCCACGCACATAACGAAGGCTGAGAAGCGGTTGACCACACTCATGGCGGCGATCGCCGCATCGCCAAACGGCTTTGTCAGGTTGTTGAGAAGACCGTTTGAGATAGAGGAAAGACCTTGCCGGATGAGCGAGGGAAATCCGTTTTTCACAATGTTGCTATACACAAAGGCTTTCCGTGACACCGCGCGGACCGAGATCTTGGACTGTGCCTCTCTTATATACAGAAGAAGGAGAATGGCGAAGCTGACCATCTGCGACACAGCGGTAGAAAGTCCCGCACCGTATACGCCCATCTCCAGCACAGAGATCAAAATATAGTCGCCCAAAATGTTGAGGAGACCACCCGCCGTCAGACCGATCATGGCGTAAAAGGCCTTGCCCTCATAGCGCAGATTGTTATTCAGCACCAGCGAGCAGACCATAAACGGGCAGGCGATCAGCACCCACATGCCGTAATCGATGGCGTATGGCAGAATGGTTTCCGTACTGCCGAGGAGGCGTGCCAGCGGCTCTATAAAAGCAAGACCAAGGACGCTGAAAATCACGCCCACACCCGCGCCCACAAAAAAGGCAGAGGAGGCGTAAGAGGATGCCTCTTTGACATCACGGTCGGCCAGTGCCTTGGACACGTATGTGCCCGAGCCGTGTCCCAGCATAAACGCCAATGCCTGAATGATAGCCTGCAGGGTAAAGAGAACACCGGTAGCCGCTTGCTGGCTTTCCCCAAGCCCGCCGACGAAATAGGTGTCTGCCAGATTGTAAACGTTGGTAATGAGCATGGAAACCGTAGTGGGAATACCGAGTGCCACGATGAGGCGTGATACAGGCGTTTCTGTCATCTTACGGTAATAACGATCCGCTTCTGTCATGGCAGACTCCTTTCATGCGGCAATGTGTGATAGGTAATACGGCACCGCAAATTCCTTTGCGGTGCCGATTTTTTAGAACAGACCTGTGATTTTTCCGTCGTCGTCAACGTCAATGCGTTCTGCGGCGGGAATCTTGGGAAGCCCGGGCATCGTCATGATATCACCCGTCAGGACGACAACAAAGCCGGCTCCTGCGGACACCTTGACGTTTTTGACCGTTACGGTAAAGCCCTCGGGCGCACCGAGCTTTGTGGGATCGTCCGAGAAGGAATACTGTGTTTTGGCAATGCATACGGGAAGCGAGCCAAAGCCCAGCTCCTCAAGCCTTGCGATCTGCTTGCGCGCAGAGGGCAGAATGCTCACACCCTCACCGCCGTAGACCTTTTTCACCACAGAGGAGATCTTGTCCTCGATGCTTCCCTCACTTCCATAGGAGAAGCGGAAATCGGGAGTTTCCTCCTCGGTGAGGCGGACGACCTCGCGTGCCAGCTCCTCGCCGCCGCGGCCGCCATCTGCCCATACGGTAGAAAGCACCGTATTGACGCCCAGCTCACGGCAACGGCGGATGATGAGATCGATCTCGGCATCGGTATCCGTCGGGAAACGGTTGACCGCGACCACGGAGGGGAGGCCATATACGTTTTTGATGTTGGATACATGGCGCAGAAGGTTCGGAAGGCCGCGCTCAAGGGCGGCAAGATCCTCCGTGCCAAGCTCTGTCTTGGCAAGACCGCCATGCATTTTAAGGGCACGCACGGTTGCCACGATCACCACGGCGGCAGGTGTCAATCCTGCTACGCGGCACTTGATGTCAAGGAACTTCTCTGCTCCGAGGTCTGCTCCGAAGCCTGCCTCGGTAACGGCATAGTCGCCAAGCTTCATGGCCATGCGCGTGGCAATGACCGAGTTACAGCCGTGGGCAATATTGGCAAACGGGCCACCGTGAACGAAGGCGGGGGTACCTTCAAGCGTCTGTACGAGATTCGGCTTCAGGGCATCCTTGAGAAGCGCGGTCATGGCACCCACAGCCTTAAGATCCCCTGCGGTGACGGGCTGATCGTCATAGGTATACGCCACGATAATACGCGAGAGCCGCTCCTTGAGGTCGGCAATCGAGGAAGCGAGGCAGAAAACTGCCATGATCTCCGAGGCTACTGTAATATCATACCCATCCTCACGCGGAACACCGTTGATGCGGCCGCCAAGACCGTCTGTCACAAAGCGGAGCTGACGGTCGTTCATATCCACACAGCGACGCCACGTGATGCGGCGGGGATCGATGTTCAGGGCGTTGCCCTGATAGATGTGGTTATCGAGCATGGCGGCAAGCAGATTGTTTGCCGCGCCGATGGCATGGAAGTCACCCGTAAAGTGGAGGTTGATATCCTCCATGGGAACGACCTGCGCATAGCCGCCGCCTGCGGCACCGCCCTTGACACCGAACACAGGCCCAAGCGAGGGCTCACGGAGGGCAACGACCACGTTCTTACCGATGCGGGAAAGCCCGTCGGCAAGACCGATGGTGGTCGTGGTCTTCCCCTCTCCTGCGGGAGTGGGGGTGATGGCGGTAACAAGGATCAGCTTGCCATCCTTTCGCGGGCTGTCCTTGAGAAGCGCGTAGTCAACCTTTGCTTTTTTATTGCCGTACTGTTCAAGATAGGCGCGATCAACGCCTGCACGGTCAGCGATCTCGGTGATCGGACGTAGCGTACAGGACTGCGCAATTTCAATATCGGTCTTCATACAGCATTCTTCCTCCGAAAATTATTTGAAATAACGGACGGCAGAGCGGAACATGCCCATATCGTACTTGCCGGGCACGTTGCAGTAAAGCCCATCGCCGATACGCTCCGAGTGGCCCATCTTACCAAAGACACGGCCGTCGGGCGAGGTAATGCCCTCAATGGCGGCGGCGGAGTTGTTGGGATTGAAGCGGATATCCGCCGTGACCTCACCGCGATCGTCCACGTACTGCGTGGCAATCTGGCCGTTTTCTGCCAGCTTGGCGATCACGGCATCCGAGGCAAGGAAGCGTCCCTCGCCGTGGGAGATCGGAACGGTGTAGATGTCACCAACCTCGGTGGCGGCCAGCCAGGGAGAACGGTTGGAGGCAATACGGGTGCGGACAAGGCGGGACTGGTGGCGACCGATGGTATTGAAAGTCAAGGTCGGGCAATCGGCATCCGTGTCAATGATCTTACCAAACGGCACAAGTCCGAGCTTGATAAGTGCCTGGAAGCCGTTACACACGCCTGCCATCAGACCGTCACGGCGTTCAAGAAGGTCGGTAACCCCCTCACGGATGGCGGCATTGCGGAAGAAGGCCGTAATGAACTTGCCCGAGCCGTCCGGCTCGTCACCGCCCGAGAAGCCACCGGGAATGAAGATCATCTGGGCAGTCTTCAGCTCACGGGCGAAGTCCTCCACAGAGCGGGAAATGGCATCAGAGGTGAGATTGCGGATGACCATGATGTGCGGATCTGCACCGGCATCACGCATGACCTTGGCGGTATCGTATTCACAGTTCGTGCCGGGGAATACGGGGATCAGGAGCTTCGGCTTTGCGCACTTGACCGCAGGTGCAGGACGCACGGTTGCGGGCGCGGAGTAGGCGACGAGCGCGGCCCCCGGCTCTTGTGCGATGTTGCAGGGATATACGGGCTCAAGCTTATCCTCGTAGCTTTTTTGGAGATCGGCAAGTGAGAGCGTGATGCCGCCTACGCGAAGCTCCTCCTCTGCCAGCGTTTTTCCGAGAAGAACGCCCACATCCTCGGCATTGTCGGCAAGCTCCAGAATGAAGGAGCCGTAAGCGTAGCCAAAGAGCTCGTCCTTCGTAAAGCCGTCGGCATAGGCAAAGCCGATGCCGTTACCGATGGCCATCTTAAAGATCGCCTCGGCAACGCCGCCGTAGGTAGGCGTATAGGCGGCAAGCACCTTACCCTCACGCACAAGGCGCGCAACCTCGCCGTACAGCGCGATCAGCGAGTCGGCGGTGGGCAGGCCGTCATCACCAAGCACAGGTCGGAGCCATGCCACGCGGTGACCTGTGCCCTTGAAATCGCCCGAAACGACCTCGCTCGTCTTTCCTGTCGTAACAGCAAAGGACACGAGGGTGGGCGGAACGTCCAGCTTTTCAAAGCTGCCGCTCATGGAGTCCTTACCGCCGATCGAGGCGATACCAAGCTCCATCTGGGCGCGGAAGGCACCGAGGAGAGCGGCCATGGGCTTACCCCAGCGGTGGGGATCATTGCCCGGCTTTTCAAAGTATTCCTGGAAGGTAAGATATACGTCCTCAAAGGAGGCACCTGCGGCAATCAGCTTGGAAACCGATTCCACCACGGCAAGGTAGGCACTGTGGTAGGGGCTCTTTTCTGCGATCATGGGGTTATAGCCCCACGCCATGTAGGAGCAGGTATCGGTATGTCCCTTTTCGACCGACACCTTATGCACCATTGCCTGTGCGGGTGTCTGCTGGCGACTGCCGCCAAAGGGCATCATGACCGTGCCGGCACCGATGGTCGAGTCAAAGCGCTCGGAAAGACCGCGCTTTGAGCATACGTTGAGATCTGTGACCAGCGCACGGTAAAGCGATGCATAATCACCGTCAACCTTTTTCTCATAGGAGGCGGGGGTTGTGGGGGCAATTACGGTGTGCTTCTCAGCACCGTTGGAATTCAAAAATTCGCGCGAGAGGTTCACGATCTCCTCGCCGTCCAGCGTCATCACAAGGCGCGGCTCTGCCTGCACCTCGGCTACGACGGTAGACTCAAGGTTTTCTTCATCCGCGAGCGCGGTAAAACGTGCGGCATCCTCCTTGGCGACGACAACGGCCATACGCTCCTGCGATTCACTGATGGCAAGCTCTGTGCCGTCAAGACCCTCGTATTTCTTGGGAACCATGTTAAGGTTGATACGAAGGCCGTCGGCAAGCTCACCGATGGCAACCGACACACCGCCTGCACCAAAGTCGTTACAGCGCTTAATGAGGCAGGTGGCCTCCTTTCGGCGGAAGAGGCGCTGGAGCTTACGCTCCTCGGGAGCGTTACCCTTCTGTACCTCGGCACCGCAGGTTTCCAGAGAATCCATCTGGTGGGACTTGGAGGAGCCTGTTGCACCGCCACAGCCGTCACGTCCTGTGCGGCCGCCGAGCAGGATGACCACGTCGCCCGGTGCGGGGCACTCGCGGCGTACGTTCTCGGCCGGAGCGGCCGCGATCACGGCACCGATCTCCATGCGCTTGGCGGCATAGCCGTCATGATACAGCTCATCGACCTGACCCGTTGCAAGACCGATCTGGTTGCCGTAGGAGGAATAGCCTGCGGCGGCCGTGGTGACGATCTTCTTCTGCGGAAGCTTGCCGGGCATCGTTTCCGAGAGCGGACGGAGCGGATCTGCCGCACCCGTTACACGCATGGCGGCGTACACGTAGGAGCGGCCGGAAAGCGGATCGCGGATCGCACCGCCGATACAGGTGGCGGCACCGCCAAACGGCTCGATCTCGGTGGGGTGGTTATGCGTTTCATTTTTGAAGAGGAGAAGCCATTTTTCGGTCTTGCCGTCCACATTCACGTCCATTTTGACGGTGCAGGCGTTGATCTCCTCGGATTCGTCAAGCTTCGGAAGCTTGCCGTTTGCCTTCAGATAACGGGTAGCGATCGTGGCAAGATCCATGAGGTTCACAGGCTTTGTGCGACCGATGGCACGGCGGGCGGCGAGATACGCCTCATAAGTCTTTTCGAGAAGCGGATCCTCAAAACGCACGTCATCGATCGTCGTTAAGAAGGTGGTATGACGGCAGTGATCCGACCAATAGGTATCGATCATGCGGATCTCGGTGATGGTGGGATCGCGCTCCTCCTTTGCGAAGTAATCGCGGCAGAAGCGGAGATCATCCATATCCATGGCAAGACGCTTGTCCGCAAGGAAGGCGGCAAGGCCTGCGTCGTCAAGCTTTGTAAAGCCGACCAGCGTTTCCACACGGGCAGGCTTTTCATAGCGCGTCATCAGCGTTGCGGGCTTTTCAAGCGCGGCCTCACGGCTCTCCACACGGTTGATAACATATTTCTTCACGCGCTCCACATCGGCATCGGTCAGGTCACCGAGGAGAAGATACACACGTGCGGTACGCACAGTGGGACGCTCGCCCTGCGAGATGATCTGGATGCACTGTGCGGCGGAATCCGCACGCTGGTCGTACTGACCGGGCAGATATTCCACGGCAAACACGCGCGCCCCCGAAAAATCAGGCTCCTCGGTGGTAGCGATATCCAGCTGCGGCTCGGAGAACACCGTACCGACAGCGTAATCAAAAAGCTCCTTCTCGATATTCTCCACATCGTAGCGGTTAAAGAGGCGGAGGCCTGTCAGCTTCTCAATACCGAGAAAGCTGCGAAGATCGGAAAAGAGGGCCTCTGCCTCATGGGTAAGTCCGCATTTCTTTTCTACATATACACGATATACCATCAGTTGTTCTCCCCTGCGCGCATAGCGCGTGCGCCGATGTCACGGCGGTAATAGGCATTTTCAAAGTGGATCTTCTCTGCAAGACGGTATGCGCCGTCGATCGCATCGGCAAGCGTATCGCCAAGCGACACAGCACCCAGCACACGGCCGCCTGCGGTCAACATCTCACCGTTCTCGCCAAGCTTGGCACCTGCCACGTACACGTCGGTTTCCGCGTCGGTGGCGGGCAGGGTGATCGGAAAGCCCGTTTCATATTTCTGCGGATAGCCGTTTGAGGCCATGACGACACAGCAGGCCGCACGGTCGGCAAAGACGACCTCAGTGTCTGCAAGCGTGCCGTTTGCCACTGCCTGCATGACGGTCAAGAGATCCGAGCGAAGAAGCGGAAGCACGACCTGCGTTTCGGGATCGCCGAAGCGGCAGTTATACTCGATCACGCGCGGACCCTTGGGTGTCAGCATTAGACCGAAGTAAAGGCAACCACGGAAGGGCCTTCCCTCTGCCTCCATCGCACGGACGGTGGGCAGGAAGATCGTCTGCATACATTCCTCGGCGATCGCCTTGGTGTAATAGGGGTTGGGGGCAACGGTGCCCATGCCGCCCGTATTCAGGCCCGTGTCGCCGTCGTGTGCGCGCTTGTGATCCATGGAGGATACCATGGGGATCACCGTCTTGCCGTCCGTGAAGGAAAGGACGGACACCTCGGGACCTGTGAGAAACTCCTCAATGACGATACGGCTACCGCTCTCGCCGAAGATCTTATCCTCCATCATGGAACGGACAGCGGCATACGCATCCTCACGCGTTTCGGCAATGACGACACCCTTTCCGAGCGCGAGTCCGTCTGCCTTGATGACGGTGGGAATGGGCGCATTCTCCAAATAAGCAAGGGCAGAGCCCGCATCCTCAAATACCTCGTAGGAGGCGGTGGGGATGCCGTACTTCTTCATGAGATTTTTAGAAAAGACCTTACTGCCCTCAATAGCGGCGGCCGCCCGCGTGGGACCGAAGCAAGGAATGCCGACGGCCTCCAGCGCGTCGACCGCGCCGAGCACGAGCGGATCATCGGGTGCCACAACAGCAAACTCGATGCCCTTTTCCTTGGCAAACTCCACAATGGCGGGAATATCCTTGGCACCGATCGGCACGCAGGTGGCATCGCGTGCGATGCCGCCGTTGCCGGGCAGAGCATAGATCTCGGTAATGCTTGTGTTTTCCTTTAACTTGCGGATAATGGCATGCTCGCGGCCTCCGCCGCCGACTACCATGATTTTCATGCAGATACTCCTTTATTCGTAGATCGGGAAGCGCTTGCAAAGTGCGGCGACCTCGGCACGCACGCGGTCACAGTTGCCCTCAAAATCAACAGCAACGTCATGGATCCAATGGGCGATCTTGACCATTTCCTCCTCACGGAACCCGCGCGTCGTTACGGCAGGCGTGCCAAGACGGACACCGCTGGTCACAAAGGGACTCTCGGGATCGTTGGGAATCGCATTCTTGTTGGCGGTAATATGCACCTCGTCAAGGCGGCGCTCAAGCTCCTTGCCCGTCAGGCCGAAGGGAC
>JAZOOW010000085.1:0-2499 GCA_045655145.1 Eubacteriales bacterium | reverse complement strand
CAAAAGGCTTGATCATATGTCTATATGATCGGTGCCTTTTTCCTCTCTCCGTCTAAAAATTTGCTCTTCCGAAATTCTCCGACCGCCGAGCCTTGTATTTTTGAGCGACTTCGGTGCGGAGGACGAAGCTTTATATTCATCAAGCGAGGACGACAAGCCGAAACGAGCCGAAAATACCGGCTCCGCGGCGGGTTCGTCTGGCTTCTGTTACCCTACCCTGCCCACGGCAGGCGGCAGCCCTTCGCGTCTTATTTTTGCGGATTTTTCAGATCAAAGCAAAGCTTCATCAGCGAATCGCTGAAGTGGATGTTTTCGATCAGGATATTCTTGTTTTCGAGCGAAAGCTCTGTGTTGGAGAAGTTCCAGATGCCCCGCACGCCCAGCTTAGAGAGGCGGTCTGCAATGGCAGGGGCGGCCTCGTAGGGGGTGGTCAGGACGGCAAAATCCACGCGATTCTCGGCGCAAAAATGCTCAAGATCGTCCATGTGGTAGACGGGCAGACCGCAGATGGCGCGCCCCACCACGGTGGGTGACACGTCAAACATGGCAAGCCGCGTGATGCCGCGCCGCTCGAACATACGGGTGGCCGCCAGCGCGCGGCCAAGGTTGCCCGCGCCGATGATGACCGTCTGGTAGCCCTCGTTCACGCCAAGCAGCTCGCTGATCTTCCCATAGAGGAATTTGACGTTATAGCCGTATCCCTGCTGGCCAAAGCCGCCAAAGCAGTTGAGATCCTGACGGATCTGTGAGGCCGTCACCCCCATCATACGGGAGAGATCCGAGGAGCTGATGCGTCCCACGCCGCGCTCCATCAGCGTGCGCAGGTAGCGGTGATAGCGCGGCAGGCGGCGGATCACCACAGGGGATACATCGGGAAGGACGGGCGCGTGCGCCTCGTTTTTCTTATCAAATGGCCCTACGATCTTATCCATGCTTTCCATAACGGTGTCCTTTCCGGCGTTTTTTGCTCTTTTGGGGGGATTGCAGAGAAAGCTCTTTGCACATCCGTCGGTCGCGCGGCAAGAGGCCGTGCGGCGGATGTGCGCTGTTGAAATTCGCAATTTTTATGATTTTTTGGGCTCGTTTTTCACAGAAATTGTGAAAAAAAGGCCTGTTTTTTCTTCGGTTTTCTGTTTTTCAACCGTTTTTATGCATCGGCGAATGAATATTCTTCACATTTTCAACAGGGTTTCCCACAATTTTGCGGAAATTCTTTTGTCGAAAAAAGGAAAATCCTGCATCTTTTCGGCATGTTCGGCTTGTCAAGAGATTTTGCAAATATTCATGCGGTTCAATTTTCAACAATTTGTTGAAAACCGTGTTGGGTTTCGTATTGTTTACGATTTTTAACAGGGCTTTTCAACATCTCCGCCGCTAACAGGGTCCCCCTCTCGCTGCGGCTCGGTCGCGGTATGCTTCTTTAATAGGTCGGGCTGTCGATGCGCCAGCCATTCTCATAGACGAATTTGATCTCCATATCGGCGGTCTTGGTCGTGTAGGTCGGCGTGGCATCGGGCTCGGGCTCTGTTCCCTCGGGGGGCAGATCCTTTGTGACTGTGGTGACCGACAGGACCACGATGGCGTAATCCGTGCCGACGTAATCGATGCGGAGCGTGCTCATATCATAGGTAGATCTTCCGATGGGGTGGGTCAGGTAGGGGCTGTTCCCGTAGACGAGGATGGTTTCTCGCTCGTCGCGCAGGTTCTCCGCCTGGCTTGAGGCGTACCGCGCATAGATGTAGTCGGTCGTTCCCTCGGCCGTGAAGCCTGAAAGCGAGGTGGCCGCGATCAGCGCGGCGTATTCGGCCGAAAAGACCTCGGCGGTGACGGCACGCAGCTCCGCGACGGTGGAAAAGCCGTTTTCCTCGAGAAATTCACGCTCTGCGGGGTAGTAGCTTCCGTAATCGGTCACGGAGCGGTCAAAGGGGATGCCCTCCCCGTAAAAGACCTCATTGAGCATGGCCGCGCGCTCAATGAGCGCGGGTGCGGCCTCAAGAAGCCCCGTGGTGTCAAGCGTCGCGCAGGAAAGCGTCATCGGGACAAGCATGGCCAATAGCAAAAGGATCGCAAAAATCTTTCTCATAAGTTCATCCTTTTTGGGGAAATTTGATCGGTTGAGGCAGGAGCGCATCCCCCGATGCGCGAGGTAAAAGGTAGGGCGGGGGTTCATCCTCGCAGGGGGCTTGCTCCCGCCGCCGTCATGCGGTAAATGGCAGGCGTGGAGATTTTTAGGAGCGCGGAGATAGGCTCCCTTGTGTAAAGGGAGCTCCCGACGGAGTCGGGTGAGGGATTGTTTTTTATTATTGTATCAAAGGAATGCTTTACAACCCCTCCACCGCTATCGCGGTCCCCCTCCCCTTACACAGGGGAGGCTTTTGCTTGTCTCGTGACGAAGCGGTGCACTTTTTATTCGCCGTCTGCGACGGCGTTTTCATCCCCTGCGGTGGCTTCTTCGGTGGCTTCCTCGGCTTCGGGCGCATCGGCTTCGTCGGAAGGCTC
>JAZOOW010000084.1:0-2223 GCA_045655145.1 Eubacteriales bacterium | reverse complement strand
TGTCATCGCCTTTGGCGGCCGTGTGATGGACGGAAGTGAGCCGAAGTACAAAAACTCCTCGGATACCCCTGTTTTCAAAAAGAGCCGCAATTTGTTTGCCCTGAATTTTGCAAGGACTGCCTGCGCGGAGCAGTTGGTTCTCTGCGAGGGATACATGGATGTTATTGCCTTGCACGCCGCGGGCATCACCAATGCCGTTGCTACCTTGGGAACGGCACTCACGGAGGAGCAGGTGCGCCTCATGACACGGTACACCAAAAAGGTGATCATTTCTTACGACATGGATGAAGCAGGGCGGCGTGCGGCCGACCGTGCGGTGCGTATGTTTGGGGACGTTGGTATGGAGGTCAAGCTGCTTCAGTTGACGGATGCTAAGGACCCTGATGAGTACATCAAAAAATTCGGCACCGAGCGCTTCCGCCGCATGCTGGAGGAGAGCCGCACGAAGTTTGACTATAATTTTGAGCGTGTGCTTTCTCATTTTGATGTCAAAAAGCCACAGGAAAAAATCAAGGCACTGGAAGCCATGTGCAATTTGATTTCAGGGTTTTATTCTGCGGCAGAACGCGATGTGTATATTGCAGAAGCTGCAAAAACCCTGGAGGTTGATGCCACCGCGATCAAGCGGGACGTTGACCGCTTAATCTGGAAGCGGCAGAGCGAATACCGTGAAAAAGAAAAGCAAAAAATACATCGGGATATTGCCGGCTTTGGCGACCGTATCAATCCGGATTTTGTGAAAAATCCGACCGCCTCCCGTGCGGAGGAATCTCTCCTTGGCCTTTTGCTTATCCGTGAGGAAAATCGCAAGCTGGCCTTTTTGGGTGACACGCCCCTTTGCGAGGAGGATTTTTTTACCGAGTTCGGGAGGAAGGTTTTTACCTTTATTCGTGCCGCCTATCAGGAGGGGCATGCTCCCGATATGCTGGATGAGCAGTTCAGCACGGATGAGGTGGGGCGCATTACCCGCATGAAGGTGGCGCGTATGCAGCTGACTGAAAACGGGGAAGCGGTATTTAAGGAATGTCTTGCGATCTTGCGGCGCGAGGTCGCTATCCAAAAGCAAACGCAGGGCGGTGTTACGCCCACTGCGCTGACAGATCTGATCAACCGCCGTAAAAAAGAGGAAACACCGTAACCTATAAGATATGACAGATTCAATGAAAGAGGTACACAAATAATGAATGACAAGAAAATGGATGTCAATGAGCTGATCGAAACGACACAGTCGGGAACGATGGGCGGGAGTGATATCATGGAGGCCCTTGAGGACATCGACTATGATATTGAGCAAATGGAAAAAATGTATGAGTCCCTCGAGAGCAATGGAATTGAGGGCGATCTGCACGCGTTTGATGCGGAGCCGGATCTTGAGGCCTTTGACAGTGCTGAAACGATGGAAAAGCTTTTGGCGCAGGAGGGGCTTGCCATTGACGATCCTGTGCGTATGTATTTAAAGGAGATTGGTAAAATACCGCTTTTGGATGCCGAGCGCGAGATGTATCTCGCGGAGCGTATCGCTCTTGGCGACAAGGAAGCAAAGGATGAGCTGGTCGAGGCAAACCTGCGCCTTGTGGTCAGCATTGCCAAGCGTCATGTCGGTAAGGGCATGTATTTCTTGGATCTGATCCAAGAGGGAAATCTCGGTCTGATGAAGGCGGTAGAGAAGTTTGATTACCGCAAGGGCTACAAATTCTCGACCTATGCGACGTGGTGGATCAGACAGGCAATCACTCGCGCCATTGCCGATCAGGCGCGTACCATCCGCATTCCCGTGCATATGGTAGAAACCATTCACAAGGTTTCTCGCACGGCCAGGCAGCTTCTTCAGGAGCTTGGTAGAGAGCCTACCTCGGAGGAGATTGCAGAAAAGATCGGTATGCCCTCGGATAAGGTGCGCGAGATCATGAAGATCGCGCAGGATCCCGTTTCTCTCGAAACCCCGATCGGCGAGGAGGAGGACAGCCACCTTGGAGATTTTGTGGAGGATAACGATTCTCCCGCTCCCGCCGACACAGCCTCGTATGCACTTTTGCGTGAGCAGCTTTGCACCGTACTTCACACGCTGACGCCGCGAGAGGAGCAGGTTCTTAAGCTCCGATTTGGTCTTGAGGATGGCCGTACACGTACCCTTGAGGAGGTCGGTAAGGAGTTCAATATCACGAGAGAGCGTATTCGTCAGATCGAGGCAAAAGCGCTCAGAAAATTAAGAAATCCGGTTCG
>JAZOOW010000083.1:0-5919 GCA_045655145.1 Eubacteriales bacterium | reverse complement strand
GTAATGCGGTCGCCAAACCATTTACTATTATACTTGGAGGTTTAATTGTTTTCAATCTCTCTGCTTGTAGCTCGTCTTTTTATTGTTGCTGAAGCCGTTTCCCGCCCCCGGTAGAACCGGGGGTTGTCTTGTTGACACAATGACGAAAGAGCCGATGCGTTGCATCGGCTCTTTCGCTATACTCACCCTTTGCGGATATTCTTAAATTCCTTTTCGTAAATACGCCCGTATTTGGAAAAGCTACGGCGGCGGATGCCATGCTTGCCAAGAAGCTCTGCAAGCCACACGGGCATAGAGCCCGTGAATTTAATTTCAAGAAGAAGGTCGCTGTTATCAAAGAGAGGCGTACCATGATCGCCTGCGGCGAGTGAAACATCCTCGATCCGATAGCGAATGTTACGGTCAAAGGTAACACGCAAGCCCTTCTCCTCCCCGATCCCCGCATACGCCTCTCGCTCATAGGCAATAAAAAGACTCGGCTTTGGCTGGTAACGGGAGAGCGCATAACGAAGCTCACGCATGATCTGCGTATCACGGTTCTCGGGATAGATGCCGCGGTCAAAAAAGTCACATGCGGCGGCATAGGGCAAGGTTTCTCTGCGCTTGTATACGCGGCGGTCGTACTTTTTCTTGATCTCAACGTAGACAGGCGTATCGGACTGTGGCGTACCGTAGCTCCGCATACGCATCTTTTCTTTATAAAGCGGCCTGTCCATCGACATGCGGATAAGATCAAAAATATCGGTGTCGTAATAAACGTTGCACACCGTATAGAGGCGATATACGTCGGGAACGGTATGCTCCATAAGATCTGAAACAAACGGAAGATACCGGTCCTCGGGGACCAGATATTTCATTTCCTTGCGCGCAAAAACAAGCTGTGCCACGAGGCATCTCCTTTCTCATTAACAGTTCTTTTTTATTATACAGAAAAAACAGCGACAAAAAATGAACAAATAGTGAACAATGGTGTCAGGACGCCGCCTTTCGGTGAAAACTTGATTTTTCTGCCAAAACATGCTACAATAATGTATCACAAGCAAAAAGGAGGGTGGTTCCCTTGCCGAAGAAAAAGAATAGTGGGACAGAGCCGCGCTGCTATCTTTCCTTGATCAACTCACCGGACGATCTGCGCGTACTCCCTGACAAGGTGATGCCGATACTGGCAGAGGAGATCCGTGCCTTTTTGATTGAGAAGTTGGAAAAAAGCGGCGGGCATCTGGCGTCCAATTTGGGTGTTGTTGAGCTGACGCTTGCGCTGCACCGCGTGTTTGATACACCAAACGACCATATCATTTGGGATGTTGGGCATCAAACCTATATCCACAAGATTATCACAGGCCGTCGTGACCTGTTTGACATGCTCCGCCGTCCGGGTGGGCTTTCCGGCTTCACCTCGCGCCGCGAGAGCGACTACGATCCCTTTGGTGCAGGGCACAGCAGCACCTCCGTATCCGCCGCACTCGGCTTTGCCATGGCAGACCGTATTGCAGGGAGGAAGGCACACACGGTGGCCGTGATCGGCGACGGTGCCTTTACGGGCGGAATGGTGCATGAGGCACTCAACAACTGTGCAACCGATCTGCCCTTCATTCTCATTCTCAATGAAAACGAAATGTCCATCTCGCGCAATACAGGGGCCTTTGCCCGTTATATTGCCGACATCCGTACAAGTGCGGGATATATGGCAACCAAGCGGCGCACGATCGCTCTTCTCCACAAGATCCCCCTGATCGGACGTCCGCTTTACCGCTTTATACGCCGCATCACCCACGGTGTCAAGCGTTCTATTACAAAAAACAATTACTTTGAAGCACTTGGATTTTTGTATCTCGGCCCTGTGGATGGGAACAATTATGCCAAGGTCGATCGCGCCCTGCGGCAGGCCAAGGCCCGTGGAGGGGCCGTTGTCTTGCATATCAAAACGCAAAAGGGCAAGGGATATGCACCGGCAGAAAAGGATCCGAGCATCTATCACAGCATGGCTCCCTGCCGTACAGGAGAGCACAAGGACAGCTTCCACACCGTATTTGGTGAGGAACTGGTAGCGGCGGCAGGGAAAAACGAAAGGATCTGCGCCATTACCGCGGCCATGGGGCTTGGCTGTGGCCTTGAGGGCTTTGCCGCCGCCCACCCCGACCGTTTTTTTGACGTGGGCATTGCCGAGGAGCATGCCACGACCTTTGCTGCAGGCATGGCGGCAGCAGGCATGATCCCTTGCTTTGCCGTGTATTCCACCTTTCTGCAACGCGCATATGACAACCTTCTTCATGACGTGGCGCTGCAAGGCCTGCCTGTCAAGCTCTTTATCGACCGTGCAGGGCTTGCCCATGCGGACGGTGCAACACATCACGGCATTTTTGACGTCAGCTATCTATCCGCGATTCCGGGCATGGTGATCTATGCACCTGCCTCTTACGGTTCGCTCCGTGCCATCATGAAAAGGGTGCTCGCTTCCCCCTCCCCCACCGCCGTCCGCTATCCGAACAAGGCGGAGGATCCCCGTATTGCCAAGATCTTTTATCCCGACGGAGATTTTGATGACTTTGGCGTGCGTGCCTCCTTCACGGGTGTTACCCCCTCGCGCTTGGTGGTAGCCTTTGGAACGGCCGCTTCCATAGCACTTGATGCCGCAGAGCTGGCCGCACAGCGCGGTGAAGAGGAGATCGGCGTTCTCTTGGTAGAAGCCCTAAAGCCGCTCGGAGATACGGTAGCCACCATCAAAAAATATCTCTCGCAGCACACGCATCTTGTGCTTCTTGAAGAGGGGATCCGCCGCGGCGGTGCAGCAGAAGCCCTTGAGGTGGCTCTGTGCGAGCGGCGCGCAGGCAGCCTTCCCTGCCGCACCACCGTCCTTGCCATTGACGACCACTTTGCCTCCCCCACAGCACCGACCGACGATCTTTTGCACTTCTGCGGCATAGCCGCCGAGGATGTACTTTCGGCTCTTGCATAAGAAAAGCGTGACTGAAAGGGGACATACTCTAAAGGACAGTTTTTGAAATTCAACAGAATATGTTACCTACCGATAGAAAAAGGACGAGGAATCATTAAAATTCCTCGTCCTTTTTACACGATTGTGAAATATAAATTTTATTCTCGGCAATATTTCCTTGATTGTTTTTTAAGTCAAATTCAGGATAACAAAGCAAATAGTAGTCACATTCGTCGCAACAACACTCAAAGCCTTGCTCCCCATTTCCAAGACAAACGAGAGGTTCTCCGGGCGTAAGTTCTGTGCCGGTAATATCGATAACCTTTTTGGGAATATTTTTGCTCATATATCCTCCCATCAGCATATAAAAAAGTGCGGCTACCGAAGTAAACCGCACCAAAAACGCAAACTCCGATAGTCGCCAAACCAACTGAGAAGCAAAAACTATCACTAATTATGCCGCATCAGTAGGAATTTGCGTTTTTAACAAATTCATTATTGACACGACAACAAAAGGGTATAACTATCCCTTAAAGATAAAAATAGTCTTTGCTAAAATATTCAGTTGGTTTGGCATACTTATTATATCACATATTTTTTGGAAAATCAAGCAACTTGAAAGAATTTTTCAAACGCAAAACGCACCTTACGGGAGAGCAAGAATTATATCGTCATTTTTCCTGACAAGTACTGCTTTTGTGGACACAAACACAAAATACGGCATACCTCTTTCGAGATATACCGTATTCTTGCAAAACTGTCCTTTAGAGTACGTCCTGTTCAGTCACGCTTTTTTATCAGTCTGCACGCTCTGCCAAGAGATCGACGTGCGCATGATAAAATTGCGTAAAGCATCCGTTATCAAGCGCATCGCGGATGTGCTGCATCAGCTCATTATAGAAATAGAGGTTGTGAAGCACGCAAAGCCGCATACCGAGTGCCTCACGCGCCTTGAAGAGATGGCGGATATAGGCACGGCTGTAATGGCGGCAGGCGGGGCATCCGCAACGCGCCGAGATCGGGCGGTCATCGGCGAAATACTTTTCGTTATTGATATTGACCTTGCCCTCCCAGGTAAAGAGGTTGCCGTGCCGCGCATTGCGGCTGGGCATGACGCAATCAAAGAAGTCAACACCGCGATAAACGGCCTCCAGAATGTTTTGCGGTGTCCCTACCCCCATCAGATAACGGGGCTTATCCTCGGGCATATACGGCTCTACGGCCTCGATGGTCGCGTACATCTCCTCCGCACTTTCTCCCACGGCAAGGCCGCCGATGGCATAGCCGTCGCAGTTCATGTCTACGATAGTCTTCATATGCTCGATACGAAGATCGCGGTAGGTGCTTCCTTGGTTGATGCCAAAAAGAAGCTGATGGGGATTGACGGTTCCCTCCTCTGCATTCAAACGGGCAAGCTCTGTCTGACAACGGGCAAGCCAGCGCGTGGTACGGGCGCAGGAGGCCTTGGTGTACGCATAGGGGGCAGGATTTTCGATACATTCATCAAACGCCATCGCAATGGTCGAGCCGAGATGTGACTGGATGCGCATGCTCTCCTCGGGCCCCATGAAAATGCGCTTGCCGTCCATGTGCGAGTTGAAGGTCACGCCCTCCTCGGAGATCTTGCGGAGCTTAGCAAGCGAAAACACCTGAAAGCCGCCGCTATCCGTCAGAATGGGCTTGTCCCAGTTGAAAAACTTATGCAGACCGCCAAGACGGTAGATGAGTTCGTCGCCTGGGCGGATGTGCAGATGGTAGGTATTGGAAAGCTCGACCTGGCAGTTGATCTCGCGAAGATCCATGGTGGATACGCCGCCCTTGATGGCCGCACTCGTTCCCACGTTCATAAAAACGGGGGTTTCTATGCGCCCATGGACAGTATCCATCACACCGCGGCGTGCTTTTCCTTCTGTTTTCAGTATTTTGAACATAGCTTCCTCATTTCGGTCGTATTAAAGAATGCGATCAAAGCGGCGATCCAGCTGATTTTTGGTCAAGCGTACCGCGATCGGTCTGCCGTGGGGGCAAACCGTAATGTCGGGGAGTGCCATCACGCGCGACACGAGCCACGCGATCTGCTCCTCACCGTAGAGGCGGCCTCCCTTGATGGCGGCCTTGCAGGCCACCTGATACAAGGAACGCTCACGCCGCGCCGCCTCGGTTTCGGTGGGGTTACCCGAGCCATCTGCCAGCTCCGCCGTCATGCGGGAGAAAATCTCCTCGGCATCGGGAAGTGCAATGGCATCGGGGACGGCAGTCAGGGCGGCGTGCCGTCTGTCAGCCTCTAGTGTAAAGATATAGCCGACCGCCTCAAGCTCGGCCTTATGCTCCTCTGCGGCAGCGGCCTCGGGTTCTCCGATCGGCACCAAAAGCGGAATCAAGAGGCGTTGCATGGCCACGCGGCCGTCACACTTCTGCTCTGCAAGCAGCTCCTCAAAGAGGATGCGCTCATGTGCGGCATGCTTGTCGATCAAAAGGAGTTCATCTCCCGTTTCCACAATCACATAGCAACGGAAGGCCTCTCCGATAATGCGGTACGAGAGGTCCTCCTTCCCTTCCTCACGTGCAGGCGGAGCGTCGGTTGTCGAGGCCTGCGGCTTTTGCGGAGAGGCCCCTTCGCTTTTGGAGGGCGTATTATTAGGAGAAAGCCCGAAGATTTTATTCCAATCGACCGCGATACTCATATCGCGCTCCTTGGCGGCGGCCTCATCAATCAGTGAGGATGCGGCAAGGGCTGTACCCTCCCTGTGCGTCGGCTTTGCCACCTCTTGGTGGAAGGTGCGGAAATTTTCAAGTGCCTCCCCCGCGCTTTGCGCGGCGGGATGCTCTGTTTTCGGAATTTCTTCTCTTTTGACAGGTGTTGCCGCATAAGGAGCAGAATGCCCGCCTTTTTCAGCGGCAAGGAGAGTATGTTCTACATTCTCCGAGTATTGAGGAGCACGGAGATCGGCAACGACCATCTGATGTCCACCTGTATCCCCGAT
>JAZOOW010000082.1:0-3596 GCA_045655145.1 Eubacteriales bacterium | reverse complement strand
CTAAGACCGCTTGGCCTCCGACTTATCGGTTGCCTGACACAGGAGCTAGCGCTGCGTTACGACCGTGTTCTGGCGGTGGAGATTGATCGCGGCCTCATTCCGATTCTTGAGAAGACCATGGCGGAGCATCCGAACGTCAAGGTGATCTGCGCCGATATCATGGAGCTTGATCTTGCCGACGTGCTTGCGAGGGAAGCCGAGGGGCGCGATATCGTGGTGTGTGCCAACCTCCCGTATTATATTACCACGCCCATTCTCATGCGCCTTTTGGAGTGCGGTGTGGCATTCCGCTCGATCACAGTGATGGTTCAGGCGGAGGTCGCCTCCCGTCTTGCGGCGGTCCCCGGCTCCTCGGATTACGGCGCGATTACGGCTGTCCTCGGCTATTACGGACAGGCGCACAAGCTCTTTTCCGTTCCGCCTGGGTGCTTTATGCCTGCCCCTAAGGTTTCCTCTGCGGTCGTGCGCATAGACCTCTACGGGGAAAAGCCCTGCCGCCCACAGGACGAAAAGCTCTTTTTTCGCACGATCCACGCCGCCTTTGCTATGCGCCGCAAAACGCTTCCCAACGCGCTTGGCGCGCTCGGTGAATTTTCAAAGGAGCAGCTGACCCACGCCATCACCGATTGCGGCCTCCCCGAAACGATCCGCGGCGAACGACTGTCCACGGAGGATTTTTGCCGCCTTTCCGACCGTCTTGCCGCTATAAGGACATAAAAAATCAAGGCCGACTGTTTCAGTCGGCCTTGATTTTGTGAAGATCACCGGATCTCCACGATAATGTGCTTGCCTTCTCTCGTGGCAGCTGCCTTCATCAACGAACGAATCGCCTTTGCGATCTTGCCGTGACGGCCGATCACCATGCCCATATCATCGGGAGCAACGGAAAGGGTAAGCTCGATCTGGTCGCCCTCTACCTGTTCTGTGACCGTAACGCTGTCCGGGGTATCGACGATTGCGCGCGCGATGTCGGCAAGAATTTTTTTATAATCCATGTCGTTTTCAGGGGATATCCCCCACCTTTCTGACGCGGCGCGTCCTTCTTTACTTCAGAATTTCGGTCTTCTTAAGCAGAGCTCTTACGGTCTCGGTGGGCTGTGCACCCTTCTGGATCCAAGCGGTAGCCTTCTCTGCGTCGATCTTTACCTCAGCAGGGGAGGTCATGGGGTTATAGTAGCCGATCTCCTCGATGAATCTACCATCGCGGGGATATCTGCCGTCTGCCACAACCACGCGGTAGAAGGGAGCCTTCTTTGCACCGATTCTCTTAAGTCTGATCTTAACCATTTTGTTTTCCTCCAAAAAGATATAAAAATTATTTATAAAAATCCGAATTAAAACGGAATTTTCATCCTACCTTTGCCAAATCCGCCCTTTTTCTCCATAGAAGAGAATTGCTTCATCATCTTCTTTGTCTGCTCAAATTGGCGGAGCAGCTTGTTGACCTCCTCAACCGAGGTGCCCGAGCCGTTTGCAATGCGCTTGCGGCGAGAGCCGTTGATGATGTCGGGATTGTTGCGCTCCTTCTCCGTCATAGAGAGGATGATCGCCTCGGTACGCGCCATTTGCTTTTCATCAATATTCATATCCTTGAGTGCGCCTGCCTTAACGCCGGGCATCATGGAAAGAAGCTGCTCGATGTTTCCCATATTGCGGAGCTGCTTGAACTGAACGAGAAAATCCGACAGCGTAAACGAGGACTCACGCATCTTGCGCTCCAGCTCTTGCGCAGTTTTTTCATCGTAAGCCGCCTCCGCGCGCTCGATCAGCGAGAGGATATCTCCCATACCGAGAATGCGGGAAGCAATGCGATCGGGGTGGAACACCTCAAGAGCATCGGTCTTTTCGCCCGTGCCGACCAGCTTGATCGGCTTGCCCGTGACGTAGCGCACGGAAAGTGCCGCACCGCCACGCGTGTCGCCGTCCATTTTTGTCAGTACAACACCGGTAATGTCGAGAAGATTATTAAAGGACTCTGCTACATTAACAGCATCCTGGCCGAGCATGGCATCCACCGTCAAGAGGATCTCGGTGGGTCTCACCGCCGCCTTGATGCGGCGCAGCTCCTCCATCAGCTCCTCGTCGATGTGCAAGCGGCCTGCCGTGTCGATGATGACAAGATCGTTGCCATGCTTCTTTGCATGCTCGATGCCTGCCTTTGCGATCTCCACGGGGTTGACCTTGCTACCCATCGAGAAAACGGGAATGTTCAGAGAGCTTCCAAGCACCTCGAGCTGTGTGATTGCGGCAGGACGGTAAACGTCACAGGCGACAAGCAGGGGACGCTTGCCCTTTTTTTGATACATAGCGGCGATCTTGCCGGCGTGCGTCGTTTTGCCCGCGCCCTGAAGACCCACCATCATAAATACGGTAGGCGGTGCAGAAGCGATTTCCAGCTTTGCACTCTCGGAGCCCATCAGGCGGATCAGCTCCTCGTTGACGATCTTGACGATCTGCTGTGCGGGGAGCAGGCTCTCAAGCACCGTTTCTCCCACAGCACGCTCGGTGACGCTTTTGACAAAATCACGTACGACTTTATAATTGACATCTGCTTCCAAGAGAGCCAGCTTGATCTCACGCATGCCCTCGCGGACGTCAGCCTCTGTCAGTCTGCCCTTGTTGCGGAATTTTTTGAAGGCGTTTGCCAGCTTATCCGTCAGACTTTGAAACACGGTTTTCCTCCTCACCGAAATCGGATAGGATCGCGGCGGCGCAGTGCAACGCCTCGGCGGCGAATGCACGCACACGCGGATCCGCATGATCGGAAAGCGCGGCGGCAGAGGCACGCAGGCCTCCTACAAGCTCACGCATCATACCGAATTGTGCCGCAAGTCCGAGCTTGTTTTCAAGAAAACGAAGCTCCTCCTCCCCCTTCTTGATCGCCGCACGCACACCCTGACGGGATATCCCCTCGGTTTCTGCGATCTCGGCAAGAGAAAGGTCCTCGGCATAATACATCGAAAGAAGTGCTTGCGTATGTGGGGAAAGCACGTCGCCGTAAAAATCAAGCAAAACGCCGATCGTCATATCCTTCTCGAACATGAAGCTCCTCCGATGTAAAGCAAAATACTTTACAAGTATAGCATTTTAAGAGTGAATTGTCAAGTGTTTTTATAAAAAAGTAAGAAAAAAGAAAAAAATTTTCAAAAAGCTCTTGCTATTTTGGAAAGAATATGCTATGATATCTAGGTAAAATGTTGTTGTGATCGCACAACCTCTCAGGTGCGAGCGCAGAATGTTAACGATTTGGAAGAGGAGGTTTTTGACATGGCAAATATCAAGTCCGCCAAGAAGCGTGTAAAGGTAATCAAGGCCAAGACTCTGCAGAACCAGATGTTCCGTTCGCAGATGCGCACTATGATTAAGAAATACGATGCAGCTCTCGCCACCGGCGATAAGGAGCAGGCAATCGCAGCTTACAAGGTTGCAGTTAAGAAGATCGACCAGGCTGTTTCTCGCGGCATTCTCCACAAGAACAATGCTGCCCGCAAGAAGAGCCAGTTTACCGTAAAGCTCAATAAGATGGCGTAAGTCATACAAAAAGAACAAGGCACCCCATGGTGCCGTGTTCTTTTTGTTTCCTTTTTATTTCAGCT
>JAZOOW010000081.1:0-3721 GCA_045655145.1 Eubacteriales bacterium | reverse complement strand
AAGAAGTGTTTGTTCAATGAGCGCAGAACAAGAAATGGCACAGAGAAAAGGAAACAAACTAAAACAGAAGTCCAAAAAGTAGAGGGAGAACCATAAGTATCAAGTTTTCCCACACACCACGAAATCGCAAAGATGGTGTATGGAATTGCAAACATCATAGAATACAAAATGATCAAAGGAATATTAAAGCCTTGTCGGCGTATCTTTTTCCCTTGAATACACTTTAAGCTGTTTTCTTGCACTGTGCCACCACCTTTCTTAAATAAATTATATCATATTTGCTGATATTTTTCAATATTTACCGTGAAAATGGTGTGGTAAAGGTTCATTTCCGGTCCCTTACCCCAAAATGCCGATTGGCATCTTTTAATTAAAATTGCTTTTCGACCAACGGGAGAAAAGCTACATTTTCTTTTCTCTCTTATCTCTTCTCTGGAAAAGTCGCGTGGGAGAGATTAGAGAAAAGTGAAGAGTGAAGAGAGAATAGTGAAGAGTACAAAAAGAAAAAGCCGCTTGCGCGACTTTTCTTTTTGGAGGCGCCACCCGGAATCGGACGGGGGATAAAGGTGTTGCAGACCTCTGCCTTACCGCTTGGCTATGGCGCCGTATGAAATTTTCCTGTCCTGATAACAGGACACGGACATATTGCTATGTCCGTGTTGTTTTGGAGCGGATTACGGGGCTCGAACCCGCCACCTCGACCTTGGCAAGGTCGCGCTCTACCAAATGAGCTAAATCCGCATGGCGGCATACTCGCTGCCGCTGGTGCCTCCGGTCGGAATCGAACCAACGACACGAGGATTTTCAGTCCTCTGCTCTACCAACTGAGCTACAGAGGCGTAAGCAATGGCGACTCGGATGGGGCTCGAACCCACGACCTCCGCCGTGACAGGGCGGCGCTCTAACCAACTGAGCTACCAAGCCATCATTACTAGGGTGCACATGTGCACGCTCCACGTTTCCGTGGACTGGTGGAAACAATAGGGCTCGAACCTATGACCCTCTGCTTGTAAGGCAGATGCTCTCCCAACTGAGCTATGCTTCCGGACCATCAAAATCCGTGCACCATGTCTCGCAACGGATATGATTATATCACATCCTTTTTTGTTTGTCAACAGTTTTTTTGAAATTTTTTTCTTTTTTTCTTCGACGCTCTTTTTTTGCCCTGCGGTTGACTTTTCCCTCCCTTTTATGTATAATAAATATAATAATCCCTTTGTATTTTTATTCTTCCCTTGCGAAGAAAAAGGAGCTTTTATGATTTCGATCGATCGCATCTCCGTGATGAACTGGGAAAACGCCATCCGCGGCGCGCGCAATCCGATGAACAGCTGGGCAAAAAGCGACAGCTTTTACGATGCCGACGGACAGTATGTCCTCGGCCCGAACGATCTTGATCTTGCCCGCCGTCTGGCCTCGGCAGGCAGTGATCACCGCAAGTTTTTGCGCCAGATCTTTGTGTCTATGGACATCAATGCTCCCCTCTACTGGTGGAAGGAGTTTGATACCTACAAGGTAGCGACCGTGGCCAATTCCTGCTCCACCATGCACAAGATCCACGCAAAGCCCTTCTCCCGTGAGGATTTCAGTCATGACCGCCTCTCCGAGGATGGACTTGCCGCGCTGGATGCGCTGATCGCGTATCTGGAGAGCGAGCGTCTTGCCTTTGTGGAAACCCGAGATCGTGCACACTGGCACAACATCATCCAGCTGCTCCCCTCCTCCTACAACCAGCTGCGCACCGTGACCATGAATTACGAAACGCTGATCAACATATACTACGCACGCAAGAGCCACAAGCTTGCCGAGTGGCACTCGATGTGTGACATCATCCGCGCGATGCCCTACGCCAAGGAGCTGATCCTTGTGCGCGACGGCGAAGAACACTGATCTTTGGCGGCCGTGCCGCGAAAGGAGCTTTTATGAAGGACGGATTTATTCGTGTCGGCGCGGCCTCGCCGCTTTTGCGGGTGGCCGACTGCCTTTATAATGCCACCTCCCTCGCCGAGGCCGCCCGTCTTGCGGCCGCACGCGGCGTGCGTGTGCTTGTATTCCCCGAGCTGTCGCTCACGACCTACACCGCAGGTGACCTCTTTCTCCAGCCTCTCCTGCAGGAAAAGGCAGAGGAGGCACTTGCTTCCTATATGAAGGAAACCGAAGCGTTGGATATGCTCTCCTTTGTGGGACTTCCCGTTTCGGTTGGCGAGCGGATCTATAACTGTACCGCCGCCGTATCGCGCGGACGGCTCCTCGGTCTTGTGCCCAAGACCTACCCTGCCGCTACCGAGGACGAGCGTGCCTTCTCTCCTGCGCCCGCCGAGAACATTCCCGTGTCCCTTGCAGGATCTTCGGTTCTGCTCGGCACGCGCCAGCTTTTCGTTTGTGAGGAGATTCCCTCGCTTGTCATCGCGGCAGAGCTTGGTCGAGATGCAACGGCTCCCATACCCCCCTCTGCAACGCATACCGCGGCTGGGGCAACCCTGATCGCAAACCCTGCCGCCTCCCCTGCCCTCGTAGGGGCAGAGGAAAAGCAGCGTTTGCTTCTCCGCGCCCTCTCGCTCCGCACGCTGTCAGCCTATCTGTACGCCAACGCGGGGACGGGAGAGAGCGGCACCGACCTCGTCTTTGGCGGCGACTGCCTGCTTCTTGCAAACAGCGACACGGTGGCCGAATGTGCTCCCTTCGGGGAGGCGCGTATGGCAGACGGCGTGATCGACACCGAGGCACTCCTCGCCCTGCGCCGCACGGAGAGCGCGAGCGCACAGCCCCCCGCCGGCTACGCGCGTATCCCGTTTTCTCTCTCCCTCGCGGAAACGGCCTTGGATTTTCCCGTATCCCCCACCCCGTTTGTTCCGAAATGTGAAAAGGAACGCGCCGCCCGCTGTGCACACATCCTGCGCGTACAGTCCGAGGGACTTGGGGGACGGCTGACACGCGCCTATGCCAAGACGGCGGTGCTTGGTATTTCAGGTGGTCTTGATTCAACGCTGGCCCTCCTTGTTGCCGTGAAGGCGATGGAGGGGCTTTCCCGTCCCGTGACCGACGTTTTGGCCGTGACGATGCCCTGCTTTGGCACGACCGCACGCACAAAGAGCAATGCCGAGCTCCTTTGCACCGAGCTTGGCGTGTCCCTCCGCCACATTGACATCAAGGAGGCGGTGCGCGCCCACTTTGCCGACATCGGCCATGATGAGAGCACGCACGACGTGACCTACGAGAACGCCCAAGCGCGTGAGCGCACGCAGATCCTGATGGATCTTGCCAACGCCACGGGCGGCATGGTGGTGGGAACGGGTGACCTCTCCGAGCTGGCACTCGGCTTTGCGACCTACAACGGCGACCATATGTCGATGTACGGCGTGAACGCCACCGTTCCGAAAACGCTGATGCGGTATCTTGTCGCGCACGTGGCCGACGGCTATGAGCGTGAGGGGCGCACACGCGTGGCAGACTGCCTGCGTGACATTCTCGCAACCCCCGTCAGCCCCGAGCTTCTCCCCCCCGTGGACGGCGAGATCGTGCAGGAGACCGAGAGCATTGTCGGCCCGTACGAGCTGCACGATTTCTTCCTCTACTACTTCTACCGCCTCGGCTTTCCGCCGAAAAAGATCTTCCGTCTTGCACGCCACGCCTTTTCGGGCATATATGACGACGGGGAGATCGCGCGGCGGCTACGGCTCTTCCTTTCCCGCTTTTTCTCCCAGCAGTTCAAGCGCTCCTG
>JAZOOW010000080.1:0-10264 GCA_045655145.1 Eubacteriales bacterium | reverse complement strand
ACACGCACGCCAAAATCAGCCGTGTAGCTGATCTTTTCAATGAGGGCATCGGAAAGAAGCGGATCATAGGTCCGGATCAAGGTACGGACACCGTATTTATGTAGCTGCTCCGCATGCTTCTCAAAATCCTCATTCATTTTGTAACGGATGTAGAATTTTGCAATCAGCTTCCCTTCCTCGGCAGCATAGAGAACATTCACCTTGCCGCCTGCCAGGATCTTTTCATCCTCGGGATCAAAATACACATGAATGCGGTGCGCAAGCATATAGTCACCGCAGCCTACGGATATTTCTCTTCCGTCTACGCGGGCAAGAATCCCCCCGTCCTCTGCAGAAAGGAGTACTGCATTCTCTGACATGCCGATATCGGCAGTCGAGCTGTGGAAAACACCGTCAAGAGGGCCTCCCACCAAGGAAAACAGGGATGCCACGCGATAAATCACATCCACGATGGTACTACCTGCATAGGTCTTGATACGCTGAACAACGACATTCCGCGAGGAAAATGCCTCGACATCCTCAAAGGCAATGGCACCGATATCGCTGTACTCGATGGCCGAAACCTCGCCCACCACAGCCGAGCGAAGTCCCGTGGCACGGTGGGACAGGCAAGCGAGCGGTGTCTTATGAAGCACAAGAAGAAGTGCCGGCAAGGAAAGCGACAGCGCAACAAGAAAGGCGAAGAAAGCCATCAAAAAGGATCCGGCTGTCAATCCTGTAATCAACGCCGCCGCAAGCGCGACGGTAACAGCGGCAATCAACAAAATGAGATTAACCCGACCGTCCTCACAGGTACGGGTAATTCTGTGGAAAAAGCCTTTTGCAAATCCAATCTTTTTGACGCCCATCACACGAGTGCTCAAGCCCTCGGGGAGATCGACGACCGCCGCACGCTCCGCCGGGGTCGCGCCGCCCTTTGTGATCTTGCAGGCAAGCTTATCCCCTGCCGAGGACAAAACGCGGAAGGCGGCAAAATCCGCACTGATCTTCCGATGATCGGATGCGGCAAGAACCAAGGCTGGGGCCGACGTAAGGAACCCAAAGAGATGAAGCTCTCCCGTCGGGATCAAGAGCAGAAAAACATCATACAAAAGTGTTGCGATCAAAAGGAGCGCAATATACAGCTCGCTCGTGACACGGCGACAGAAAAGACCTCTCCATGCGGTAGTAAAGGCAGAGATCGAGCACAGGGCGGTCAGAACCACGGCAACAAAGTGTAAGGCAAGCAGTATACGCCCGTCGGCGAAAAACGCCCCAACCGAAAGCCCAAACAAGGAAAGGTTCTCTGTCAAGAAGAACAGTACCGAAAGAAACGCCAAAGAAAACACGCGGACGGTCGTGGCGGAAAGCTCGGAAAGAAAGCGGCGTCCGATCGCACCGACCTGCCCCTGCGAGGTAAACTCGTTGTAGGATGCGGCATGCTCCTCATACAGTCCTGCCACCGCAGAAAGCTCCTCTTGGTAAAATTCCTTTCTTGCGGCTTCTATCTTTTTCTTTCTTTCCCTTCTCTTTTCGGCACGCAGAGCTTCACGCTGCGCCTTTAACTGCTCCGCGTCAACAGGCTCTCCGGCAGGCATCTCCTCATCCTCTGCGGATACGGGCTCTGCCATCCGTGCGGCCGCAGGCACCGCAAAGAGCGGCGCGGACGGCGCACTCTCTGTAACCGCCTCTGACTCTGCGGGCGGCACATCATACCCATCCTCAAGCAAAGGCTCCTCAATAAAAGAAGGAGAAAGCGGTGTTACGACAGGCGCATCGGGCGTTTCCATGCTCTGAGAAACATGCTCTGCCGACTCCTCCGAAAACAGATCCATGGACATCTGCTCTCCGGTTACGGAATCTCCCAGCACCTGCTCCGCCTTGCGAATGCTTTTGCGGCGCGCATAGGCATTGGGCTTTGCGGCAGGGCCTGTATCCTTTTGCTCGCGCTTCCCGTTCGCCAGATTGATCTGCCCCTCGGCGAGCAGCTCAAGAAAATCGTCACAAAGCGCATCCTCATCCTGGGTATCCGACTCTGTGTCGATCAGAAGAACGGGCTCCTCGGCGGCAGAAGAAGCATCCTTCTCCCCCACAAAAGGGGCCGCCTCCCCAAGAAGCTCTTTGATCTCTTCCCTTGCCGACTCCTCCGCGACCGTGCCTGTCTGATGGGAGGCGCGCACCTCGACCTCAACAACATATCCGTTTTCTTCGGTAGCACCAACCGTTTCTATATCAAAATCATGATCCGCTCTGACGGCAGAACGATGTACATAACGGCGTGCATCCTCCTCGGCGTTGCGGTGCTTCGGCGCAAAGAGAAGCTCCGCTTCCTGATCGCTGATCTCGGTATGCATAATAAATGCCGCCTCCGGCTCCTCTTCTATCGGGGCCGAGAAAGCCTCCTTGTCGATAGGATCAAAGGGGGTGGGAATGGCACCTACGGCATAGGGACGTTCCCCCTCGTCTACCTGCGAGGCAACCCCTTCAATGCTTTTTTGAAGATTTTTACTGATCGTTTCCTCGCGAGAAACAGCAAGC
Organism: Eubacteriales bacterium; assembly: GCA_045655145.1. GTDB lineage: Bacteria > Bacillota > Clostridia > Oscillospirales > CAG-272 > UBA1740. The sequence continues at coordinate 7,747 of JAZOOW010000080.1, read as the reverse complement.
GACTTTGATGCAAGATAAGCGATGCTGGGTGTGCCGGTCGGCTCATCTGTGTCTGAGGATACAGGAAATACAGCCGCAAAGGCATCCACCGGCGTGACGCCCTCGCGCACAACAGCTGCGTCTTCAGGCTGTTTCTTATAGGAGGGCATGTCCGAAGAAGCAGTATGCTCTTCCTCCGACAAAAGCTCCTCCGGCAACGCCACAAAGGGATGTGGTGCTTCTTCCCCATCCAAAGCCGCAATATCGGCAAGTGCTGCCTCGTCTGTTACACAAGAGATGGCATAAAGCCCCTCCTCTTCATCTACAGAAGGGTCTGCGGCAGGCACCTCCGCCACCCGCTCAGGCTCAAACCCAAGCATGTCGGACACAGGGACATCTTCAAAGGATGCGGACCCGTCATCCGACTCTTCGGCGCGTGTAAAAAACTGTGCGATCACATCGTCGTCCATCACATCCTCATCGTCTTTCGCAACATCATCCGCCGTCTGCTCGACATTATCTATAAAAGAACCGTCCGGATCAAGAGCCTCCTCTACATCAAGGATCTCTACCGTAAGCGAATCGTCCTCCGCTTCTACCGCGATCTTTTCCTTTAATGCTTGTACAGCGTCGGCAACCGCCGTGTCATCAGGTGCCGTTTGTCCCGCGCCCGCATCCCCTTCGGGTTTATCGGGCGGAAGGTCGGTTACACTACGGCGCAAGCGCTCCAGCATTTTTTTGATAGGATCGTTTTCCTCGGGAGTTTTTATTTCTTTCTCACGCAATGCGATCACCTCACTTACTGATTTGCTCTGCTCTCTGCCGTGCCGCCTCAAAGAGGAGAACGGCACCTGCGGCAGACACATTTAACGAATTCACCTTTCCATGCAAGGGAATGGATACAACAAAATCACACTTTTCCTTCACAAGACGGGAAATGCCAAATCCCTCACTTCCCAAAACAAAAGCAACGGGACCACGAAAATCGGTTTTATCATACTGCTCGCCATCCATATCTGCGGCGTAGATCCACATACCTTTTTCCTTTAACTCGTCGATCGTATTTGCTAAATTTGTCACCTTAGCAACGCGCAAATGCTCGATTGCGCCAGCTGACGCCTTGGCCACCACCGATGTCAGAGCAACGGCACGCCGCTTAGGAATGATAAGGCCATGTGCACCCGCACACTCTGCCGAGCGGATCAGGGCACCAAGGTTATGCGGGTCCTCGATCTCATCGGCAATCAGCAAAAGCGGTGCTTCTCCCCGTTCCTTTGCATATGCAAGAATGTCATCAATGCTCACATACGCATGCTCCGAGGCCATGGCGACTACGCCCTGATGCCGATTATGGCCGCACATGCCGTCAAGCCGCTTGCGATCAACCTCAACAACGGGGATCTTATGCGCAATTGCCTCGGCAACGATAGCAACAATAGAGCCTTCACGGTCACCGCGTGCTACAAAGAGCTTATCGACATCGCGTTCTCCGGAAAGAAGCTCCTTGACGGCATTGCGGCCGCTGACAAGCCCTTCATTCGGCGTTTCGGCACCGTAAGCACCGCGTTCCTCCACGCGGCGAGGAGGGGGGGATTTTCGTGCTTCATTCCGTCTTTTCTGATAATATTTATCTTCTTTCATATGTCCTCCTGCATCCGGCGGGCGCCTATCGTATTAAAAATTTTATACTATACTTATTATAATACAATTATAACATATCCTTTGGCGTTTGTACAGTAAAAACGCGAAAAAAGAAAAAAGATGCACACAACGTGCATCTTTTTTCAACGTTGAGAGCAACGATCAGTTGCCTCTTCTGATAGCAAAGCACTCGCTACAATAGACCGCCTTGCCCTCTGTGGGGTTGAAGGGGACCTTGCACTCCTTGCCACAATCGGCGCAAATTGCAGAGAACATCTCTCTTGCGCCCTTGGCACCGTTCTTGCGTGCATCGCGGCATGCCTTGCATCTCTGGGGCTCGTTCTGGAAGCCCTTCTCTGCGTAGAATTCCTGCTCACCTGCGGTGAACACGAAATCATTGCCGCAATCTTTGCATTTCAGTGTCTTGTCCTGGTACATGTTTCTTACCTCGCTTTGAAAAAATGGATGTTTTTTTGCCCTTAGACGGATTCCAACCGACGCCTTTGATAACAACGCTCTCCCTTAAGCTACTGGGGCATATAAACTAAGTCATTTGCCAAGACGTTTACGCAATTTGCACAAAAGACGTCCAATGGCGTTTTTCACCGATTTTTCGTCCTTGCCGAGCTGCTTGGCAATCTCACCCGACGACATGCCTTCAATAATATATAACCCAAAGACCCTCCGCTCATACACGGAAAGCTCATTGCGTACTTGAGAGAGTAGCTGTTCTGCGTTTTCTTCCTCGACCATCGGGTCGGCAAACTCGGTTATAAACCGCTCTTCTTCAAAGGGAACAAGGTCAACAGGCGCACCGTCTGCCGTCACACGGCGACTTGCCTTGCGATAAATATCGGTCAGCGCGTTGTTGATACAGATTTTAGCAAAAAGACCGAACGTAACGCCCTCCCCCTCGCGATAACGAAGAGCGGCGCGATAGAAAGCCAAGCACGCTTCCTGATACGCATCCTCTGCCTCATGTAAATTGCGCGAAAAGGCGACTGCACGGTCACGCAAAAGCGCATCGTACAGCTCCGTCAACCGAACAAAAGCGGCCTCTTTCCCCGCGCGGACATCCGCAAGAAGAGGAAACAATTCTTCCATCACAAGCCGCTCCTATCGGTTAAAATGATATCAAATTATCAACAAATTACAATTCCCTTTATTATATTATATCATCAAAGTTCAACTTGTCAATACTTTTTTCAAAAAAAATTTACTTTTTGCAGAAAAAGTCAAAAATCCACGTATTCCATATCCTCGGTCAGGACAGTCAAAAGGCGGCGGTACATCTCCTCCGGCTCCTTGTCAAAATTCTTCTGGATCGCCTCGGATTGCAAGCGGGAGGCCATACACAGATCCAGATCCAAAAGCGGCCCCTGCGGATCACGGATCTCACAATGAAAGACGTATTTCCCATCCTCCCTTTGGGTTACGGAGGAGGCACGCGTAGCCTTTCTCTTTTGAAAGGAAAGATAGCGCATCGCACACTTCAAGCTCTTTTCGCGGATGGACAGAAGCAGCTTGGATTGCAGCTCTGCCGCGATCATTTTCCCTTTCGAGGAAATGATATAATAGGTTTCCCCCCCCTCTGTATCCGAGAGAATGTGCCCAAGCTCCATCAGCTGGGAAAAGCATTCCGCAAAGTCAAACGGACCTACGTATCCGCTATGGATCACGATATCATGAATGGCCTCATACTCCAGAGGATAATCGATTGCATCCAAGAGGTACAAAATGAAAATTTTGATATCGGTTTGATCAACCATTCCGTTGTGATAGGTCTTCATATCTTCCTCCTTGTAAGCAAACGGGGCTGTCGAAATCGACAACCCCGTATGATCGTGACTTATTCAGCCTCTACCTTAATGTAATCATGGTAGTTACGAAGCTCGGTACGATTGAGGATCGCGTGACCGTAGTAGTCGTGGTACACACGGCGGACATTGCTGTTGACGAGCATAGCACTGCGGTTGAAGAAGATCGGGATCACGGGCATATCCTCAAGCAAAGGCTTCTCTGCCTCATGAAGCAGCTGGGTACGCTTGACAAAATCTGTTTCCCTGCTTGCCTCTTCAATCTTCTTTGTGTAATCTGCATCCGTATAGCCGCAAATGTGTGTACGGAGATAGTTATCCTCGGGATCAAGGCCGTTGAGGTGCATGCCGTTACCGGTAAAGCCGTCTGCAAAGCTTGAGAGTGCAGAGAAAGCATCCGGAGAGAGCATCTGATAATCGATTGCAAGCACGTTGTATCCGCCAAAGCCGTCGTCGGCTTCATCATTGACGCGGAAGGCCTCTTGGATCGCATCCTTATACAGCGTGATCTTATCCTCTTCCTTCTCACCCTCTTGAATCTCAAAGGTAGTGTAGGAAAGCGGCATCGTGATAATGCTTACGCGGATGCCCGCCTCCATATACAGGTCGCTCCACGCCATCTTGATCGCCTCGGCGATCGCCGTTTCCTCAGCATTATCACGGTGGAGGATACGGATGCTACCTCCGCCATAGCCATCAGCCTTTGCTTCAAGCATCAGTTGTTTAGCCTTTTCAAGATTTGCAGAGGTCGCCAATGCATAATCGGAAGTGGCAGTCACCTCGCTGAAGGAGCCGGAGGTTCCGTTCAGCACACCGTGAGAGACAAAGCCGGTAGCAGGAAGGGAGAGCCCTCCCGTTTTCTCGGATGCCAGCGCAGAACGGTCGATGGCCAAAGAAAGCGCCTGACGAACGCGGGAATCCGCAAAAACAGGATCCTGGTTATCAAGAACATAGGTGTAGGTGGAAAGATGATTTGTAACCTTTGCCTGTGCCAGATATTCGGCACGCTTCTCTACCGGAATCTCGCCGGCAATGAAGATGCTTCCTTCAATGAACTGCGTAAAGGTCTCATCAAGGCTTGTATTCCAATAAGAGAGGAAACGGTAAGGCGATACATACATTTCCTTGGGGTTGGAGCCCTCGGTATCGCGGCGATACTGGTTATTACGCTCGATACGGAATTCATGGCCGCCTACTACATCGTCGGCATCGCTGTCCTGATGCTCAATGGCGCGCAGTGCAAACGGACCGTTGGTAACGATGTAGGACACGCGCTTCGACCAAAAATCGGCACGCGAATTGTTGTCGATCTCAATAGCAGAGTCATATACAGGTGCAAGCGCGACCGAGGTCAGATTGCGCAGGAAGTTCATCTGCTCATCCGCATTCAGCTCACGCTCAAACTCGATGCAAACGACCTTGCCGTTCTCCTGCGGATAGATGCCCACCTCATACTCCGAGATCTCTGCATTCTTTGCAGCGCGGGCCCCCTTAATATCATAAAGAAGCGTGGCTGCCTGGCAGGGAAAATCTGCCGCCAGAATCCGCTGCCAGGCATATACAACATCGTCTGCCTTAACAGGTTCCTTGTTGTTCCAGCAGGTATCGCGGATCGTAATATCCAGCATAAAGGTATCGTTGTATGTATAGAAACGATAGTCCTTTGCCAGCGCATACTGCAGATTGCCGTTCTGATCCAAGCTGAACAGCGGCTCGTAGATCAGGCTCATGACCTTCATGGCCTCGTCATTCGTGTAAGCCTTTGCAGGGTCAAAGTCATACACCTCACCGACGAAGAACCAATTGATCTGTGCACCAAGGTCCTCCTCACTACTGGGTGCCGAGCATCCGGTGAACACCCATGCGGATGCCACGACAGTTGCCAACACCAGAAGCAGAGCTAACATTCTTTTCATAATCCGGTTCCTCCAAGAAAAGCGAGTCTAAATTCACACATAGATTATTATAACACGAAGAAAAAGGTTTTTCAATACAAAAACGAATGAAATTAAAAAGAACCCTTGATATTCGGCATTTTTGCACAAAGGAAAGCAAAATATCTGTGCAAAATGACCAAACTTTTCGGCAATACTATTCCATGCAATCATAATTATACTACATTGTTTCCAAAATTTCCATATTTTTTCAAAATATTATTGCAAATTTTTTGTTAAAAAGGAGGTACACGATGACAGGTATACGGACCGATCTCGCCTATGAGCAGTACACACAACACCCCGCCTCTTCGGTTTTTTGGGAAGAAAAGCTGCATAATGGCTGCCGCCTGCACATTCTGGAGGCAAAGGAGGCTAACGGCGACATCCCGAAGGGACGGCATTTGACGCTCTTTTTTTCTCCGTCCGATGAAGACCCGTTTGCGGCCGCAGATCACCTATGCGACGCTCTCTTTTCCCTTCTCCGCACGGAAGCAGAACGCCTCCTCGGCACGGATGACTTCACAGGAAAGCGCATTCTTTTTGTGGGGCTTGGCAATGCGGCGGCGACCGTTGACTCCTTTGGTCCATCTACGGCAAGGCAGATTCGACCTACCGCACACATCAAGGAGGAGGAGCCCCGTCTTTTTTCACTTCTCTCTTGTGCGGCACTTGCAGTTTTTTGCCCCGGAGTTTCAGCGAGCAGCGGCATAAAAAGCACCGCTCTGCTTTCTGCCGCTCTCACCTGCTACCACCCTGACCTCTTATTACTTGCAGATTCCTTAGTCGCCGCAGACCCCCTCCACCTTGGACGCACTGTACAGCTTTCAGATGCCGGACTGCGGCCGGGAGGAGGCGTGCACCGCAGGGAGGAAGCGATCGATCAAGCCTTTGCGGGATGCCCTGTCCTTTCTGTCGGTCTGCCGACCGCTGTCCATGTAAGCTCCCTGTTTCGCCATCTCGATATGGAGGCCATGCCGAAAGTGTGCGGTGATGAGCATTATTTGGCTCCCTCCTCGGTGGATCTGCTGATCGCCGAGGCAGCCGATGCCCTGGGAAAAGCTGTAGAACGCACCTTTGGGATCCCCCACTAAAAGAGGTTGTCATATTTTCGCCTATCTCCTCATATCCATGTAGCGATAAACACAAAAACAGGATACGGAGGAATCAGAAATCATGACCAGCACATCCATCTATCGGGATATTGCCACGCGCACGGGCGGTGATATCTACATCGGCGTCGTCGGTCCCGTGCGGACGGGAAAATCCACCTTCATCCGCAAATTTATGGAAAATGCCGTCATTCCCAACATTGCGGACGAGTACGACCGCACGCGCACCATCGACGAGCTTCCGCAGGCGGGCTCCGGAAAAACGGTCATGACGACCGAACCAAAGTTTATTCCCGACGAGGCTGTTAGTGTTCTTCTCGGTGAGCGAACACACATGCGTGTGAAAATGGTGGATTGCGTGGGATATATCGTACCGGAGGCACTTGGGCAAAGCGAGGAGGGAGAATCCCGCATGGTGCACACCCCCTGGTCGGAGGAGCCGGTTCCCTTCCGTGAGGCAGCCGAGATCGGAACGAAAAAGGTGATCCGCGAGCATGCAACCATCGGCATTCTCGTGACCACGGACGGAAGCATTGGGGATATCCCGCGCGAGAGCTATGTAGAAGCGGAGGAACGGGTGGCCGAGGAGCTACGTCGGCAAAACAAGCCCTTTGCGATCATTATTAACTCGGCTACACCGGAAAAGGAAAGCACGACCGCGTTGGCGTATGAGCTTGAAAAGAAATACAATGCCCCCGTTGCCCTGCTTGATTGTCTCGAATTAAATAATGAAGACATCGGCAACATCATGGAGCTGATCCTGCAGGAATTCCCCACCACCGAGATCACGGTATCGCTTCCTGCATGGATGCGCATTCTCGATTCGTCGCATTGGTTGCGCCGCTCCGTAACCGAAGCACTTGACAGCATCTCTGATCATATCACAAAAATGGGCGATCTGACGACAGCCTTCTCCGAAGCCCCCGAGAATCCTTACATAAAAGAATGGCATGTGGATACGATCAACCTGGCAGACGGGACCGCCGCAGTCACCGTCCTCCCGGCAGACGGCCTCTATTACAAGATCATGAGCGAGTTGACCGGCTTTGCGATCAAGGACGATGCAGATCTGATCTCGCTGATGCAAGAGCTGGCAGAAACAAAGCGCGCCCACGACAAAGTCGCAGGCGCACTCAAGGAGGTAAGCGAAACAGGCTATGGCATCGTCATGCCGGACATCTCCGAGCTGACATTGCAGGAGCCGGAGATCATCAAGCGTGCAGGAAGCTACGGGGTAAAGCTGCGCGCGGCAGCTCAGTCGATC
>JAZOOW010000079.1:0-3817 GCA_045655145.1 Eubacteriales bacterium | reverse complement strand
GTCATGCCCGGGAGCAGGTTGATCTCGTTGAAATAGAGAAGGCTCTCGTCCTCGCGCGAGAGGAAAAAGTCCACCCGCGCCAGTGAGCGGATGCCGAGCGCGCGGAAGGCTCGTTCGGCATATGCGCGCACCCGTGTGTCGCAAGCGGGGGAAACAGGCGCAAGATCAAGAAGGGTCGCCTCGGTTGTTTTGTATTTGGCGGCGTAGTCGTAAAACCGCCCCGAGGGCATCACGATCTCCGCGGGGGGCGCGATCTCAAGCCTGCCGTCCGCGTAGGCAAGCACCGCCACCTCTAATTCGCGGGCGGGGAAGTAGGGCTCAATCAGTACGCGGTCGCCCGTCGCCGCCGCCGCTTGAAACGCGCGGGGGAAATCCGCCTCTTGCAGCGCAACCGTCGCTCCCACCGAGGAGCCGCCGCTGTTCGGCTTGCAAAAAAGCGGAAAGGCGAGCGTGCACAGGACACGGGACAGAAGCGCGTCCATGTCCGTACCCTCGTCGGGCGTGGCCAGGACAAAGGGGAGCGTCGGGATCCCGATAGCGGAAAGCAGCGTTTTCGCTACCGCCTTATCCATCGTCATGGCCGCGGCGGCTGTGCCGCCGCCCACGTAGGGAATGCCCGAGAGCGATAAAAGGCCAAAGAGCCGCCCGTCCTCTCCCGCGCCGCCATGCGTAAGCGGAAGGATCACGTCGGGGCGCAGATGGCGAAGCTTGCCGCCGATCTCGTAAAAGAGGCCGCCCCTGTGGCGGTTTGCTGAGAGCGTGCAGGCAAAGCCACGCCGCATGAGCGCGATCTGCCCCTCCGTGCTCTGCGCGGCGGCAGACAGCGCAGCCGCGTTCACGCGCGGCAGATAGAGCCAGCCCCCCCTTACGGTGATATACACGGGATAGACGGTATAGCGGTCGCGGTCAAGCGCGGAAAGCACCGCCGCCGCCGAGGTGAGTGAAACCGCATGCTCGGCCGACTCGCCTCCAAAAAGCAAAAGAACGCGTGTCATTCTGACCTCCCCATAAGAAAGATTCCTTTTCTATTTTATGCGGGAGGGAGAAAAAGAGAAACAGGGTCAGTTTGCCGCCGTCAGCAGTGCCATACGGTCACGGCCCGTAAGATCGGGGAGGATACGGACCGAAAAGCCTGCCTCCTCGCCAAGTGCGCGGAGGGCATCCCCCTCGTCAGCACCGATCTCAAAGAGAAAGACACCGCCCTCGCGGAGGCAATGGGAAAACGCTGAAACAAAGGTGCGGTAGAAGACAAGCCCGTCCTCGCCGCCGTGGAGTGCAAGCCTCGGCTCACAGCGTACCTCGGGAGGAAGAAGCTCCATCTCGGCCGAGGTCACATAGGGCGGATTTGAAAGGAGCAGATCGTACTGTCGCGCATCGGCAAGGGGCGTATTCCCCCACCCGTGTGGCGCGAGCAGGTCGCATTCATAAAAGGAAAGCCGTACGGAAACGCCGTTTCTCTCGGCGTTCTCACGGGCAAGCACCAGCGCACCGCGCGAGATGTCGTAGGCATCTGCCGTGCAGTCGGGGCGGTGGCAGAGCGTGGAGATGGCAAGACAGCCGCTCCCCGTGCACAGGTCGGCCATGCGGCCGTCCCGAGGGAGATGCGTGCAGGCAAAATCCACCAAAAGCTCGCTTTCGGGGCGCGGGATCAGACAGTCGGGGGATACGCGGTAGCACTCGCCGTAGAATTCCGCTTCGCCGAGGATATAAGCAAGCGGCTCGCGTGCCTCGCGGCGGGAGAGTGCCGCAAGAAGTGCCGCGTCGGCACAGTCGGCAAGCGGCTCGGCCAGCGCGTGCGCGCGGCTCTTGCCCGAAAAGCGGCAAAACAGCCGCATCGCCTCCTCGGCGTGCTCTTCAATGCCCGCCGCGCGCAGGCGCGCGGCGATCTCGCTCCGCGTCACGGGGCGTTTACCTCGTCGGGGGGAAGCTCATTTTTCTCGGTGTCCGCGTGCGCGGCAGGAGCTTTTTCCGTCGGGGCGGCCTCCTCGGCAGAGTCGCCTTCGTCAGCCTGTGCCCCAGCGTGCGCGTCACCGTCGGCCTTTTTTTCGTAGGCCGCCGTGTCAAGCTCGGGGAACTCCTCGGGGAGCGCGGCCTTCAGGGAAAGAATGGCCACCTCCAGCATGCCGTCGTCCGGCTCACGGGTGGTCAGACGCTGCATCCACATACCCGGCGCGGAGAGAATGGCGGTCAGGCGGTTCGGGTGCTTACCCGCCAGCATGATAAATTCAAAGCCAAGGCCAACCACCAGCGGCAAAAGGAGCAGGCGGATCACGGTATAAAGCCACCCAATGTCGCGGACCTCTGCGGGAAGGATGTAGCGGAGAGAAATGCCGATCACCACGCCAAGCAGGATCATTACAAACATAAAGCTCGTGCCGCAACGGGGGTGAAAGCGGGAGTGCTTCCTTGCGTTTTCGGGGGTCAGCTCCTCGCCCGCCTCGTAGCAGGCAATGGATTTGTGCTCCGCACCGTGGTAGGCAAAGGTGCGGCGGATGTCGCGCATCAAGGAAACCAGCCAGATATACAGAACAAAAATGGCAACCTTCAGGCCACCCTCGATCACGCCCTCCGCCCAGAGGGGGAAGGAGTAGGAGGCAAGCCACTCAATGCCGTCCACCGCCGCCTTCGGGAGGTAAAGGAACAGGCCGATCGAGAGAAGCACGCCCAGCACCGTCGCAAAGACCGAGAGAATGTCGAAAAGTCCGAAGCCGAGATGCTTTTTCATCCATTTTTCCACGCGCCCCTCGCTCTCCTCGCCCGCAAAAAAGTCCGCGCTGACGTTGAGGGTGTGCATGCTGAGCACCAGCGATTCGATAAAATTGATAATGCCGCGCAAAATGGGCAGATTGCAAATGCGGTATTTCTTGCGGAGGGGGGTGTGCTTCTCGCGCAAAAGGTGGAGCTTTCCATCCTCTGTACGGCAGGTGACCGCCACCTCGTCGCCCGCGCGCATCATCACGCCCTCAATGAGAGCACCGCCGCCCACCTTGCCAAGGCGTGTGCCGCAGGCAGGGGCTTCTTTTTTGTTTTTCATGGTTTCTTCCTTTCTATATATAAGGGGAATGTTGTCGGGAAAAAGAGAGTGCTGTCGCACAAAAATGTACCTATTATGATATTATAACACATAATCGGGGCAAAATAAAGACGTTCGGTAAACTTTTCTTGATGGATTTCCGCAAAGCCCGCGCCCGACAGTCACCCCCAACACGCCCGTGACCGCCAAGCCGCCCCGCCTCCCTTGCGCCCGATCGCCTCCCGCCCTCCGACCGCAGCTAATAAAAAGCCTCCCCTGTGTAAGGGGAGGGGGACCGCCTTGGCGGTGGAGGGGTTGTTTTTCCTAGCGCGCGACCCTCGCGCTCGCCCGGCGATGCGCCCTACCTTTTTTTGGCGTGGGCACTGCCTGCCCGCCGCTTCCTCCGCCCACCACGCCGCGTCCCGCCCCACGGCTGCCAAGCCGCCCCGTTTCGCGCCATAAAACAGCCTGATAGCAACCGTTTTGTTATCAAAATCCTTAATTTCGCAAAAAAATTGAAAAAACCGCTTGACAAAAGGGGAATGAGGTGGTATACTAACGGAGCACCCCAAGAGAAGGGAGCTTCATTTGGGGAGCGGCCACAGAGAAAAGCCCGAAAAAATTTGAAAAAGTTTTGAAAAAGGCTTGACAAACGGGAAGCTATGTGGTAAGATATAAAAGTCGGCGGCAAGAGACAGCGGTCTTTTGCGGCAGGCATCGGTCTTTGAAAATTGAACAACAGAATTTCTAAAACACGAAAATACGTGTGATGGATTCTCGTGAAAACACATTGAGTAACTCAAA
>JAZOOW010000078.1:0-2907 GCA_045655145.1 Eubacteriales bacterium | reverse complement strand
CGTCGATCACGGATTCCTTTCCGTCCCGAATGACGCGCGCGTGCGGCGCGGAGAGATTCTGAAGCGCATCCAGTGCTTTCTCTGCCTTTGATTCCTGTACGACGCCGAGAATTGCGTTCAGAATAACGATAACAAGGATGAGGATCGGCTCAAAAAGCTCTTTTGGATTTCCCTCTACGATGGCTACAACAAAGGAAATGATCGCTGCGGCAATCAAAATGAGGATCATGGTGTCGCGGAATTGGTCGAAGAACCGCTGAAGGCTTGTCTTTTTGGCTTTTTCGCGGAGCTTGTTCGGCCCGTGTTGGGCCAGCTTTTCCTGCGCTTGCGCAGAGGTAAGGCCATGTGCCTTGTCTGTGGACAGAAGCTGAATCAGCGCTTCGATGCTTTCATTGTGAGGTGACAATGTAACGCCCTCCTTGGAACTGTTATTGTAATCGGCAGACGCGGTCATGTGATTGTGTCTGCTCTGTAAAGTATACCTCAAATTTTGGAAAAATACAAGGGTTTTTTGAATTTGTTTATAAAAAATTCAAAAACGTCCTCCCTCGTGCTGGAGAGGACGCTTCTATTATGCTATATGGTGTGGATGCGGTAGCCGTTTACTTACCGATGATGGACTCGTCGTAAATAAAACGGATTGCTTTATAGATCCACTCGGAGGACTCGTGTGGCTCGGTAAAGGGGCGGTCATCCGTGACACACGTGCCGAGGCAAAGGCCGTGATCTCCGTGCAGATAGATGTGCAGCTCCACGGGCTTATAAAGCGATGCAAGACCGGATGCGAAGTCTATGGAGTTGCGGATCGGTACACCGAAGTCCTCTGCGGTGTGCCAGATGAACGCAGGCGGTGTATGCTCGTCGATCTGTTCGTCCGTTGCAAGCAGCTTGAGAAGCGCCTCGTCGTCTGCACGGTCACCGAGCAGGCCGAGGAAGGAGCCACGATGATGGAACTTGGTGAACGCTTTGATTACAGGGTAGCACAGCACGAGCTTATCGGGGCGGTATACGGACACGTCAACGTCATCCATGCCTGCCTCGGCAAAGTACGGTGCAAAGGCCTTTTTATTCCAAAGGGTACCTGTGCATGCGCAGAGGTGACCGCCTGCAGAAAAGCCGGTGGTAGAAATATTATCGGGGCGGATGTGGAATTCAACGGCGTGCTCACGCACCCAACGGATGGCAGCGAACGCCTGAAGCTGCTGTATGGGGAAGCGTACCGGCACACAGCTATAGTCAAGAACGAATGCGCAAATACCGTCAGCCGCATATTTCATAGCAATGGGCTCGGCCTCACCGGAGAAGGTAAAGCCGTAGCCGCCGCCCGGGAAAATGACGATGGCGGGCCGCTTTTCTGCGTAGGACGTCCGAGCAGAAACGTCGGGGATGTAAGCGCGCAGTGCGACGGTTACACCCATAACCGTGATTTCATGAGTAAAGAATGTCATGTGAAGATTCCTCCGTGATTATATTCTGATGGATTACGGCGTTTTCTGCGGTTCAGTGCGCAGACCGGACAAGAGAAGCGGCATATTTTTCGCAGCATATTCAGCAAGGGAATACTCACCGCGGTAAAGACACCACTCGTAAAGCATTCCGCGCTCACACATTGCGTAGAGGCGAACAATCTCTGAAACGGAGCGGTCCTTTTTGATCTCGCCGCGCTCCTGCCCGCGTGTAACGATGGCGCGAAGCAGACGATAATACACGCGGCTCCGGTCGAGAAATTGCTTTTCTCCGATCTGCGTGAGCTGTGTGGCGTAAAGCCGTGTCATAAGATCGATATCGACGCGCTGCTCAATAAAGGAAAAGAGCGCACGATTCAGATAAAACAGCGTTTCCAGCGCGTCAGCCTCCGGATCGAGCTCCTTCTGCAGGGATTCATATTTCTCATCAAATAAATACGCCATGGAGCCAAGCAGGGCATCCTTACCGCTGAAATAGTGATAAAAAGAGCCTCTTGAGGTGCTGGATTCGAAAATGATCTGCTCAATGGTGGTGTTTTCATAGCCGTTTTCGTAAAAGAGTTTCCAAGCAGCATCCACGATTCGGCTTTTTGTGTTTCGGTTGTTTTTCATGGTTTCTCCCGAGAAAAGCGTATACAGAGATTCAAAGGTTTTCTATGTGCATTGTACCATATATTGAGCGGAAATGCAAGAGGTTTTTCGAGAAAAGCGCAAAATCATGAGGATTTTTTTAAAAACGTATGATTCTTGCGGAGGGAAGACGGATTTGCGCGCAAGACACGCGGTTTTTCACCGAGGCTCTGAATTATAAACAGCGCTTAATAAACAACCCGTTTTTGTTGCATATTTTTAAAATGCCAATATAAATATGAAAACAGACAAATACACGTGCCAATGCGCGGCCATACGGATTCTGCGTGTGGATTTTAACGGAATCCCGGAAAAAGACTTGACAAAAAAGAGATTTACATATATAATAATGTATTGTATTGTTTAATTTGTTGCACCTGGCTGTATGAGTCGCTGCGGCTATCCGGTTTTTGCGGTATATATCCGCGAAACCGATCTGCGCAAGCGTTACGGTAAGCGTAAAAGAAAGGGAGTATTTTCCGACATGAATATAACAGAGTCCGCAAAGCATCCGTTCATTCCAATCGTTGACTGTCACTGTCATATCTATCCCGAAAAGGTAGCGGCAAAAGCCGTAGCCGGCATCGGTGCGTTTTACGATATTGCGATGAGCGAGGACGGAACCAAGGAAACGCTCAAACGAGAGGCGGCATCTGCGGGAATTACACATTCGATGATCTTTTCCGTGGCAACGAAGCCTGCACAGGTCCGCTCCATCAATGAATTCATAGCGCGGGAGGTTGCTTGCAGCGGCGGAAAGATGACGGGACTTGGCACGATGCATCCGGAATCAGAGAATCCCGAGGAGGAT
>JAZOOW010000077.1:0-1650 GCA_045655145.1 Eubacteriales bacterium | reverse complement strand
TGTTCCTTCTCCTCGTCTTCCCCGCGTTTGCGGTGAGCGGACCCCCCCTTTGGCCGCGGGGGGGCGCCCGCCCCCGCTGGGAGCGTGCCTATCAAAAAAACCGCGCCATACGGCGCGCCAGAATCATAAAGGGGGATCCGTGTGTTGTGAAAACGGCAGAGGAGCTGCAAAAGCTTCTGCCGGAAAGCCCTACGCTCGCCGCCTATCTCCTTGCGGTGGGAGAGGGAGCATACCGCGCGGAGTCAATGACCTATCTTGCCTCGGGAGAAGAGGCTTATGCCGCCCTGCTTGCGCGCCTTTCGCGTGCGCGGCGGTATATCTATCTTGAATATTTCATTATCGACGACGGGCGTGTATGGGAGGATGTTCTGACCATCCTCGCGGAACGGGCGGGGGATGGCGTGGACGTGCGTATCATTATGGACGATGCGGGCTGTATGTTTCTCCGTCCGCGGCATTTCCTTTCCCGTCTTTCGGCAAGCGGCATCCGCGCCGCGGTCTTTAACCCCGTCCGCCCCGTGATCACGGGGGTGTCCAACCACCGTGACCACCGCAAGATCGCCGTGATCGACGGAGAATACGCCATGACAGGCGGCATCAATCTGGCCGACGAGTATATCAACCGCCGCACCCTGCACGGGCATTGGCGAGATGCCGCACTTCTTTTAGAGGGTGCGTCCGCCCGCGGCATGGAGCAGATGTTTTTAGATATGTGGGACATTTGCCAAAAAGCGGATGCACCCGCCCGCTTTTGTGCAAAAAATCGAAAAAAGAAGAAAGGCTCCACCACTGTCCGAAAAAAATGGAGCAAAAAGGAAGGTCTTTCCGCCACAGCCAAAAATATGTCCTCCCCGTTGCCGCCCCCGTCCCGTAAGCCCGATGCCGCCGCAGATGCAGAGGAGGTCCTCCCGCCGCTGGCCGTCCCGTACGCCTCACATCCGTTTGAGGAGGAGCACGTCTGCGCGGAGCTTATGCTTCATCTTATTTTTACGGCGCGGCGGTATCTTTATCTGGCAACCCCCTATCTCATTCCGGATGACACCACGCTGGCCGCCCTCATGCTGGCCGCCAAAAGCGGCGTGGACGTGCGCATTCTCGTGCCGCATCACGGAGATCGGGGCTTTGTGCATGCCACCACGCGCTCCTACTATGCGCCGCTTCTCGCGGCGGGGGTGCGTATTTTTGAGTATATACCCGGCTTTGTGCATGCCAAGACCGTCGTGCTGGATGACCGCCTCGGCAGTGTCGGATCGGCGAATCTCGATTATCGGAGCCTGTATCTCAATTTTGAGTGCGGCGTGTTCTTTGCCGATAGGAACACCGCCGTTTCGATGCGCGAGGATTTTCTCGCCGCGCTCAAGGCATCACGGGAGATGCACGCGGCCGATCACGCCGCGCGCACGGAAAGCGTGTGCCTCGGCACCCGTCTTTTACGCCTGTTTGCGCCGCTGATGTGATGGGTAGCCTAAGTGGGCTCGAACCGACAAGGTTTTCTGCGGCAACTATTCCGTCTATCCTGCGGCATAAATTCTTGCAATATCCGCATATTGCTACGCATTTTTCCCTTGTCTATCCGAAATATTTGCCCGCCGAAAACTGCGTGCACCCCTCGCCGAAGGAATTTTTGATGGATTTTGGCGGCGCGAGGTG
>JAZOOW010000076.1:0-18769 GCA_045655145.1 Eubacteriales bacterium | reverse complement strand
GGGGACAACATATGTCGCCGTACCTTGGTAGCGATACTTCCGTCCACTGTCAATGGTCGGATCGTAATATCGGTAAGCACTTTCGTCCAGAACAACACCGTCTACGGTCACCGTAACGCAATAGATGCCGTCAACCGTTTTGTAATCCAGTACAACCGTCTGACCGCCCGTGGCAATGATGCGCTTGACAATGGCGGTTTCTCGGCCACTGTCAAGATCCTGAAACACGACAATATCACCCTGTGCCGGCGTATAGAAAAGGTTGGAAACGATCAGGCGGTCGCCGTCCTCAAGCGTGCGGTTCATAGAGGGCCCCTCTACGACCGAGATGCGTGCCACAAAGGTGAAGAGAAGCAGGATCGCACAGGCAGCAAGAATCAGCATCTCCAAAAAGTCAAATATGTCCTTCAAAAAATTGGAGCTTGGCGGAAGACTTTCATTTTGCAGCTCGTCGTCAAGGATGTTGGAGCCGTCTACCTCTTCCGGTTGCAGAGAAACGGGCGTTTCTTCCACAGCGGCAAGCTTTTGATTTTCTGTCATAGGGATATCCTTTCTCACCGATTTTACGGTGCAAAAACTTCCATCATCTATTATAGCACAAAAAAGTTGAATATACAAGAATATTTTTTTGAAAAAAGACTTGATTTTTAGAAAGAGGAGTGATATAATACCCTAGGTGTGTCATGCACACGAGTACAGAACAGTCCTCTGCAATTGCTCTGCACGAATGTTCGAAGATAAAGGAGGAATCATATCATGGACATGATTCAAGCTTTTGTAAGTGAGCAAATGAAGACAGAGCTGCCCGTGATCAGAATTGGTGACACCGTACGTGTTCACAACAAGATCAAGGAAGGCGAAAAGGAGAGAATCCAGATGTTCGAGGGTACCGTTATCGCAAAGCGTAACGGTGGCATCTCCGAGACCTTTACCGTAAGAAGAATTGCTTACGGTGTCGGTGTGGAGAAGACCTTCCCGATCCATTCTCCCAATGTTGTGAAGGTAGATGTTGTACGTGTGGCTAAGGTCCGCCGTGCAAAGCTCTTCTATCTGCGTGACAGAGTTGGTAAAGCTGCCAAGACCAAGGAATTGATTTGATCTCTGCTTTGCCGATATGAAAAAACGCCGTTACGGAGAGTAACGGCGTTTTTTCAAAAATTATACCATTCTTTCAGACATTTTTGTGCCACCGAGCAGGTGAAAATGCAGATGCTGTACCGTTTGGCAGGCATCCGTACCGCAGTTGCTGATCACGCGGTAGCCATTTGCAAGGCCAAGCTGCTTGGCGATTTTGGGAATCATGGCAAAGATATGGGCAACGGCCTCTGCGTTTTCCTCACTGACACCGTCCATAGATGGAATATGTGTGCGCGGAATGATCAAAACATGCACAGGGGCTTGCGGATTAATGTCATGAAAGCAAAAAATGCGATCGTCCTCATAGACACATTTTGAGGGGATCTCGCCTGCGGCGATCTTACAAAAAAGACAGGATTCCATATGCTTCTCCTTTTACGGTAAGGTTGTCGCCTTTATTATAGCAGTTATTTATCAAAAAATCAAGGAGCATACCAAAAGAAATGCGCCAAAGTGTATTTTGCGCGCCACCCGCACAGGATGTGTGGGAAAGGATCGCGACAACCGCGCGGCCGATCGTGATCTACGGCATGGGGAACGGGGCGGACAAGCTACTCGTGCGGCTTGCAAAAATAGGGAAGGAGCCTGCCGCCTTTTTTGCAAGCGACGATTTTGTACGTGGGCAGTCCTTCCACGGCTTTCCCGTGCTACGCTTCTCGGATATACAAGAGAAATACGAAGAGCCGCTGATCCTCCTTTCCTTTGCAACGCGGCAGCCCGATGTGATAGAGGCCTTGTTTTCTATGGCAGAGGCACACGCGCTTCTTATGCCGGATATGGCTGTTGCCGGTGATGTAGATTTTGACAGGGCCTTTTTTGAGGAGCACCGTTCCAAATTGCTCTCGGTTTATGATCTGCTGCAAGATAAACTGTCAAAACAGATATTTTCGGATTGCATTTCTTACAAGATCAGCGGGGATATCCGCTTCTTGAAGCATGCCTTTTCAACCCAAGAGGAGGAAGCGGGATGCCTTTCGTCAAGGGCGATACATACTGCTATTGACGGCGGTGCTTATATCGGTGATACAGCCGCCGCACTTCTCGCACAGCACCCCGAGGTCATGCGGCTGATGGCTGTTGAGCCGGACGCGCGCAACCATAAGCGGCTGGCCGCTTATATAGAAAGGGAGGGTCTCTCGGATCGGGTGACCCCTGTTTTTGGGGCACTTTGGTCGGAGGAAGGCGTAGCGCATTTTTCGGAAAGCGGCAACCGCAATTCCTCCCTGCACGCGGCCTCTTATCAGTTCCGTGATCGGGAGGTGCCGCTTTTGACGGTTGACAGCCTTGCCGAGCATGCGCACATTGATTACATCAAATATGATGTGGAGGGGGCAGAGGCGGAGGCACTTCTCGGAAGCCGCAAAATCATTCTGCGCGATCACCCACTTCTGGCGGTATCGCTTTATCATCGGCCGCAGGATCTATTCGCGCTTCCGCTTTGGCTACACGAGCTCGATCACACTTACCGTTTCTATCTTCGTCGGCCGCGTTGTCTGCCGGCGTGGGAAATGACACTCTATGCAGTTTAGAATGTATGATGGAAACAGAAGATTTCGTTTTATCGATCCATGCAGATGCCTCTTTTGATGACGGTGCTTCGCAAAGCAAGGAAGCGCGTCTGCCGCTTGCCGTGGGAGAGCTGGCCTCGCTTTCCTTTGATGAGGCCGCACTTCATGTAGAGATCCTCTCTTGCGCAGATACAGAGCTTTTGCTATGTGTGCAAACGACGCGGCGACATACCTTGGTCTATAACGGGAAGCAAGGCGTTCTGCCTATTTGTGAGCAGGGGAAGCCTCTTTTCTTCTCTTTTGGCGACGACAAAGAAAAAATTACAGCAACCGTGCGTCTTTTGCGTATGTAAATATAGGCCTATACATAATATGAAAGGGGAGAATACTATGCCGGAGCTTTTGTCGCCTGCCGGTAACCGTGAGAAGCTGGAAAGTGCTATTCGTTACGGTGCCGATGCGGTATATCTGTCGGGAAAATCCTTTGGTATGCGCTCAGCCGCAGACAATTTTGATTTTGAAGAGCTGCAAGCAGCGATCACCTATGCTCATGAGAGAGATGTGCTCGTATATCTCACCGTAAATGTGATGCCGCGCACTGAGGAATATCCGCAGCTCCGTGCGTATTTTGAAAGGCTCCGTACAGCACTTTCTCCCGATGCCCTGATCATCTCGGATCTTGGCGTGCTTTCCTTGGCAAAGGAGATCCTGCCTCACGTACCGATCCATATTTCCACGCAAGCCAATACTGTTTCGGCACAGACCTGCCGTGCTTTTCATGCATTGGGGGCTTCACGCGTCGTTTTGGCACGTGAGCTGACCTTGGATGAGATCCGCGCCATTCGTGCGGATACGCCGGATACCCTTCAGCTTGAGGCCTTTATACACGGATCTATGTGCATGGCATACAGTGGCCGTTGCCTGCTTTCCGGCTTTTTCACGGGCCGTGATGCCAACCGCGGTATGTGCACACAGCCATGCCGCTGGCATTACCATCTGCAAAACATCCATTACGAGATCGTTGAGGAAAAGCGTCCCGAGCTTCCCATTCCGATCCTTGAGAGCGATGGAGAAACCTTTTTCATGAGCTCCCGCGATACCTGCATGATCGAGCATGTCCCCGCCCTTATAGAGGCAGGCATTGACAGCTTTAAGATCGAAGGGCGTATGAAAAGTGCATATTACGCCGCCGTAGTAACCAACACCTACCGTATGGCGATCGATGCCGCAAGGAGCGGAGAGTCGTATGATCCGCGCTGGATGCGAGAGCTTGAAAGCGTCAGTCACCGTCCTTATCATACCGGCTATTACTTTGATAACAGCAAAGAGGAAGCAAACACGACAGACAACCCGGGCTACATCAAGGAAAATGCCTACCTTGCCATTGTAAAAGGCTATGACCCCGCAACGGGAATGGCCACGATGCTTCAAAGAAACAAATTTTCGGTCGGGGATACCGTGGAGCTTTTAACGCCGGGAAAACTCGGAGAAAGAACAAAGGTCACAGCACTTTACGATCTGAGTGGAGAGCCGCTTTTGTCAGTACCGCACCCGCAAATGCCATTCCTCATGCCAATGCCTCATCCCGTAAAGGAAGGGGACATCTTACGCGCAAGTGAAAGAGGAGATTAAAATCATGCCCTTTGAGTACTTGAAAACAATTTTGATCGCCATCGTCGAAGGAATTACCGAGTGGCTTCCCGTCAGTAGTACCGGCCACATGGTGCTTCTTGAAAATCTGTTTCCCATTACGGCAATGTCCGAGGCCTTTTATGCGATGTTTCTATACGTTATTCAATTTGCCGCGATTTTAGCCGTGATCGTTCATTTTTTCTCGCGTCTAAATCCCTTTTCTCCTAAAAAAACTGCGGCAGAAAAGAAAAACACATGGCACATGTGGCTTGCGGTCTTGATCGGCGTTTTGCCTGCCGCTATCATTGGACTTCTTCTTGATGATCTGGTGGAGGTATATGTCGTTTCCTCCGATATCGGCGTGTTTGTCATTGCCGCCGCCCTTATTATCTACGGTGTCCTGTATGTGCTTCTCGAGCATTTTCACAGATCGGATCCCTTCCGCGTGGAGCTTCCCGAGGAGCTGACACCTCGTGATGCGCTTTACATTGGCCTTTTCCAATGCCTTTCTATCATCCCCGGAACCTCGCGCTCCGGCTCTACCATTTTAGGGGCAAGGCTCCTCGGCGTTTCGCGGGTTGCTGCTGCGGAATATTCGTTTTTCATGGCAATTCCCATCATGGCAGGCGTTTCGCTTTTGAAGATAGGGAAGTTTACCTTGAGGGCTGTGGAGAATACACCCGGCTATGCCTGCTCGACAGATGAGCTGCTGCTTCTCCTTGTCGGATCTGTGGTCGCGTTTTTTGTATCCCTGCTTTGTATCCGTTTCTTGGTTGATTTCGTCCGCCGCCACAGCTTTGCCTGCTTTGGCTGGTATCGCATTGCCCTTGGTGTGATCGTCATTTTGTATTTTTCGCTTTGCAGATAAAAAAAGAAAAACGCAGAATTCATTTTTGAATTCTGCGTTTTTCTTTATGAGATGATCAAAACCGAGTTGCTGACACGGATATCTACCATTCCGATATAGGTCTTCCCGGGATTGAGCGACAGCGGATTTCCCGCTACATCGGTAAAAGAGAGTGATCCGTTATCGTCACGCGACCACACGATGTCCTGCTGTGCACCGTTTGTCACGAAAAATCCGCGTCCGCCGCTGTTTGTATCCAGAGAAAGCTCGCTGCCCGTGACCTTGTTGTAGGTTGAGCTTTCCATCACTAAGATCAAAAGATTTTTATACGAAAGTGCCTCCCCTGTACCTGTGTCTGTATGCGTTGTGGAATTTTGCTTGCGCAGATATACATGCTTTTCACAGTCATAGGTAAACTGTGTGGTTTGAATGGAGGAAAATGGAATAATGACCCCGCTGGCACCGCCACCCACAGGGGTGATCTCGGCCTCGGTTGGTGCGAAGGAAAAGGGAATTGTGGCTTCCTTTTTTTCATACCCTTCAAGCGCTCCCATCAAGCGTGTTCCCGATGTAAAAAGGTCACCGGGAGGAGCAAAGGAGGCTGCATGATAGAAAACGGTACTGAGCCCTTGCTTTTGGCAATCAATGACCGCATATGCGGGATAAAGACTGCTTTGCGCCTGCATGTCGTTATCGCCGTCACAAACGGAAACGGCAGAAAAGGCATTTGCAAATGCCAAGAGATATGGGCGTGTTGCACGGATGCCGCCGATCTCCGAGAGGGTCGGGTAGGCGGTGGTAATCCCAAGTAGACGTGTTTCCCCCGTTTCGATTGGTGCTTCTATGAGGATGTCTGCATATCCAATGCCGTATTGGATGGGTGCCTTTCCGCTGTTCCCGTAGGATATAGCAACAGGGCGGACGGCCGACATATCTGTCGGAACCATCAGCCCTGTCAATGGATTTCGGTAGCCGGGTACTGCTGCTTGCTGATCGTTCTTATCGGTTCCCTCCGTGCCTCCGTCATCCTCGGGCGAGGTGTTTTTGTCCGGGTCCTCTGGGTGAATGATCGGAGTGTCATCAAATGGGTTTTGATGATTCGGAATGAGAGATCCAAGTGAACATCCTGACAAGCTTAAGGACACAACTGCTAAAATGGCTGTCAGTGAAAAAGTCACGCGTCGATAAGCCGTTCTTTTTTGTAACGGCATCTGGCGTTACCTCCTTTGGCTATTGGCCGTATTTTCTCGGTCTTATACGCGGTTTGCGCGCTCCAGCCATGCGCTTCCGAGATCCAGCGCCTCATAAAGACCGTCAGCGGTTCCTTGCTTTTCCACCTTGGGCGTGCCGTCGGTGGGAATGATCTGTACCATGACCTTGCCCGGAACCTTTGCCTTTGTTTTGGGGTCTTCCTTGTAGTTCATGATCATAAGGAATAAAATAAACTTGTCCGACATGCTGCCGTAATACAATTCGTCATCCTGGCGAACCAAGGGCTTGCCCTTATATTCCAAATATTCTCCCTTGATGCCGACCGTTGTCGCTTTCATATGAATGCTCCTTTCAAAAGCTTTTTAACACTTGTGGAAATATTTTACACTATTTTTTAGGGCTTGTCAAGAGGCGACGTGCGGAAATCGTTCGACGGCGTTTGACAAGAGGTAGGGTAACAGGAGTCAAACGAACCCGCCGCGGAGCCGGTATTTTCGGCTCGTTTCGGCTTGTCGTCCTTGCTTGATGAATATAAAGCTTCGTCTTCCGCACCGAAGTCACTCAAAAATACAAGGCTCGGCGGTCGGAGAATTTCGGAAGAGCAAATTTTTAGACGGAGCGAGGAAAAACGCGCAGATCATATAGACATATGACCAAGCCTTTTGACGATGCTACGGCAAAAATTTCCCTTCCCAAATCGGGTTCGTTTGACTCCTGTTACCCTACAGGAAGGATACACGCTGGTGCGTGATGAGATACAGCCCCGCAGGGGCTGATGATATACCGCCTTACCGCGGATGATATGCTAAGCCTGCGCCTTGGATAAACAAAAAGAGAACTTTTGGTGGACAAAAGTTCTCTTTTTGTTGGAGCAGATGACGGGAATCGAACCCGCGTATTCGGCTTGGGAAGCGGACACTCTGCCATTGAGTTACATCTGCATTGCTCTGTTATTGTAGCACACTTTCTCAAAAAAAGAAAGGGGTTTCGCGAAAAAAATCAAAAAAATTTTCGACGGCACTTGCCAAAATACGGAAAAATTCGGCTTTGCAGGGGGGCGTGTGTCGTGAAATGTGAAAAAAACCGCGCATTGCGCGGTTTTTAACAGAAGCTCTGTATGGCTTTCCCTCTCTTTGTTGCTCCAAAGCACCTCAATAGGTATCGTTGCTTTTTTGCAAAAAGGAGCGAAGCTTTTCACTTTTTGGATGATCAAAGATATCCTGCGGCGTTCCCATTTCCTCGATCACGCCATCTGCCATGAAGATGACCTTATCCGAAACGTTTTTGGCAAACTCCATCTCATGGGTAACGATGATCATGGTACGCTTCTCCTCGGCGAGTGATTTGATAACTCGGAGAACCTCACCCGTCAGCTCGGGATCGAGAGCCGAGGTCGGCTCATCAAAGCAGAGAACGTCCGGATCGAGGACCAGTGCCCGCGCAATGGCAACACGCTGCTGCTGACCGCCCGAGATCTCGCAGGGGTAGGCCATTGCCTTGGAGGACAGGCCGACCGCCTCCAGTAGCGCAAGCGCCCTTTCCGTGATCTCGGCAAGCCCTGCCGCCTTCTCCTCCTTACCAAGATCCTTCCGCTCACCCAGCCGCAGCTTGGGAGCGAGTGTCAGGTTATCCAGCACGTTATACTGCGGAAAGAGATTAAATTGCTGAAAGACAAGGCCCATATGCAAGCGCTTTTCACGGATCTCTTTATCGGTATACCGATCTCCCAGGGCGGCATCGATCACGATCTCACCGTTGATGGCAACCGTGCCTTCGTCTGCTTTTTCCAAGAGGTTCAGGCAACGAAGGAGCGTGGTCTTGCCGCTTCCCGATGAGCCGATGATAGAAAGCACCTCTCCGCGCTCTATCGAAAAATCGATCCCGCGCAGCACGGCAATGTCACCAAAGCTCTTACGGATACCATTTACTTCAAAAAATCCCATATCACACCTTATAATAGCTCATTTTCTTTTCAAGCCAACCGAAAAGCACGGTCAGCACGCCGACAAATATGAGATAGAACACCGCCGTGTAGAAAAGCGGCCATATCATCGCATAGGCCATCAGCTCCTCGGCAACCTTGATGATCTCCACCACGCGGATCACGCGGGCAAGCGCCGTGTCCTTGACGAGCGTAATGATCTCGTTGCCCATCGGGGGCACGATCCGCTTGACCACCTGCATCAGCGTGATCTTGGTAAAGATCTGGAATTTTGTCATGCCAAGCACCTGCCCTGCCTCGATCTGGCCGCGCGGGATCGCCTCGATCCCTGCGCGGTAGATCTCGGAAAAATAGCAGGCGTAATTAAAGACAAACGCCACGATGGTGGCTGCAAAGCGCGAAAAGATCGGTGCGCCGAACATAAAGCCGGGCAAAAAGAATACGATAAACAGCTGCAGCATCAGCGGCACACCGCGTACCACCCAAACCACCGTTTTGACCACGGCGCGGAGCGGCCTAAAGCGGGACATGGAGCCAAAGGAAATGAGAAGCCCCAGCGGCAATGCCAGCACGAGCGTTAAAAAGAAGATGGCGCAGGTGGTGCCAAAGCCCTCTAAAAGTTGTAAAGTTACCGACCAGAAATCCATAATCTGCTAACGTCCGCCGCCCGCATTATTTGCTTTTCATAGCCATGAGGGAATCGGTCACACGGACGTTGTATTTCTCCGCAAGCTCCTCGATCTTTCCCTCGTTGAGCAGCTGAAGGAGTGCCTCATTGATCTTCTCGTCAAAGTTGCTTCCCTTTCTGCAGCCGATCGAGTAGACCTCCTTGTCGATGGAGATAGCCTCGACAATGGCAAGATCGGAAAAATCACCCTGGCCGACGATCTTCTCGGCGAGGAGGACGTCAACTACCGCAAATTGGGCAGAGCCTGCCATGATCTCGGCAAAGGCATCCATCTGCGCGCCAACGCCGACAACGGTCTTGTCTGAAACACTCTTTGCATAGGTCTCTCCCGCGCTACCCTCCTCGGCAACACCGGAAAGATCCTTGAGGACGGCCGCCGAAGTGAAGGAGGCAAGCTCGCTCTTTTTGACAACAACGCACTGGGCATTGTCAAGATATGCATAGGTAAAGTCGACCTTATCCTTTCTCTCGATGCCGTCGTCATCCTTGGAGTTGGAGGTAAAGCCGTTCCAGATGCAGTCGATCGTGCCGGACTGCAGCTCCATGTACTTCAGACCCCATTCAATCACTTGGAACTTGACCTCCACGCCCAGCTTTTCGGCAACCAGCCGCGCAAGCTCGGTATCAAAGCCGGTCAGGGTGCTGATATCCTTGTTGTTGGGATCGGGATAGTAGTTCATCGGCTCATAGATGGTGATGCCGCAAACAAATTCCCCTTTTTCCTGAATGTCCTCCCAGTCGCGGCTCTGCGAGCAGGCGGTAAAGCCAACGGCCACGGAAGCAAGCATGCATACGGAAAGCAACAATGCTATCAATTTTTTCATAATAAACACTCTCCTTTTTACTTTAACGCTTTATTGTAATAAATTAGCAAAGCAAAATTATTATACCATATGAAAAAGCATTTGTCAAGCCCTCTGTTTCCAAAAGAAGGCTTTAAGTATCCCTCTTTTATATTGGGGGGATCAATGACGTGTGTCGTCCGTAAAGCATTCACAAAAGCGGGCGGCAAAGGAGGGCGGCTCCCCACCGGCGTAAAGATGCGAGAGATCCCCTATGCCCGCACAGCGGAAGGAGGCACGCCCCTCACGGCGTTCCTCGGTATACAGCGTAGTGACCGAGGTGGGCAGCGTGACCGCATTCTGCCAAATAGAATAGGGGGAGCAGTTGAGAATATGCGAAAGCAGCACGGCGGTCACGCCAAAATGACAGACCAGCGCAAGCGTATCGTGATTCGGTCTGACCGCACGGTAGGAAAAGCCCTCGCGGCGGTAGCCATGCTCGGCAAGGAGCGCGTCGAGTGCCGCGCAAACGCGGTCATACTCCGCAGGGATCTCGGTGTTTTTAAGAAAATCTGCCTCCCGCCAGTGCTCGGGGGAATAGAGAAGCGGATTTTCCTCTGCAAATTCGGGGAGCAGATCCCAGCATTCCCGATCCTTGTCCTCATAGGGCACACGGATGCGCTTTGCATTGAATTCCCGCAAAAAGGGGAGGATTACCGCCTCGCGCCCGAGGCGTTCAAGAGTAGGCGCAACGGTGGCACGCGCTCGACCGAGAGGAGAGCAATAGATGGCAGTCAGGTCCTCCTTCACCAATCGCTCGGTCAGGAGCGCGACCTCACGCTTTCCCTTTTCGGTCAGGCCGTCGATGGCATAATCGGGATCGCCGTGGCGAACGATCAGAATTCTCATGTATTTTCTCCTTTTTCACATGTTTCTTGTTTTCTGCGGTAGCCGCGCAAAACGAGGTTACCTACGACCAGCATGACGGGAAAGACGAGGGCCGCCAGCGTACCGCGGCGAAGGTCACCGCCGTGGAGTCCTGCCACCATGCCTGCCAGCGCAGGACCTGCAGTACATCCCACATCCCCGCCAAGTGCCAGAAGCGAAAACATCGGCGTGCCGCCCGTAGGAATATGCTCGCCTGCAAGGCTGTAGGTTCCCGGCCAAAGCATCCCCACAGAAAAGCCCGCAAGAGCAAAGCCAAAGAGCAAAAGCACAGGCAAAGCAGAGATGCCGATGATCAGATACGACAAAAAGGCAAGCAGACTGCTGATAACCATCAAACGGGAAAGCGACAGGCGACCGCGCCCAAGCCCATAGCTGACGCGAGAAAGCCCCATAAACAACGCAAAGAGGCAAGGGCCTACCAGATCACCTATGGACTTTTCCATGCCTACCGTCATCTCAAGAAAAGCAGAGGCCCACTGGCTGACCGCCATCTCGGAGGCACCTGCGGCGATCATCAGGAAAAATAGGATATAAAAGAGCGGCTTTTTCAGAAGGTGTCCGATGGAGGCCGTCGTGCTCTCTCCCGCACGCGGGGGTGGCTCTGCCACGGGAACAAAGAAAAAGAGGATGCCGTTGCAGGCGATCAGCCCTCCCCACAGGGCGGCAAGGATCGGCCAACGGTCGATGCCCGCCGTTGCAAAAAACAGCGTAGAGAGCAGCGTGACGCACAGAAATCCCCATGCGTAAAAGGAGTGCAGGATCGCCATGGAGGCGGCCTTGCGATCACCGGGGCAGGCATCGATCATCGGGCTGACGATCACCTCAATACCGCCGCTGCCGACGGCAGACAAAAAGACCGACAAAAGAAGCCCGTGATAGGGGTCTGTAAACAGTCCCGGCAAAATGCCAAGCGAAACAGTACCCACGGCGGCAAAGGCATGTGCGATCACGGTTCCGCGGCGGAAACCGATGCGGTCGACCACCCATGCGGACAAAAAGTCCGCCCCGATCTGCACGGCAAAATTGAAGGTGATCAGCCAGGCAATACGGTCAAGCGACAGACCGTATTGTGCGGAAAACCAAACAAACAGCAGGGGGGCAAAGTTATTCACGATTGCCTGTGCAAGGTATGCCCCGCATCCGGCGATCATGGTATGTGTATAATTGACGGTTTTTTTCATAGATGTCCTCTCACGGGGATTCTCCCGATGCTTATTATACCATACACCGCGCAAAATGGGAATTCTTTTTTTGTAAATTCGTACCTTTTCCTCACGAGCGGAAAAGGGGGCACTCTTGACGGCGAGTTCTTTCTTTGTTATAATAATAAAAAAGAAAAGGAGCGCACCATGGAAGAGTTAGAAACAAACAAGGATCTGCTTGAAATACCCGAGGATATCCGCCCCCCGCGCGAGGAGAAGGACAGAGATCTGTTGCTCGCGGCACTCCTTCTTTTTCTCCACATGGCCCTGCTCCTTCTCCCCGTTCTCCTCTCGCCGCTCGGCGCGTATGCCTCACTCTTGCATACGGCCTCCTATCTCCTGCCTGTTTTGCTGTTTGCTATTTATGCAAGAAAAAAAGACCTCTCCCCCTTTCTTTTGCCGCCCAAAGGGAAGGAGCTTTTGGCTACCCTCCCTCTGCTTCCCGTCTTTTTACTCTCGGTGATCGCGGTGGCGGCACTGACAACGCTCTTTATTCAGAGTGGTAACAGCTCTCCTGTCACAGACCTCGGCACGGCACTGCTCTCACACGCCCTGCTCCCTGCCCTTTTGGAGGAGGGGCTGATGCGCCTTGCGATCCTCTCTCTGCTTTACCGCCATATCGGCTCTACCGCCGTCTATGTCAGCGCGTTTCTCTTTATGCTTCTGCACGCCCCGATCTCGATGCCCTATGCGCTGGTCGGCGGCATCCTTCTCGGTGCGGTAACGCTCATCTCCCGATCGGTCTATGTGGCGATCCTGTTCCACTTCATCAATAACGCCCTTTCACTCCTTCTTGCCTATCTGGTGGATACCGCGATCCTGCCATCGCCGCGCATCCTGGAGATCCTTCTCCTTGGCACGCTTGCCCTTCTCTCGCTTTTGTCCGCCATCTATATTATACGCCACCGCCGCGATCCCGTATATGCACCGCTTACCGCCCTCCTCTCCCCTGACGGACATAGAGCGGGACTGATATCGGTAGCAAGATCCCCCCTCTCCCTTGCGATGCTTTTCTTGCTTTTGCTTGCCGTTTTATGATGGCGGAAAGGATATTATGACCGAGCTGATCAACACCCCTCTCGCCGATGCGACCGAGGAGGAGCTGGATGTATTTTATATGCAGGAGGCCTTGCGTCTTGCCCGTATGGCGGCAGAGGCAGATGAGGTTCCCGTGGGTGCGCTCCTCGTCCACCGTGGCCGCGTGATCGCCGCCGCTGCCAACACGCGGGAGAGCTCCCGCTGTGCCACGCACCATGCGGAGATCCTTGCCATCGAGGAGGCCTGCCGCACACTGCACGGCTGGCGTTTGCCGGATGCCACTCTTTACGTGACGCTGGAGCCATGCCCGATGTGTGCCGGCGCGATCGTCAATGCCCGCATTGACCGCGTGGTATTCGGTGCCTTTGATCTGCGCGCCGGTGCGTTTGGCTCGGTGGTGGATCTCAATGCCCTTCCCCTCAATCATAAGGTGGATATACGGGGGGGCGTGTGTTCCGAGGACTGCCGATCTGTGCTTTCCTCCTATTTCAGAACGAAACGAAAAAAGCAAGATGACGGCTGTGCGGTATAGCACAGTCGCTTCTTTTCTTTTTGGGCGAGAGAGAATTGCCCTAAAAATATTTTGTTCCTTACAGGGCATACTGTTTTTATCAACATTCTGCCATGAGGACAAGAAAACATGAAAATCATGCATATCCTGACCGACAGCAACGTAGGGGGGGCGGGCATCCTGCTGGAAAGCCTTTTGCGGCACACCGCCCTTCCGCGCCAAAGCATCTATATTCTTCTGCCGCGCGGGGCGGCACTTTGCGACCGCTTCCGTGCCTGCGGTGTGCAGGTGCTCCCTCTCCTGCGTGACCGCGACCGCTCTCTCTCCTTCCGTGATTTTTTCATCATCCGCCGCACCCTTTGCCGCATACGGCCGGATATTCTGCACACGCATGCCTCGCTGTCGGGAAAGTTGGCGGCAAGAACCCTGCTTTTTTCCCGTCCCGTTGTTCTATCCACGCGGCATTGCGCCTTTCCCGTATCGGTCACGGCGCAGCACCCCCTGCTTTGCTTCCTGCGCCGCACGGTCGACCGTTTTCTGTCTACCATGACCGTTGCGACTGCCGAGGCCGCCACCGACAATCTCGCCGCACTCGGGATCCCCAAGGAGCGCATTCTTTTGATACGGAACGGTGCGGAGGAGCTCCCTCCGCTGTCCCGCGGCAAGCAGGATGCCCTGCGTGAGGCACTTGGGATCCCGCGTGAAGCCTTTGTGGTGGGCATGTGTGGGCGGCTTGAACGGGTAAAGGATCACATGACCATGCTCCGCGCCGCTACCATTCTACTTTCAGAACACACGGGGTACCACTTTTTATGGATCGGCGACGGAAGCGAGGCCGCAGAGCTGCGCCTGACAGCAGAAAAATGGGGCATCCTCCCCCACCTGACGATGGTGGGCTATGCCGCAGATGTTGCCCCGTATGTCAATCTCTTTGATGTCGCGGTCAACTGCTCTGTCGGCACCGAAACCTCCTGTCTTGCCCTCTCGGAGGCGATGTCCCTCGGCATTCCCTGCGTGGTCAGCCGTTACGGCGGCAACCCCGAGCTGATACAGGAGGGGGAAAACGGTCTGCTTTTCCCTCCGCGCGATGCGCATGCGCTGGCCGAGGCGCTCTCCCGTCTTTATCTTGACCGCCCTCTCCTTCTTGCACTCTCACGCGGTGCACGCGCACGCTACACCGCCTCTTTGCGCGCCTCTCACATGGCCTCGGCCTATGACCGTCTGTACGCAAGACTCCTAAATCACCGTGTAAGGCCCCTGCTTACACGCCATCCTCGCCACGCCGGCTCCTGACAATCTTCATCCCTCCGGTGGGGGAGGTGTCCACCATTTTTAGGATAAAACGCGCCCATCCTCCTCTCTCGGAACGTTTTTTAACAGTTATTGTTGCTTTTTTTTGAAATATATGCTATAATAGCCGCAAGAAAGCAGTACCGCAAACGGTGCACAGCAAAGGAGGACTACCAAAATGGGCAAGGCGGCATATCTCCCCTGCGGCAGGATCGCGACGGCACACGGCGTACACGGTGCCCTGCGTGTTGAATCCTATTGCGACTCGCCCGAGGTCCTTGCCTCCCTCTCCACCGTCTATTTTGAGGAGCCGAACGGTCATTACCGCCCCGTGCGGGTGCAGGCGGCCTCCCCCCACGGCGGTGCTGTTCTTATGACGCTGGACGGCATCTTCGACCGTAATGCCGCGCTTCTTTTGCGCGGAAAAACGCTCTTTGCCTCGCGTGAGGATATCCCCGTTCCCGAGAACGCCGTTCTGATCGCGGATATGATCGGACTTTCGGTCTTTGATGCGGACAGCGGCCACTGCTACGGCGTGCTGACAGAGGTCGGGCAGGCTTATTCCTCGGATATGTATGACATCAAAACGCCCGACGGACGGCACGTGCTTTTTCCTGCCGTCCCCGCATTTCTTGACCGCGTGGACACCGATGCAGGCATCTTTATCCGCCCGATCCCCGGATTTTTTGAGGAGGCATAAGGGCGTATGCAGTTTGACATTTTAACGCTGTTTCCCGAGATGGTGAGCGGTGTTCTCTCCGAGAGCATTCTCGGACGGGCGCAAAAGGCAGGGCATATCACCGTGCGCTGTCACCAGATCCGCGATTATTCCGAAAACAAGCATCGCAACGTGGACGATACACCCTACGGCGGCGGCGTGGGCATGGTCATGGCGGCACCGCCGATCCATGCCTGCTTCCGCGCCGCAACCGCCGATATCCCCGGAGAAAACCGCCGCCGCGTGATCTATCTCTCCCCCCGCGGCCGTGTGCTCACCCAGGATATTGCCCGTGAGCTATGCGCTTATGACAACCTCATTCTGCTTTGCGGACACTATGAGGGCGTGGATGAGCGCGTGCTGGAGGAGATCGTAGACGAGGAGCTGTCTATTGGCGATTACGTTCTCACGGGTGGGGAGCTTCCTGCCTGTGTTTTGGTAGATGCCGTCAGCCGTATGCTGGACGGTGTGCTTGCCTCCCCCGCATGCTACGAGGGGGAGAGCATTGCAAGCGGCCTTTTGGAGTACCCCCAGTATACGCGCCCCCCTGTTTTCATGGGACGTGAGGTGCCCCCCGTTCTCCTCTCGGGGCATCACGGCAACATTGAGGCCTGGCGGCAGAATGCCGCCCTCCGCCTGACCGAGGAGCGCCGCCCGGATCTCTACGCCGCCTACCGTGCGGCCCATCCGGAACCGACAAAAAAACCGCGGCGCAAATCCCCAAGGGATTGACCTACCGCCTTTCAAAAAAACCGAAAAAGGAGGTGTCCGCATGGAAAAGAAAACCGATAAAAAAGCCGCACAGGGAGACCGTCTCCTTGCCTTTTTTGCCGCCGTTCTGGCCTTCCCCGGGAAGCTTCTTTCCCTTCTCTCGGCGACACTTGTCGGCCGTTTTCTTCTCGGACAGGATGCCTGCCATACCGCTATCGCGGAAAGCCGCATCGGCACGCGCTTGCGTGAGCATCACCTGCGGCGCGGCATCCTGCCCTTGCGGCACCGCATTGCCATTCTTTTTGAGAAAAGCCATCTCAGTGCCGCCTTTCACATCCTATCCGACATTGCCCGCTATACGGAGGCACGCACCTACGGTGTTCTGTCTGCCACCTTTGGCTTTTATTCCGTCCTGGTATATGTCATTCCGCAGTACGCACTCCCCGAAACAACAGGCGACCTTTTGAACCTGTATGTCGGCATTGCGCTCCTTTTGGCGGGAGCATTGCTCCTGCTTTCGAAAAAGCCTATTTATGAGGCGGCGCAGAGCAATCCGCTTCTTTCCTCCCTCCTCTACCGTGTTTTCGGTCTTTCGCGCACGCCGCATGCAAGAAAAAGCCCGCGAACCATCTCGCCGACCGCCGCCTTTTTTATCGGCTCCGCCTTCGGTATTGCCAGCTTCTTTGTCAATCCCGTATGGCTGATCCTGACAGCCTTTCTCACGGTCACCTTCTTTGCCATGCTCTCCTCGCCGGAGCTGGCTCTCTTCTCGGCGATCCTGTTTGCGCCCTTTTTGATCTTTTTCAGCCACCCCACGGTGGTTCTCGCCATTGTCCTCCTTGTCGGCCTTGTCGGCTACATCTTCAAGGTCCTGCTCGGCAAGCGTCTTTTCTCCTTTCAGCCGCTTGATCTTTGCATGCTTCTGCTTGCCGCTCTCTATCTTGGTGCTGTCTTTTTGACCAAGGGCGGTCTTGAATCCCGTGCACAGGCACTCATCATGCTGGTTCTGCTTTCGGGCTATTTCCTGGCGGCCAATCTCTTGAACACACCGGAAAAGATCAACCGCGCCATCAATCTTTTGCTGTTTGGCGGCACGACCGTTTCGACCATCGGGCTGATCCAGCAGCTCTCCGGCCATGCGATTGCGAATTGGCTGGATTCCTCCGCCTATGCGTACATCGCCGGCCGTATCACCTCTGTGTTTGAGAACCCGAACGTGCTTGCCGTCTATCTGGTGCTCTTGTTCCCACTCACGGTTTCCCGTCTTTTACAGCGCGGAGGCGTTGGCGGCCGCATCGGCTCGGCACTTATGATGGCAATCTTCCTTGCCGCCATCGTCTATACCTGGTCGCGCGGGGCTTGGATCGGCGTGATCCTTTCGCTGGCACTCTTTATCTTTCTGCTCAATCCCGTGACGCTGTATGCGCTCATTCCCATGCTGATCGCCTTTCCGATCTTTTTGCATTATGCCCCCTCGGCCATTGGGATCCGATTTTCCTCGATCACCTCGCTCGCTGATACCTCGGTATCCTACCGCCTTGGCATCTGGCAGGGCTCCTTTGCCATGATCGGCGATCATATTCTGTCCGGCATCGGCGTGGGGACTGCGGCCTTCAGCGCACTGTATCCCCTGTATGCCCCTGCCGGTATGGAGGCCGCACCGCACGCGCACAACCTGCTTTTGCAGCTGTTTTGTGAGTTTGGCATCATTGGCCCCGTTGTCTTTCTTCTCTTTGTCGCCTTCTTCTTCCAATGCTTCCTTTCCCACCGTCACGAGGAAACGCAGGATGATTTCCGCCTGCTTGGCCTCGGCATTGGCTGTGGCGTGTTCGCGCTTCTTGTCAACGGCATGTTTGACTATGTTTTTTATAACAGCCGTATCTTTTTCCTGTTCTTCATTGTTGTGGGGCTCATGGTGGCCATCTCGCGCGTAGGGCGCACCCAACGCGCACGCATGGCCCCGCTCTCCGACTACGAGAATGAAGCCTATGCGACCGATATCGAGATCCTTTGAGTCTTCCTGTTTCACCGAAGGAGTATCATGGATCAATCTCTCACCCGCCCCGCGCGCCTTTTCGTGTTTTGCGCGGATGCCCTTTTTTTCCTTTTGATCGGCGCGGCACTTTTTCTCTTTTTATACGCCGCCTCTCCGCGCTCCCTGTTTGCACGCAGTGAGCCGATCACCTACACCCTCCGTCTTTCTCCCTTGCGGGAGGAATACGCCCATGAGCTTTCCACGGGGGACACCGTGCTGGATGCGGTTGGAAAGCGCAGGATCGGCAGCATTACCGAGGTTTCCGTTGCCCCCGCCACCACCGACGTCTATGACCGCACGGCGCGTGTGCGCCGCCGTGTGCCTTACCCCGGCTATGTGACCGTCACGCTCACCGTATCTGCCGATGCGATCCGCACCAAGGATGCCCTCTCCGTCAGCGGCTTTCCTCTGTATCGCGGTGACAGCATCTATTTGCGCTTTCCCCACCTCGCCGCACGCGGTGTTTGCACCGCCATTGCAACAAATTCTTCGTGAAAGGAGCCGATTATGACAAAAAGACGCCGTTATATCAAGCGGAATGCGATTGACTACATTCTAAGTCGGATCG
>JAZOOW010000075.1:0-4784 GCA_045655145.1 Eubacteriales bacterium | reverse complement strand
AAAGTTGTCAAATCACAACAAAAAACAAAAAAAAGGCGGGGCCGCTTTCGCGGCCGGGCCTCTGCTTTTAAGAGTCAATGCAAAAATCCTTCGATGATGATGACCTCGGCCTCCTCCTCGGTCATGCCAAGCGTCATCAGCTTCATGATCTGGTCGCTGTTGATCTTGCCGATGGCGGCCTCGTGAACGAGCTGTGCATCCGCGTGATTGGCCGCGATCTCGGGAACCGAGCGTACGGTGGCGCGATCCATGATGATCGAGTCGCACTGTACGTGCGCACGACAAGGAGCATTGCCGATCACACAGGGGTGGAAGACCTGCACGGAGTCATCCTTTGCAATACTGCGCGAGATGATCTGGGTGGCTGCATCCTTTCCCGAAAGCGTGATCGTAACGTCCGAGTCAGCGGTCTGCTTGCCGTGTGTCATCAGACGCTCGGTCAGAATCAGCTTGGCACCTGCACCGATCTCGGCGCGCGTATCGCGCCTTGTGGAGGTGACGCCGCGGATCTGGATCATTTCCATTTCGCAAAGCGAATTTTCCTCTTGGTAAACAACGGTTTGCGGATTGAGCACACGCTCGCCCGAGCCGTCCCCCTCGCCGTAATGCTTTTCTACGTAGCGGACATGCGCCCCCTTCCCGACATGGAAGGTGTGGATGCCGTCATGCTCGCTGGCCTGGTCACCGCAGTTGTGGATGCCGCATCCGGCTACGATCAGGACGTCTGCATCCTCTCCGATATAGAAGTCGTTATATACAACGTCGTGAAGGCCGCTTTCGGTCAGAATGACGGGGATATGCAGGCTCTCGTTTTTTGTGCCGGGTAGGATACGGATATCAATTCCGGGCTTGTCCGTCTTGGTGGTGATCTCAATGTTGGCACTTGAACGGCGGCCGAGCGATTCACCGTTTTTGCGGATGTTGTAGGCGCCCTCGGGCACTTTATGCAGATCGGCGACCGCCTCAAGGACGGCACTGTCTATTTTGTTCCATGCTGCCATACGCTCACTCCTTTCCGCCACGGCGCAGATTGCAGCTTGCCTCGCTGCTCACCTGCGAGATCAAGCGTGGGAAGATCTCATCCTTGGGGCCCATCTCGCGGATCTTGCCATCTGCAATGACAACGATGTCGTCGGCAAGCTGCATAATGCGCTCCTGGTGAGAAATGATAATGGTGCTTTTATGATGCTTCTCGGAAATGGCGCGGAAGGATTTGACGAGCATGGCAAAGCTCCAAAGATCGATGCCTGCCTCGGGCTCGTCGTAAATGGCAAGGTTAAGATCACGCGCCATCAGGGTGGCGATCTCAATGCGCTTGACCTCACCGCCGGACAGAGAAGCGTCTACCTCGCGGTTCAGATAATCGGCCGAGCAAAGACCGACGTTTGTGAGATAGGAGCAACACTCGTCCACGGGCAGCTCACTGCCGTGCGCAAGGCTCAAAAGACGGCGCACCGTCAGCCCCTTAAAACGAGGGGGCTGCTGGAAGGCGTAGCCGATGCCGCGCTGTGCGCGCTCGTAAACCGAAAGATCGGTGATATCCTCTCCGTCAAAGAGGATACGCCCCTCCGTGGGCCTTTCAATGCCCATGATCAGCTTGGCCAGGGTGGATTTTCCTCCGCCGTTCGGGCCGGTGATCACGGTAAACTTTCCCGTGTCAAGCAGCAAGGAGAGATCCGAGATGATGACGTTTTCTCCACCCTCGGCGGTGGGAACGCGGAATTCTACGTGTTGTAATTCGAGCATAGTGACCTCTGTGGTTTGATTGTTTCTTGATAATCGTACATATTGTAGCACAAAACGAGCAAAAAGTCTATACTTTTTACAAATTCTCTTTATTCTTCCACATTAAGAGAAACGAGGATGAAAAAATTGAAAAAATTCCTTGCTTTTTTCTGCACTTGTGGTACAATATCATTGATAGAGAGGGGGGAGCCGATGAAACAGTCGAATACAAAGGGACAGATCATGTTGCGCCTTTTTCTTTCACTTTTGGGGCTTTCTCTGCTTCTTTTTCTCATTTGGATGATCCTACGCCACTTCGGCCTCACAGACCTGACCACAGAGCAGATCCGCGCCTATATAGCCGAGCGGGGTGCCTTTGCTTTTCTTGCCTTTGTCCTGCTTTCCTTTTTGCAGGTGACCTTTATTCCCATTCCCTCTACGGTAACCGTTCTGGCAGGGAACCTGCTGTTTGGTCCGTGGCTCTCCTTTTTCGGATCGCTCCTCGGTACGTGGATCGGCTCAAGCCTTGCCTTCTTTTTGGGGCGCAGGATCGGCCGTCCGTTTGTCAACTGGGTGATCGGTGACGGTGACACAGTAGACAAATATCTGAAGAAAGCACACGGTAGGGAATTTGTCGTTTTCTTCTTTATGTTTCTCCTGCCTGCCTTTCCCGATGATGCGTTGTGCGCGGTTGCGGGTGTGACAAAGCTGCGCTGGCCTCAATTTTTGTTGATCCAGGCAGTCTGCCGCCCTGTGTCGATCGCAGGCACACTTTTCTTTATGACGGGGGAGATCATCCCATACGACGGATGGGGAATTGCGCTCCTTCTCGGACTTGGGGCACTTTCGCTCCTCGCCTTTCTCTTTGCTTACCGTCGCGCCGACCGCTTGCAGGCTTTCTTTGATCGTCTCTTTCCGCCGCGCGCATCCTGATAAAAGTATGAGGTACAGCTATGAAGAATATTCAAAAAATTACCAGCTTTTGTGTGGACCATACCCGCCTTTCGGAAGGCATATACATCTCCCGCAAGGACGGCGATGTCACGACCTATGATCTGCGCACCCGTTGCCCCAACGCAGGGGATTACATGGATAACATAACGATGCACACGGTAGAGCATCTGTTTGCCACCTACATCCGTAACGGGGAGATCGGGGCAGATGTGATCTACTTTGGCCCTATGGGATGTCAGACAGGCTTTTATCTTCTTGTGCGTAACCGCACCCCCGAGGAGGTCTTGGTTGCGGTGCGTACAGTTTTGCAGGCTATTCTTGCTCATACGGGAGAGGTGTTCGGTGCAAGTGCCGAGGAATGCGGCAATTACCGTTCGCTCTCCTTGACTGCCGCACGGCGTGAGGCGGAACGCTATCTTGCTGTTTTGGACAGCAAGCAGAGCATCGACTTTTCATACGGGGAGGCAAGCATATGATCGGTATTATCGGTGCCATGGAGGCAGAAACGGAAGCACTTGTCGCCGCCATTACAGAGCCGCAAATGGCATGCATCAGCGGAATTACTTATGTCAGCGGTCGTCTTTGCGGCCATGATGTGGTCGTGGCCACCTGTGGCATCGGAAAGGTCTATGCCGCTATCTGTGCGCAGACCATGATCCTGCGCTACGCACCTGCGCTTCTCATCAATACCGGGGTGGCAGGAACGCTTTCCTCGGAGCTGGGCATCGGGGATGTCGCCGTAGCAACAGAGCTTGTCCAGCATGATATGGACACCTCTCCGATTGGGGATCCCGTCGGTCTTGTTTCCGGAATTAACAAGATTTATTTCGAGGCAGATGCTGACACGGCTGATGAATTGATGGTCGTGATGCAAAAAAAGGGGATCCGTGCCGTTCGGGGACGGATCGCCTCGGGAGATCAGTTCGTAGCCTCTGGGGCGGTCAAGGATCGCATCCGTACCTGCTTTGATGCCATCGCTTGCGAGATGGAGGGGGCAGCTATTGCCCACGTAGCGGCGGTCAACGGTGTTCCCGTGGCGGTCCTGCGGACGATCTCGGACAGTGCGGACGGGGATGCCGTTTCTGATTATCCCGCCTTTGTCAAGGAGATGGCGGCGCGTTCGGTGTCCGTTCTCTTTGATTTTCTCGCCTAATAAATAGGCAAGGCCGCGTGCAATGCTTGCCCGCAGCCTTTTTTCAGTCATGCGCGGCACATGGATTTTTATACAGGAACGACCGTGTTCTATGCACAGAAAGCAGCCCCTTCACGCAGAAGGGGCTGCTTTCGTATACTGATGGTGTGGGTAAAACCGATAAACCCCTCACCGAGGAATGTCTGCGATGTTTGGGGCTGCTCGGTTTGAAGCATCCACACCTACGATCAAAAAGGAGAGCGGTCCTTGACCGAAGCAGATAATGAACACACTTTACATAAAACCAAGCGGCCCGCTTCGCGGAACCGTGTCCGTGGGGGGGAGCAAAAATGCCGCCTTGCCGATCCTTGCCGCCACACTCCTGTGTCGGGGGCAGGTGATCCTGGAGGGGGTGCCGTGCATTCGCGATGTATCGCGGGCACTTGCCATTCTCACCTATATGGGTGCCTCTGTAACACGGCTTGACCGTGCATGTTATGCAATCGACACCCGTGCAGCCACCCCATGCCCTATCCCCGATGTCTTGACATCGGGAATGCGCGCGTCCGTCTATTTTCTGGGAGCCTCACTCGGACGCTTCGGAGAAGGATGCATCGGGCGCGTTGGAGGATGCGATTTCGGAACGCGGCCGATCGATCAGCATATCAAGGCCTTTGCCGCGCTCGGTGCGGAAACGGTTGCGGAGGACGGTGGCGTTTCCGTATCGGCAAGGACATTGCGCGGTGCGCAAGTCACCTTTGACACGGTGTCCGTTGGGGCAACGGTGAATGCCATTCTGGCGGCAGTCCTCGCGGAGGGAATCACGCATCTTTCCGTGGCTGCCTGCGAGCCGCATGTGGAGGACTTGATCAACTTTCTCTGTCGGGCAGGCGCCGACATCCGACGGGAAAAGAACGGCGATATTTGCATCCGCGGCGGAGCCGCTCTGCAGGGAAGTCGGATCGTAGCCATG
>JAZOOW010000074.1:0-6513 GCA_045655145.1 Eubacteriales bacterium | reverse complement strand
CGGTTCTCATGTCGGTGCAGGTGTAGGCTAGCCCAATTAGGCTAGCCTACTTAGGCTAACCCACTTAGGCTAACCGGGGGCTTTTCACCGTCGTATACGGTGATGCCGATAATGCCGAAAAAGGATCAACCCAAAGACGAGAAAAAGAGAAAAAGTCTTTTTTTCATGAAATTTTGCCTTCTGTCCAAACAAAATAAAGGTTGAATGGCGATGCTTGGTAATTTCATGATAGCACGGTGATATGATAAAATCAATACATATATAGGAAAACAAAAGACTGAAAAACAAGAAACAGGCATCCGATCTTTCCCGGTCGGATGCCTGTTCGGGAAAACATAAAAGGAGCGCACCGCGGTGCGCTCCTTTTGTAGGCTTCTTACAGCTCAGCGAAATACTTGATGGTTCTGACCATCTGGCTGGTGTAGGAGTTCTCGTTGTCGTACCACGAAACGACCTGAACCTGATAGAGGCCGTCACCGATCTCGGTAACCATCGTCTGGGTAGCATCAAACAGAGAGCCGTAGGTGATGCCGATCACGTCAGAGGAAACAAGCTCCTCCTCGGTGTAGCCGAAGGATGCGGATGCTGCAGCCTTCATAGCGGCGTTGATGCCGTCTACGGTCACGTTCTCGCCCTTAACAACTGCCACAAGGGTGGTGGTAGAGCCGGTCGGAACGGGAACACGCTGTGCAGAGC
This sequence comes from Eubacteriales bacterium, assembly GCA_045655145.1. Taxonomy (GTDB): domain Bacteria; phylum Bacillota; class Clostridia; order Oscillospirales; family CAG-272; genus UBA1740. The sequence goes on along the minus strand of JAZOOW010000074.1, from coordinate 5,817 downwards.
CGATCAGCTTGCCGTTCAGCTCGGGAATAACGAGGCCGATTGCCTTTGCAGCACCGGTGGAGTTGGGAACGATGTTCACAGCTGCGGCGCGTGCGCGGCGGAGGTCACCCTTTCTGTGGGGACCGTCAAGAACCATCTGGTCGCCGGTGAAGGCGTGAACGGTGGTCATGATACCGCTCTGGATGGGAGCGTAGTCGTTAAGCGTCTTTGCCATCGGAGCGAGGCAGTTGGTGGTGCAGGATGCGGCAGAAATGATCTGATCATCCTTGTCGAGCGTCTTCTCGTTTACGGAGAATACGATGGTCTTGAGGTCCTTGCCTGCGGGTGCGGAGATAACGACCTTCTTGGCACCTGCGGTGATGTGAGCCATGGACTTCTCCTTGGAGGTGTAGAAGCCGGTGCACTCGAGAACGACGTCTACGCCGATCTCGCCCCAGGGAAGATTTGCAGCGTCCTTCTCTGCATAGATCTTAATGGTCTTGCCTGCTACGGTGATGCTGTCCTCGCCTGCCTCAACGGTATCGGCAAGAGCATATCTGCCCTGTGCGGAATCGTACTTGAGAAGGTGAGCGAGCATCTTGGGGCTGGTCAGGTCGTTGATGGCAACGATCTCATAGCCCTCTGCGTTGAACATCTGACGGAAAGCCAGACGGCCGATACGGCCAAAGCCGTTGATCGCAACTTTTACTGCCATGTGTTTTTCCTCCATATATAAATAAATTTTTTGACATGAAAAGGATTTTTCTAAATCCAAGATATTGTAGCATATTTTTCCGCAACTTGCAAGATGTTTGTAAAATTTTTATCATTTTTGTTACATTTGGCGGTTCTTTTGGTGCAGGGCGCGTTTTTTTCGGTCAGTTTGCAACGGGAAAAAGCGTGCGTGGACCACCGCCACAAAAAAACGAGGCAAAAGAAGCGCGCGCCGCCACCGCCGCGGCTCGGAAAGAAGGCGGAACAGCCACTCAAGCCCCAACCGCCGAAAAAGGCGCGGCGCGCGCCGCACGCTCCCCGACCACACGTCAAGCGCACCGCCAAGCCCGATCGCGACACAGGGCAGTGGGTGCGCGGCCATCCATTCCTCCTGCCTCGGAGAGCCGAGGCAGACAAACAGAATATCGGGTGCGGCCGCCGCGATCTGCGCCCGTACGGCGGTATCCTCCTCCGCGCGAAAATACCCGTGATACACCCCAACGACCTGTACACGCGGATATCTCCCCGCGAGCGCGGCTGCCGCCCGTACGGCAACCCCCCCCCGTGCACCCAGCAAAAAAACGCGATACCCCTCGGGTGGGGCGACGGCAAGCAGTGCCTCGGCAAAATCAATGCCGGGGAAGCGGCAAAGCTGCACGCCGAACAGCCGTGCCGCCGCCGTCACGCCCACGCCGTCCGGAAGCACCAGCGTGGCGCGGTTGAGAATGCCGCAAAATGCGGGATCGCGCGAAGCACGATAGGTGATCTCCGCATTCGGCGTGACGATGTATCCGCCGCCCGAAATTCTGCCACCCTCCGTTCTGCTCCGCGCGGCTCGCGCCGCCTTCACGCACGCCGCCGCTCGCGAGAGAAGCTCCTCCCGCTCCGCATGGGAAAACCGTACGCCCAAGAGAGAAAATGCTTTCATTTGCCGTCTCCCCAAATTCACTCAGTCATGCTGTTTCTCATCACAGTATGGGCGAATTTTCCCAAAGCTATGCACCCGTGTGTCGTGAAAACGGCAAAGAGAGAAGGGCACCGTGCTTTGCATAGTGCCCTTCTCTCTATAAAAGGCTTAACCCTTCTTCGCCGCCTCGCGCGCGGCTTTTTTTGCTTGCTTTTTACGCTCCTTGGCTTCTTTCTCGTCGCGGTCGGCCTGCTCGCGGGCAAGGCGTTCCTCCTCTGCGGCTTCACGCGCACGCTGGAGCTTGGCATCATCCTTGGTGATCAGATAGGAGATCAAGGACTCCGCCGCCACGCGCTCCGCACAGGCGTGCAGGATCAGATCTGCCGCCAGTGCCGTCAGTGCGGCAGAATCGCTCTCATCGTGCAGATCTGCAAAGCGTGCGGCCACCTTGTCCATCGTCGTTCTCTGCAAGGCCACAAAATGGTCAAATGCGGCACGGGAGCCGCTTTGCTCGGTCAGAAAATAGATCAGTGCTGCCGCATCGTTGATCGAGAGATCCTTTTTCAGCGAGCAGAGCATATAGAGCGCGGCAATCTGGTCACGGCTGTATTTCTTCTTGTGGGGACGGGAGATATGACCGCTTTTGACATAGTTGTTGATCATGCTGGCGGTCAGAGGGCCTTCACCGCCCTCCGAGGAAAACGGATCCAGCTGCTTGTTGAGAAAGCCTGTTACCTGGTCCATATACAGACCAAGGTCGGGCAGGTCCTCCCATTTTGCGAGGTCGTGGTTGCCAATCAGGGCCGCCGCCTCTTTTAATCTGTTTTCGTCTGTCATGTTTATCCTCCGCCCAAAATGGGCATACTTCCTTATACCCTATAATAACATACCACAGGCGGCAAGTCAAGAGAATATGTCCGCAAAAATAAAAAAGAACACAAAAAATCCAAAAAACTTATTGACAAAGCAACAAAAATGTGATAACATAGTATTGAAAACCAGATGTTATGTTTTTGAATGGAGTGATGGATGTGCCTGAAAAGAAAAAAGTGGTGATTTGGGGAGATTCTCTGGCGCGCGGCGTCATTTTTGATGAGGAAAAAAACCGCTATCGCATTGCGCCCTGCACGGCCGTCGGCTACGTGGCCGAGCATACGGGGCTGGAGATCGTCAACCGCGCCCGTATGGGCATGACCGTGGAGGCGGGGCTCCACACCATGCAGGCGGATCTTGCCGCAGGCGTTGCGGGAGATATCGCTTTTCTTGAATTTGGCGGCAATGACAGTGATTTTGACTGGCGCGCGATCAGCGAGGATCCGAAGGGGGAGCATCTTCCGAAAACGCCGCTTGCCCGTTATGAGGAAACTATGTGCACCATGATCGGACTGGCGCGCGACCGCGGTATGCAGGTCGTGCTCTGCACGCTTCCGCCTATCATTTCGGAGCGGTATTTCCATTTTGTGGCGCGTGAGGGGCTGTCTGAGGACAATATTCTTGCATGGCTTGGCGACAAGGACAAGATCTATCGTTACCACGAGCGGTATTCCTTGGTGCTGGCGCGGCTCGCGCGCGAATATCGCGCACGCATTCTGGATCTGCGCTCTGCCTTTCTTGAAAAATGGAGCCCGACCCCCTATTTTTGCCGCGACGGTATCCACCCGAACAGCGAGGGGCAGCTTCTGATTGGAAAAACCGCCCTCGCCGCGCTGGCGTAAAATAACATCTCAAACAAAAGCACGCGGATGCTACGGAATCTGCGTGCTTTTTCTCATGCAAAAACCTTGCATTTTCGGCCCGCGTGTGGTAAAATAATCGCGTAAAAGCTTTATTTTGGCAAAAAAGGGGGGAGCACCGTGGAAAACAGAACGGGCATTGCCGTTGTCGGCGGCGGACACGCAGGGGTCGAGGCCGCCCTTGCCGCCGCGCGCATGGGGCTGGATACGGTGCTCTTTACGCTTTCGCTCGATGCCATTGCCAATATGCCCTGCAACCCGTCCATCGGGGGCAGCGGCAAGGGGCATCTCGTGTATGAGATCGATGCCCTTGGCGGCGAGATGGGCTACGCCGCCGATCTTGTCACCCTGCAATCCCGTACGCTCAACCTCGGCAAGGGTGCGGCGGTGCATTCCCGCCGCGTACAGGCAGACCGGCTTGCCTACCGTCAGGTCATGAAGGAGATCCTTGAAAAGGAAGAAAATCTCCGCATCGTGCAGGCCGAGATCACCGATCTTGTGATCGAGCCCGACGGGGGAGGGAAGCCCACCGTGCGCGGTGTGGTGACCGCCCTTGGAGAGGTCTTTTTTGCCGACAAGGTCATTTTGGCTACGGGGACATACCTCGGCGGTGAGATCTTTATCGGCTCGTACGTCGCGGCCGCAGGCCCCGATGGGATGCTGCCCGCCAATGCGCTCGGAGAGGCACTCCGCCGCGCAGGCGTGCCGCTTGTCCGTTTCAAAACGGGAACACCCGCGCGCATTGCGGGGCGGTCGATCGATTTTTCATGTCTTGAGGAGCAAAAGGGAGAGGTGGATGCCCGTCCCTTCTCGGTGCGGACGGATGCCGCGCATTTTGCCGCGCTTCCGCAGCGCCCCTGCTATATCGTCTATACCAACGAGAAAACGCACGCCATCATTCGGGAGAATCTTGAGCGCAGTGCCATGTATTCGGGCAATATCACGGGTACGGGGCCGCGCTACTGTCCGTCCATTGAAACCAAGCTCGTCCGCTTTGCGGACAAGGAACGCCATCAGCTGTTCGTAGAGCCGACGGGACGAACGAGTGACGAGATGTATCTCGGCGGCTTTTCCACCTCCATGCCTGCTGACGTGCAGAGGGAGATGATCGCCACGCTCCCCGGCTTTGCGCATGCCGAGATCATGCGCTACGCCTACGCCATCGAGTACGATTGCGTGGATCCGCTCTGCCTCTATCCCACGCTGGAAATGAAGAAGATCGGCGGCCTTTACGGTGCCGGTCAGTTCAACGGAACCTCGGGCTATGAGGAGGCGGCGGCACAGGGGCTTGTGGCGGGCATCAACGCCGCCCTCGCCGTGCGCGGCGAGGAGCCGATGGTCCTGCCGCGTGCCTCCTCCTACATCGGCACGCTGATCGACGATCTTGTCACCAAGGGAACGAACGAGCCATACCGCATCATGACCTCGCGCTCGGAATACCGTCTGCTTCTCCGACAGGATAACGCCGACCTGCGCCTGACCGACATCGGACGGCGCGTGGGGCTGATCGGCGACGAGCGCTATGCCGCCTTCACGGAAAAGCGGCGCGCGATCGAATCCGAGGTAGCACGCCTTGGAAAGACCACCGTACCCCCCTCGGCGGCTGTCAACGCCATGCTGACCGCCAGAGGCTCAACACCGATCGAAAGCGGCGCGCGTCTTGCCGACCTTCTCCGCCGTCCCGAGGTGAGCTATGCGGCCCTTGCCGCCATCGATCCCGACCGTCCCGTGCTTCCGCGTGCGACCGCCGAAACGGTGGAGGTGCAGGTCAAATACGAGGGCTACATCCGCCGTGAGCTTGCCGAGGTAGAAAAGCAGGCCAAGCTGGAGGACAAGCGTCTGCCCGCCGATCTTGACTATCTCTCCTTGCGCGGACTGCGGACCGAGGCAGCGCAAAAGCTTGCCGAGATCCGACCGCTCCACATCGGGCAGGCCGCCCGTATCAGCGGTGTCAACCCTGCCGATATCACCGTCTTGCTCATTTATCTGAAGGAGCATGGCCGCGTGGGCGCGCCCGATAACGAAGGTTAATTGTAGGATATAAAGCGCGCCCATAATGAATTGCCCTTGCGGGCAAGAATTGGCTTGCGCCATGAATTGCACCTGCGGTGCATGAATTGCCTTCGGCATTGAAAACATGACGGCTTGCCGTCAATTCAAAATCAGCTTTTGTGGACACGGAAGCAATGCTTCTAAAGACTTAATTAAAGGACGACAAAAACATACGGTTGTTTACAAGCAAAAAAGTTTGCACAAACGTAGCCTTCCCCAGTGGGGGAAGGGGGACCGCGTAGCGGTGGATGAGGTGTTTTCCACCAAGGACTCCTCATCCGTCAGCCTTCGGCTGCCACCTTCTCCCACAGGAGAAGGCTTTTTTATCTCTCGGAAGGGAATCACACAGGCTTTTGATATGCCAATGTCAAAAGTGCCATTACGTTGCTTTTGGCAAAATATTGTTGTCCTTAATTAAGTCAGTGCTTGTCA
>JAZOOW010000073.1:0-21509 GCA_045655145.1 Eubacteriales bacterium | reverse complement strand
CTTTTTCGGGGCGGGCCGGGTGCTTTTTTTCGGGAGGCTTCCCTTCCCTTTGGCGGCCGGCTTGCCGCCTTTTTTGCCGTTTTGCGGGGGGCGTGTGTTCCCAAATGCGGTTTTGGGGGCTTTGCCGCCCCTCTCTGCCTCGGAAGGTCCTGCGCCCGACTTGGCACCGCGCGGCGGACGCGCGCGACCGTTGTACTGCACGCCCGTATTGGGAGATGCAAGGCGGCTCTTGGCAGTCTTGCCCTTTTTCTGCCCATTTCCATGGGTGACGGGTGCTTCTTCTCCGCGCGTGGGGCGCACAAGGCATTCCGCACCGTAGCCGATCAGATCCTCACGCCCAACGGCACGAAGTGCCTCCCGCACGAGGGGGGCATTTTGCGGCTTTGTATATTGAAGGAGCGCGCGCTGAAGCTGCTTTTCGTGATAATCGCGTGCGACGTAGATCTTCTTCCCTGTGAAGGGATCGAGCCCCGTGGCGTACATGACCGTGGACACGGTGCCGGGCGTCGGATAAAAGTCCTGTACCTGCTCGGGCATGTAGCCCTCCTTTTTGAGGAAGAGCGCGAGCGACACGGCATCACGGAGGGTACAGCCGGGGTGGCTTGACATGAGATAAGGAACGAGATATTGCTCTTTTCCTGCCTCGGCAGAGAGACGGAAGTATTCGCGCTTAAAGTCCTCGTACACCTTGATGGAGGGCTTGCCCATGGCGGCAAGCGTGCCCCCGGCACAGTGCTCGGGCGCGACCTTCAGCTGGCCGCTGACGTGGCGCGCGACGAGGGCGCGCATAAATTCCTCACGGTGCGGATCGGCCATCAGATAATCGTAGCGGATGCCCGAACGGATAAAGACGCGCTTGACGCGCGGAATGGCCGCGATCTTGTCGAGCATGGCGGCATATTCGCGATGGTCGATCCGGAGATTCTTACAGGGGGTGGGATAGAGGCATTTTCTGTCAAGGCACACGCCCTTTCTCTGCTGCTTTTCACAAGCGGGGCCGCGGAAGTTGGCCGTAGGGCCGCCTACGTCGTGGATGTAGCCCTTAAAATGCGGCATGGCGGCAATGGTGTGCGCCTCCGCGAGCACGCTCTCCTCGCTCCGTGAGCGAACGGCACGCCCTTGGTGGAAGGTGATGGCACAAAAATTGCAGGAGCCGAAGCAGCCGCGGTTATGTGCGATGGAGAACTGTACCTCCTCGATCGCGGGAACGCCGCCCTCCGCCTCGTAATCGGGGTGGTAGGTACGCGCGTAGGGGAGCGCATAGACGCGGTCAAGCTCCTCACGCTCAAGCGGCGGCATAGGGGGATTCGCGACCAGCATTTTATCGTCGTAATACTCGATAAGTGCCTTGCCCGTGATGGCATCCTGGTTGCGGTACTGCGTCATAAACGCCTGCGCGTAAGCCGCACCGCCCTCCTTGAGGGTGTCGTAATCTCCGACCTCGACCGCATCAAAATGCACGCGATCTCCGCGTGCGGCGAGAAAGACACAGCCGCGCACATCGCGGATCTTGCGCACGGGAATGCCGCGGTCAAGGAGCGCGGCCAAGCGGAGAAGAATGTTCTCTCCCATGCCGTAGGTGAGGATATCCGCACGCGAATCCACGAGGATACTGCGGCGGATGCGATCCTCCCAATAATCGTAGTGCGCAAAGCGGCGAAGCGAGGCCTCAAGGCCGCCGAGAATGACGGGAACATCCCCGTACGCCTCACGGATGCGGTTGGTGTATACGATAACGGCGCGGTCGGGACGGCGGCCTGCCTTGCCACCCGGGGAATAATAATCGGTCGTGCGCCTGCGGCGTGCGACCGTATAATGTGCGACCATGGAGTCGATATTGCCCGCCGTGACGAGAAATCCGAGGCGCGGACGGCCAAAGCGGCGGAAATCGGCACAGCTCTTGTAATCCGGCTGGGAGAGAATGGCTACGCGGTAGCCTGCCGCCTCCAGCACGCGGGAAATGATAGAAACGCCAAAGGACGGGTGATCCACGTAGGCATCCCCCGTAACATATACAAAATCCACCGCATCCCAGCCGCGGGCGGCAACGTCCGCGGCGGTGGTGGGCAAAAAGTGCTCTCTTGTGCTTTCCATATCAGAGGTTAAAGGAGGCAAGCTCGACCTCACGCTGGGTGCCGTCCTCCATGTTGCGGAGCTGGGCGCGACCGCTTTCGACCTCGCTGTCCCCAAGGATCAGCGTATAGGCGGCACCAAGCTTATTGGCGTACTTCATCTGTGCCTTCAGGCTACGGCCGACGACATCACATTCCACATAGCGGCCCGCTCTGCGCAGACGCTCGGTGATCTCCATGGCCGCCACCTGTGCCGATGCACCCAAGGCAGCGATGTAGAGCGCAGGCTTCTCGGGCGCGGGGGGCAGGATGCCCTCTGCCTGCATGGCGAGGATCACGCGCGTGATACCCATGCCGAAGCCGATGCCCGACAGGGCAGGGCCGCCGAGCGAGGACACAAGGCCGTCATAGCGACCGCCGCCGCAGACGGTGGACTGTGCCCCGATGCCCTCGGCGATGAACTCAAAGACGGTGCGTGTATAGTAATCAAGACCGCGCACGATAGAGGGATCGACCACGTAGGGAATGCCCATGCGGTCGAGCGTGGTCTTCAGCGCGTCAAAATGCGCGGCGCAATCGGGGCAGAGATGATCCACGGTGCGCGGTGCCTCCTTGGCGATGGCGGCACAGGGGGGATTTTTACAGTCGAGAAGGCGCAGGGGGTTTTTGTCAAGACGGGTGCGGCAGGTGTCGCAAAGCTCACCCGTGTGCTTTGAAAAGTGTGAAACGAGTGCCGCGCGGTAGGCAGGGCGGCAGCTCTTACAGCCGATGGAATTGATGTGCAGGCGCACGCTCCGGAGGCCAATACGGCGAAGCACGGCGGCGGCCAGAGCGATGGAGGTCGCATCCGAGGCGGGATTCTCCGCGCCGAACATCTCGGTGCCGAACTGGAAAAACTCGCGCGAGCGGCCTGCCTGCGGCTTCTCGTGACGGAAGCAGCTGATGATGTAATAAAACTTCTGAGGCATGGCATCCACGCATTTGCCGCTCTCGATGAGCGCGCGTGCAACCGAGGCCGTTCCCTCGGGGCGCAGAGAAATGGTGCGGTTCTCGTCACGGTCGGCAAAGGTGTACATTTCCTTTTGCACCACGTCGGTGGTATCGCCTACGCCGCGGACGAAGAGATCGGTCCACTCAAAGGTGGGGGTGCGGATCTCGCCAAAGCCATAGCGCGCCGCCTCCTCACGCATGATCCCCTCAAGATGGCGGAACAGCACCGCCTCCTCGGGGAAAATATCCATCGTTCCTTTGATCTTCTGTATCATTTTATTGTGTATCTCCTAGGGGTGTATTTTCTTCATTTTTCGGGGCAAGCGCGAGAGAAAAAAGCTCCTCGATGCGTGCCGCCTGTCCTGTGACCGAGAGCATACCAAGCACCGCCTCAAGCCCCGTGGCCTGTCTGTAATCTGCGCCGCTTGCATGCTTTGGCTTGTTAAGATGTGAGGAATTGTGCGCGCGCCGAAAGACGTCACGCTCCTCCTCGGTAAGGTGTGGGAGTATGACCGCCGCCTGCTTTGCCTGCGCCTCTGCGGTCACGTAGCAAAGCGCCTCACGGTTCAGATCCCCCGATTTGGAGATCCCACGCGCGACCAGCATGCGCCGCACGCAGAGCGCGTGCACGGCATCGCCGAGAAAGGAAAGTGCCGCCACACTTGGCAGCTCACAGCCGTTCATGCGGTTTCCCCCTTCGTTTTTCTGAATGGCGGACTTTTTCTAAAAGCCCTGTTTGTACAGGAGCGCACGGCACTCCTCCTCCGTCGCGTCCTCTCCGCATTTCTCGGAAAGAAGACGCGCACGGAGCGCGTCAAAATCAATGTCGCCCTCGGCCTCGGCGGCCGCGATGGCCGCACGTACGGTGGAGGCCTCATAGCCCTTGCCTGCAAGATAGGCAAGAATACGCCGCCGCCCCCAGCACTTGCGGTTGGCAAGCGCGGTGGCCATACGGTATGCCTGCTCCTCCTCACGGATATAGCCGCGGTCGATCATGTGTGCCACGGCGGCCTCCGCCTCCTCGCGGTCAAAGCCGCGCTCACGGAGCTTGCGGCAGAGCGCACGCGCGCTGTGATCGCCAAAGGAAAGCAGCTTCACCGCGCGCAGGATAGCCTCCCCCTCACGGGCAACCTCCGAAAGAAGCGCGTAGGCCTCTCCCGTCAGCGTATCGCCCGCAGAAGGAGCACCCAGCGCGCGGTACTGTGCCGCCTTCAGCGTATAAGAACGTGTTCCACCGCCCTCCGTGGCAACGAGAAGCGTGAGCGTTCCGTTCTCACGGGGGGGCGAAACGCGCAGAAGCTTAACCGTGGGAGAATCACTCCTCTGCATCAAAGTCGCGGATGTCGAGCTCATCCTCCTCCGCCAGCTCATACTGCTCGCCCATGTCGGCGTTCTTCATAGCGGCGCGGATCTTTTCCTCGATCTCGGCCATGATGTCGGGATTGCTCTCGATATATTTACGGGCATTGTCCTTGCCCTGACCGATGCGGTTGCCGTCATAGGAGAACCATGCGCCCGATTTCTCGATAATACCGAGCATGGCACCCACATCAAGAAGCTCGCCGCTCTTGGAGATGCCCTTGCCGTAGAGGATATCAAATTCTGCGGTCTTGAAGGGGGGTGCTACCTTGTTCTTGACGACCTTGCACTTGACGCGGTTTCCGTAGACCTCGGTGCCGTTTTTCAGAGCCTCCGACTTGCGGATCTCAATGCGGACGGAGGCGTAGAACTTGAGGGCGCGGCCACCCGTTGTGACCTCGGGGTTGCCGTATACGATGCCCACCTTTTCACGAAGCTGGTTGATAAAGATGACGACGCAGTTGGTCTTGGCAATGGCACCCGACAGCTTACGCATGGCCTGCGACATGAGTCTTGCCTGCAGACCGACGTGCGAGGAGCCCATATCCCCGTCGATCTCCTGCTGGGGAACGAGGGCGGCTACCGAGTCGATGACGATGACGTCGATCGCGCCCGAGCGCACGAGTGCCTCGGCGATCTCGAGTGCCTGCTCACCGCTGTCCGGCTGGGACACGAGCAGATTGTTGATATCCACGCCCAGCTTTTTGGCGTAGATGGGATCGAGCGCATGCTCTGCATCGATGAACGCCGCCTCGCCGCCTGTTTTTTGCACCTCGGCAACAACGTGGAGAGCTACGGTCGTTTTACCGGAGGATTCCGGCCCGTAGATCTCAACAATACGGCCGCGCGGTACGCCGCCGATGCCGAGAGCCATATCCAGATTGAGAGAGCCCGTGGAGATGGCACTGATCTGCAGATCGGTGGTTTCACCGAGCTTCATGATCGAGCCCTTGCCCATCGTTTTTTCGATACGGGCGATGGCCGTTTCCAGTGCCGCCTTTTTATCGGCCGCCGGTGTCGCCACGGCGGGAGCTGTAGTCGGTTTTTTGGTTGCCATAGTTTTCTCTCCTGTTTTGTTTTTGGTGGATTACCGTTTTGGGGAGGGATGCTTAAAGGTCTACGCGGATCGCACCGACGGGACGGATGCGGAGCTGCATGGCTGCGCCCTCTCCGAATACGGTGTTCAGTGCTTTGCGGTATTCATCGGAAAGATCGTGATGTACAAAGGCCTGCACGGTGCCGGCAAAGCCGCCGCCATGCACACGCCATGCGCAGTTCTTGCCGTAGAGAACGCCCTCGCTGATGGCGAGCGCGAGAGAGAGCCCCTGCTCCTCCACATTTTGGGTAGTATAGACATTCTGCAGGTAACGGAAGCTCGAATCGCCCGAAGCACGGATGCCCTCAAAGAAAAGCGAAAGGCGACCGTTTTTGAGGTGTTCTGCCAGCATGCTGACACGCTCATTTTCACGGATGAAGTGGACGGCACGCAGAATGGCGCGGTCACCGACCTTGGTACGAAGCTCGGTGGCTCTTGCAAATATCTCTTCCTCGGTCAGACCGCGCAAAACATCACGGCCAAAGAGGTTGGCTACTGCCTTCATTTCCTGGGGAACGGAAGCGTAGTCCGCATTGAGGTTTGCGTGGTTGCCGCCCGTGTTGACGATATAAAGCTGATATCCCAGCCCATCGAGATCGAAGGCGATCGGCTCAATGACGGGATCCTTGGGATCTTCAAAATCGATAAAGACAAAGCCACCGACGGCACACGCCATCTGATCCATCAGGCCGCAGGGCTTGCCGAAATACACGTTCTCGGCATACTGGGCGATCTTGGCGATCTCCTCGTTATTCACCGCCCCGCCGTTATAGAGGTGGTTGAGAATGTTGCCGATCATGACCTCAAAGGCTGCCGAGGAGGAAAGTCCCGAGCCCTTCAGCACGCGGGAGGTCGTATAGGCGTCAAAGCCGCCTATCTTGTGGCCGTAGCGGACGAAGCCACCGCACATACCGGCAACCAGCGCACCCGATTTGAAATTCTTTTGCTTGTCGGGGCTCGTACAGACAGAAAGATCGACGCGATCCTCGGAATAGCCCTCACTGCGCACGCGCACGAGCGGCTCCTCCGAGGGGGATGCAACGGCGATCACATCGCGGTCGATGGCGGCGGCCAGCACGCGGCCGTGGTTATGGTCGGTATGGTTGCCGCTGACCTCAGTACGGCCTGGCACGGAAAAGACGAATACCTCACGGTCCTCGCCGTACAGCTTGGCAAACTCACGCACGGCCTTGATGTAACGCTCTGTCTGGAAGGCAATATCCTCGCCGTAAAGATGCGTATAAGCGGACAGCGCGCCTGCTTCAAGACGCTCAATAAGTTCATTCGGTTTCATGGGATTCTCCTTTATATAGTTGGGTATTTTAACAGATTCAAATTTCTCCCCGAAGAAGGGCAAGTGCCTCCTCGGTCAGCGCGGCGGCCGTTTTCAGGCTGCCGTCCTCACGGTCGACCGTGATCCAACGGACGGAGGGATCGGCCGAGAACCAGGTCATCTGCCGCTTGGCGTAGCGGCGCGTGGCGGTCTTGATCTCTGCGGCGGCATCTGCAAGCGACATCTCACCTGCAAAAACCGAGAGCAGCTCCTTATAGCCGATGGCCTGCCCTGCGGTGCTTTCCCGTGACAGTCTGCCGTCACCGACAAGCGCACGCACCTCCTCAAGAAGACCGAGGCGCAGCATCTCATCCACACGCGCATCGATGCGGCGGTAAAGAAGCGCACGGTCGGAAAAACGAAGGCCGATGACGGTCATAGGTACATCAGGGGCACGCTCGCGCGAGCGGCGGTCCCACTCGCTTTTCGGAATGCCCGTTGCCTCGTAGATCTCAAGGGCGCGGATGACGCGGCGCAGATTGTTCTTGTGCGTGGCGGCGGCAGATACGGGATCCACGGCAACAAGACGGGCATACAGCCGTTCTCTGCCGTCAGCCAATTCTCCTTCCCGCTCGAGGGCGGCGCGCACGGCCGTTTCTCCGGGGATCGGATCCTCCTCACCGCCACGGCGAAGCGTAGCAAGATACAGCCCCGTGCCGCCGCAGAGGAGGGGCGTTTTACCGCGTGCAAGGACATCCTCGATCACTGCACGCGCGGCGCGTGCATATTCAGCAGCACTATACGGCTCGGTGGGATCGACCACGTCCAGCATATGGTGCGGAAGCAGGGCACGCTCGGCCGCCGTCGGCTTGGCGGTGCCGATGTCCATACCGCGATAGATCTGCATGGAATCCGAGGAAACGATCTCCGCCCCCAGCCGCTCACCCAGTGCAAGAGAAAGTGCCGTTTTCCCCGAGGCGGTCGGGCCGACGATGGCGGGAACGGGAGTTAAAATTTCGCGTTGAGCCATGCGACGATATCTGCGTAGCATTCAGCGCGGCAGGTTTCACGAAGAAGGTCATGGCGTGCGCCTGCATACACCTTTTCCTTCACATCCTTGGCCCCTACGGTGCGCAGACGGGTGGCGATGGCGGCGGCATCACGGCCGCGGTGGCCGAGCGGATCGGCATCCCCCGTCATAAAGAGGATGGGCATGCTTTTCGGGAAGTTTTTCACAAAGGCGGCCGTACGGGCACGGTCGCCCATGGTATAAAGATCGAGATAAGCAGCTGCTGTCAGGCGGAAGTTGCAAAGCGGATCCACCACAACATCGCCAACCGCCTCTCCGTCACGGTTCAGCCAATCACGGCCGTGCAGATCGCGGTGGTCGATGCGCAGATTGGCAAGGCCGAAGGTGCATGCCTCAAGCAGCTTGCTCTTATGCTTTTCTCCGTGCTTGCGTATAACGGCACGGGCGATCAGCTTGGAGGCCGACGAATGGCGCAGATTCCCCGCATTGACCAGCACAAGGCCGTCAATGTCGCGGTAATAGCTTTGCGCGTACATACGCGCAGGGTAGGTGCCAAGCCCCACGCCGAGCAGAATAATAGGCGTACCCTTGTATTTAGAACGCAGAAGAAGCGTCATCTTGTGAAGATCGGTCACGACCGTGTCAGCCCCGTCCTCGGCGGCAAAAAAGCCGAGATCGTCGCTATGATGCGCGGTGGCGCCGTGGCCGAGCGCATCATTGCCGCACAGGGCGTAGCCTGCCGCAGTCAGTGCCTCGGCAAGCGGTATGTAGCGCATCACGTAATCGCAAAAGCCGTGCGAGAGCTGCACGATGCCGCGCAGAGGGGCGTCCTCCGGCATGAAGATGTGCGCGGAGATGTTACTGTTCCCATCACCGGAGCCGTAGGTAATTGCTTTGTACTGGTATGCCATGCTGCCTCCTTAGAGTGACAAGATCTGTCTAAACCTGATTCTCGACGGAAAAATTCCGCCATCGGTTCTCGGGACGCCTTGTCAATATGTGTATTTAATGCTGTGCCGCTAGGCGACGGATCTCGTCATCCTGCGGAAAGTAATGGGGATCGGTGCCGTTTTTCTGAAGAAGTGCCGAATACGCAAGTGCGTATCGGGCGGCCGCCTGGATATCGCCGCCGCGGAGATATTCTGCCGCAAGAGCGGCAGGCAGAGAGTCGGACAGGTGCTGTCCTCCACCTGCGCGCAGGCTGTAGGAGGAGAGCATGTGGCAATATCTGCCATCATAGACGAAAAGCCCACGCTCGGCCAGCTTGATCACGTAATATCTGGAACGGACGCGCTTTTCGAGCTCGACCGCCGCCTTCAGACAGCTGTCCGAGCCTGCGGGATAGGTTCCCACAAGGCGGAAGGTGTCCTTATCGTCGATGCAGAGGATCTCTGCCGGCGTCAGGACGGATAGCGGCATATCCTCATGACAGCCACCCGCCTCTACCACGGTGGGGATCCCGGCCGCGGCGGCAAGGCGCGTCACGCCGGCAAGCAGCTCGGATGACAGCTCGGTGGGCAGGTAGATCAGCGCAGGCGCGGCATTCATGATCGCGGTTTCCACATCCGCAAGAAGGATGCGGCTGTTGGCCCCGGGATAATACACGGTACGGCAATTTCCGTTATCCTCACGGATGGCCACACGCAGTCCCGTAGCCGCACGGGGATCCACCGCCACATAGCTGACGTCCATGCCCGCCTCACGGTAAAGCTGTAAAAGACGGCTCCCGTGGTGGTCGTTGCCGACACGGGCAGCATACAGCACGTCCATGCCAAGCCTTGTCAGTGCAAGTGCCGCGATGGAACCGCCGCCCCCCGCCGAATAAGCAAAGCGGCCTTCCTCAACCGCATCCTCCCCCGCACGGGGCAGAGCCTGCATTTGCAGGGTGAGGTCCATATCGGCCGCGCCGACGACCAAAACCTTATCACGCATATCCTTTCCTCCCATCCTGCGCGCAAACGCGCGAAAACATTCTATAACAGATATATTATAAAGCAAAATATAAAAAAAAGCAATAGTTTTTTGAAAACCATTGCTTTTTTTGCGTCAAACGGCCTGCGCCTGTGGAAAAAGCATCTGCCACACCCCTCCGCCCCGCTTTGCTGCCGTCACGGTGCGATGCGGAGCACGGAGGCAAGAGGATCCTGCGCCGTCAGCATCTGTCCCTCGCGTCCGTGGCAGGTAAAGATCAGCGTTTGCCAGCCCTCCTCCGAGAGGGTGGTGAGTGCCTCCAGCATACGGGCGGCACGGGTATCATCCTGATGAGAAAAGCTCTCGTCAAAGCATACGGGCGGCTTTTCGCGGTACAAAAGATCGATCAGAGCCATGCGAAGCGACAAATACGCAATATCCTGCGTGCCGGCACTCAAATAGTCAAGCGAGCGCGTTCCGCTCTCGGTTTCCACCGTGATCGCCAGCTCGGGGGAAATGCCGATGCTCTTGTAGCGGCCGTCGGTCAGACGGTCCATCATGCGGCCTGCAAAATGAGAAAGGTGGGGGGATATGCCCTTACGCAGGCGCTCGCCTGCCACATCCAGCGCATCATACGCGAGCACACAGGCATCATACTGTGCCCGTGCGGCGGCAATGCGGGCGCGCACACCGGCCAGCTCGATACCGAGATGCCCCGGATCCTCTGCGTTTGCGCGCACGGCAAAGATCGCATGCTCCAGCTCACGGCGACGCTCGGTCAGCGCACGCTGCTGGGAGGCATAAAAATCCTTCTTCATACGAAGCACCTCGGGACGGGCGGTATGTACATCAAAGGTATAGTCCGGCGGAAGTGCCTCACGGATCGCCTCCTCATCCGTGCCTGCCAGCTGCTCTCGCAGGGCCATGATCATGTCATTTGACGACACACGGGTGGCCTCATATGACTTTTTCTTATCCATGACACGGCGTGCACCGTCCTCAAGACTGTCCAAAAATGCGGGCATATCCTCCTCGCCGGGCAGGCGTGAGCCAAAGCGGCGTACGACGGTATCCAGCTCGCTGAGTGCGCGGTTTACATCTGCCTGACGTACAGCGACCTCACGCTCCTCTCCGGCACGGGCGGCCGCCTCCTCGCCGATGGCGTTTTCGTGAGAGGCAAGCTCCTCAAGGCGTGCGCGCAGTGCGGCGTAGCCCGTTACCCCGTAGCAGCGAAGCAGACGGCGGCGGGAAAGACCGCGTAGCACGCCAAGCATCAGCATGCCCACAGCAAAGGCAGAACCGATGCCCAGAAGAATGTAGGAGAGCGGAGGTGCTTGCAGGTATCCGATGACGGCCATGGCCGCAAAGAGGAGCGCGGCAAGCAAGGAAGAAATCAACCACGCTCTTGCGCGCGCGGCACGGCGACGGACGGCAGAGATACCGCCCTCTTCCCGGGCCTGCTCCATCAACCGCAGATCCTCCTCTGCAAGCGCAAGGGGCGGTCGGCTCTCAAGGGCGATCCGCGCCTCGCGGTACAGGATCATAGCCTCCTCTGCCTTGCGGCGTGCGCCTTTCAGCTCCTGCAGGTCGCTTTCCTGCAAGCGATAGGCAGGCATGCCGTCCATCTCACGCAGGGCATCCATGGCGGCGGCGTGCTCACGCTCCGCACGGTGCAGGCGATCGTAGGCGGCGGCAAAAAGTCCGTTCCGCGCTTCCTGCTCCCGTGCTGTGGCGGCGGCAAGCTCACGCTCGACCTTGTCAAGGTTTTGGCTTGTATTCATCAGCTCGGTCTCGCGCGCGAGGAGCTCCCCACTCCTTTCGCGGGCAACATCAAGGCGGTCGGCAAGCTCACGCTCATGGCGTTCAAGCTCGTAGATCTCACCGCCCTTGCCGTTTTTGTACAAAAGCGTGCGGCGGAGCAGATCCAGCCTGTCCTGCGCATGCTGCATATTCAGATTTTCACTTCCCGAGAAAAGGAGGTTCTCGATCGCCTCGTTGAGCGAAGCACCCCCCACCCGCGGCGAGCCGATCTGCCCCACAAAGGCCGTGCTGACAAATACCTCCTCGGGCACGCCGAGAAAGCGCTCGCCTGCCGTTTCATTGCCGGGAAGCGGCGTATTGGTTTCAAGATCAATGATCGCGCTGACCTCTCGATGGCTCTCACGGGTGCCTGTTCCCGTGGTGGCTGTGGTGGCACGCTCAACACGGTAGCGATGCCCGTCCGAAAGGCGGACGACCATAGAGCCTGCCGCCGTGCCGTCCTGCCAGCGGATGCGCTTCTTCTTTTCGGAAAGCTCACTCCCCCCTTGACGGGGAAAGCCGTACAGCATGTAGCGGATAAAGGCGGCAAGGGTGCTCTTTCCCGCCTCGTTATCTCCCTCAATGACCTGCATACGCTCATCAAAATGGCAGGTATAGTCGGAAAGGCGGCCAAAGCTGCGAATATGAACGCTCTCGATGATCACTTCTTTTCTCCTCCCGTGGGGGTAGAGCCCATATCCCCCGTCAAAAAGCGGATGGAGCGCTCTACCGAGTCCTTTGCGTTATACCAAGGCTCGTCTGCGTAGCGATAATCAAATTTCTTACAGAACCAGCTCACGTCCTCCGAGAGAGAGGAGATGTACGTCTCCTCGATCGCCGATGCCACCGCGTAAAAGTCCGCAAAGGCTTTCTTATTCATGGATGTCTTGGCAAGTGCCAAAAGGCGACGGTAATGCGGCAGACAGAAATAGGGCTGCGCGGCAAATTTCCGACGGAATTCGCTCTCCTGTCCGTAAAGCAGGAGGACAGTATCGTACATACGGGAAAAATGCACCTCGATGCGCCCACAAACGTAGCAGCTCTCCTCAAGACGGCCAAGCTTTTTCATCGGCGCGGCACCGGTTCCCGAAAGAAGCGAAAGAAATCCGTCCCCCGACAGATCCCCCTTGACCTTTGCAAGATGGCTCTCAAGGATCAGGCCGAGGCCGAGGCGGTTCTTGCGGTGGAACATATTGCCAAAGTGGCGGTGGCAAAAGCCCTGCTCATTTGTCTTTTGACGCACGTCGGGCTCCATCATCGAGGCACCGAGGATCAGATCCAGCTCATTTTCCTCCAGGTGATTATAAAGCGCACAGAACGGACAGCCGCAGCCCTCCTCTGTCAGCGTGCGGTCAAACGCCTCGTTCACGGGTATGGTATATATCTGCTCCATACGGCCCCTTTCTTTCCCACTTGACTTTCGGGAAAAAATCGTGTATAATAAATTCGGTTTTCTTCATTATACACGACTTTTTCCGTTTTTGCAAGAGGAGATACCTTCTGCGAAGCAGAAATTTCTTCCTCCTGCAAGAGAGGAGCTCTTATGAAAATACTGATCCTGACCGTTACGGCAGGCGAGGGACACAACTCCACCGCCGCCGCCATCCAAGCCTCGCTTGAGGGCAAGGGCTTTGCATGCGAGGTGCTGGACACCTGCCTGCGCATCAACCGCGGCCTTTACAATCTGATCTCCAAGGGATATCTGCTGGCCACCGCCGATTTCAAAAAGGCCTACGCGTGGGCGTACGCCAAGCTTGAAAACCGCAAATCCAACTCCTTTACCCCCTCCTTTACGCGCGCGACCTACCGCATGATCAAGCGCCGCATCATGAAGCACATTGAGGAATACAAGCCGGATGTGATCGTCTACACCCACATTTTTGCCGGCGTGCTTCTCGACGTCATTGCCGAGCGTGAGCCGCTCTCCGCCCGTACCGTGGGCATCCTGACCGATTTTGTCATGCATCCGTTCTGGGAGGAGGCTCTCCACACAGACCGCGTGGTGATCCCCAACGAAATGCTGCTCCCCGCCGCACGCCGCAAGGGCCTGCGTGACGATCAGCTTCTGCCGATCGGTATTCCGATCCGTCCTCAATTTGAAACCGCGATCCCCCAAGAAGAGGCGCGCCGCCGTCTGGGGCTTGACCCCGACCGTCCAACCGTCCTGCTCATGGGCGGCAGCATGGGCTACGGCTCGCTTGCCAAGACCCTTTGCGAGTTGGATGAATCCGACGTGGACTGCCAGATGATCTGCGTGTGTGGCCGCAACGAAAAGGCCAAGGCCGAGATCGATGCCATCCCCTTCCGCAAAAAGCTTATCAATTTCGGCTACACCACCGAAATATCTCTCCTGATGGATGCCGCAGACTGCATCGTATCCAAGCCCGGCGGCCTGACGACGAGCGAGGCATTGGCCAAGCGTCTGCCCATCGTCATCTGCGATCCGATCCCGGGACAGGAGGATCGGAACACCGACTTTCTCCTCAATATCGGTGCGGCTGTCAAGGTAACAAAAACCGCCCGTCTTTCCGACGTGCTCTACCAGCTCTTTTTGTATCCCGAGCGCGTGGAGCTGATGAAAAAGAATATCGATCTCATCCGCAAGCCCCGCGCCACCGAGGATCTGGCCGCCGCCATCATTGCCCTGCCCCCCAAGACAGCAGCGGCCGAGAAGGCGGAGGAGCTGCTTCCTGTGTAAATTCCCTTGCGTGCGCGCTTATACCCGTCTGCCTCCGCAGACGGGCATTTTTTTGCGTTTTCGCGTTTCGCGACACACGGGTGCCTGCTATTGTCGATTTTGGCGACTTTTGCATATACTGCCAGCAGTACATATGGCGGCCCCTCCGCAGAGGGACTGCCGCAAAGGAGATCTTATGCTGGTAACCAGAAACTACGACCGCACACGCGCGGTCACCTACGCGCGCCGTTGGGCGCTCTCACGCAACCCCCTCTACTTTGATTACACGGGAATCGGAGGAAACTGTACCAACTTTGTTTCACAATGCGTGTATGCAGGCTCCTGCACCATGAACTACACGCCCGTCTTTGGCTGGTACTATCTCTCTCCGGCCGAGCGCACCGCCGCCTGGACGGGCGTGACCTTTTTTTACAATTTCCTTACGGGGAACGACAATGTAGGCCCCTTTGGACGGGAGGTGAGCGAGAGCGAGCTTCTCCCGGGGGACGTCATCCAGCTCGGCCGCAATGACACGGGCTTCTATCATACGCTTCTCTTCCTCGGCCGACAGGAAGGCGAGCTTTTGGTAGCGGCACAGTCGGATGACGCGCTGGACAGACCGCTCTCCACCTACACCTACGACTATGCGCGCTTTCTGCACATTGACGGCGTGCGCCTCGATATCCCCAACACCGAGGATTGCTTTGCCTCTCTGCTTGCCGGCGTGGCCATCGTTCCCAATGCGGCCACGCTCCCACCGCCGCCCGAGGACACCCAAGCCCCCGAAGGCACACCGCCCACCCCACCTCCCATGCAAGAGGAAGCGGAGGAGCCTGCCGCGCCCGAAGAAGAGGCCCCGCCGGCCGAAGAAGAGGCACCGTCGGCCGAAGAAGAGGCACCGCCCCAAATGACGGAGGAGGATACGCCAAGCGAGGAGATATAACCGCCGACACAGTTTTTTGCAAAATCATGAAAGTTTTTTTCGTTCCCGTCTTGCAATGTGCGGAAAAATGTGCTATACTTAATTTCGTATAAGTATATTTTTTGAAGGAACCTTTGCCTTCCGTCAACGTGAAGGAGGCGCTTACATGCCCTACGCACATATCAAGCATCATCTTTTGCGCCTCCGCGCAGAGCTTGCCGACATAGCAAAGAAACGGGGAACCCCCCCTGCCACGCTGGTAGCTGTTACTAAGAGTGCATCCGATGAGGAGGTGCTTGCGCTGGCGGCGGCAGGAGCCGATTGCATGGCCGAAAACCGCGTGCAGAATTACCGCGCACGGCGTGAGCTGCTTGACCGTAACGGATACGGGCATATTCCCCTTCACCTGATCGGCTCCCTGCAAACCAACAAGGTCAAGTATATCGCGGGGGAGGTTCCCCTCATTCAATCGCTTGACTCGCTCCGCCTTGCAAACGAGATCGAAAAACAGGGATGCAAGCAGGGACGGCTGATCCCCGTGCTGGTGGAGGTCAACAGCGGCCGTGAGGCGGCCAAGGGCGGTCTTCTCCCCGAGGACGTTCCCGTCTTTATCACAGCACTTTGCGGCGGTGCATATCCCCATATTCTTCTCCGTGGCCTCATGACGATGGCCCCCGACTGTGACACGGAGGAGGACTACCGCCCCTATTTCCGCGAAACACGCGCACTTTTTGACCGACTGGTCGCCGAGGGCGCATTTGCGGAGGAGCCCATCCTCTCGATGGGGATGAGCGACAGCTACCGTCCTGCCGCTGAGGAGGGAGCGACCATGGTTCGCGTGGGGCGTCTTTTGTTCCGTCCGACCGACGGATAAATTAAATGAATAAAAACAGAGAATATCAACATAACGGAGGAAAAAACATGTCCATCTTCAACAGAAAATTCAACCCGAATGACGATTACGGCTCCCGTCGCTACTACGGCAATGACAATGATGCAGAGATCGAGGAGGGCGGCGACATGGCAAGCGGAAATATTGGCTTTGGCGGCGTAAACCTCGGCGGTAGCAGCATTGAGCTGAAGGTCGTGCGTCCCGAGCGTTTTGAGGATGTTTCCTCGATTGCCGACCACCTTTTGGGCGGCCGCACCGTTGTTCTGAATCTGGAGGCTGCCGATGCTGCCGTTTCCCGTCGCCTCATCGACTTCCTCAGCGGCGTAGCCTACTCCATTGACGGCCAGCTGAAGCGTGTTGCCAACAGCACCTACATCATTACGCCAAACAACGTTGATGTCAGCGACTCTGCTATGCGCGGCGAGCGCGGCGACACCGAATACGAGGGCAACTAAGGATCATAAGAAAACGGGCTTGCCTGCACCATACGGCGGTAAGCCCGTTTTTCTCCCCTTCGCCTTCCTGCCTTTTTTGGGAGAATTGCCATGCAGATATTATCTCTCGTTTTATATCTCATTGCCGCGACTGTACAGCTCGCTCTCGGGCTTTTGCAGCTTGCGTTCCTTTTGCGCGCAATTTTTTCCTTTATCGACATCACGGGTGAGGGGCTTTTTTCACGGATCCTGTTCGTGATCACGGAGCCGTTTATCATTCCCGTACGCGCACTTATGGACCGCTTTGGCTGGGGGAGCGACCTGCCGATCGACCTTTCCTTTCTGGTCTCGGTGGTTCTTCTTTCCCTGCTCTCGGCCCTTCTCCCCGTCATTTCCCTGTAACGGAGGTTTTTATGAACCGTGCTTTCCTTTTGCGGGACAAGCTGTTCCCTACCATACTCATTGGGGTGGCCATTCTTCTCGACCAGCTCTCAAAGCACCTGTCCGTGCTTTACCTGAAGCCGATCCCCACCCTGCCGCTGATCGAGAATGTTCTTCATTTGACTTACCGCACCAATACGGGCGCGGCCTTTTCTATTTTTTCCGCCCCCGATCAGCGTTGGATCTATATGACGGTATCCACGCTTGGCATTCTGGCCATGCTGGCCGTTTTTTGCTTTTACCGTCAGCTCACGCCGTTGATGCGCTATTCACTTGCCATGATTATCGGTGGCGGCATCGGCAACATGATCGACCGCCTCTCGCTTGGCTATGTGGTGGACATGACCGACGTGCGCCTCATCAACTTTGCCGTCTTTAACGTAGCCGACAGCTTTGTCTGCGTCGGGACGGGGCTATTACTGCTTGCCCTGCTCCTTGACTGGCGTGCGGAGGAGAAGGCAAAGCGCGCCGAAAAGGGCAACGAGCCCTCCTCGGAGGTCTGATATGACCGAGATCGCCGTTTCCGCGGCCGAGGCAGGCACGCGGCTTGACAGCTTTCTTGCCACGGCGGCAGAGATCTCCCGTTCTATGGCGGCAAAGCTGATCGAGGACGGGTGCGTGCTTTGCAACGGGCGTGCCGCCGCCAAAAATACGCGGCTCTCCGAGGGAGATCTGATCGCCTACGAAATCCCCGCACCGCGCGAGGCGACGGTGGCGGCCGAGGATATTCCGCTTTCTATCCTTTACGAGGATGACGATCTTCTCGTCATCAATAAGCCGAGCGGCATGGTGGTGCATCCCGCGGCAGGCCATGAGGAGGGGACGCTTGTCAACGCCCTTCTCCACCATTGCCGCGGCAGTCTTTCGGGCATTGGGGGCGAGCTGCGCCCCGGCATCGTCCACCGCATTGACAAGGACACAAGCGGCCTTTTGGCCGTAGCCAAGAATGATGCCGCACACGCCGCCCTCTCGGCACAGCTTTCCGACCATACCATGCACCGCATCTACCACGCGCTGGTAAACGGCGGCTTTTCCGCCGACGAGGGAACGGTGGATCTGCCGATCGACCGCCACCCCGTTGACCGCAAGCGCATGGCCGTTGTTCGCGGCGGCGACCGTGGACGGCGCGCGGTGACACACTGGCAGGTGCTTGCACGCTACGGGGATATCACCTACCTCGCGCTCCGTCTGGAAACGGGGCGTACCCACCAGATCCGCGTGCATATGTCGGCCATGGGACACCCCCTGCTTGGCGATACCGTTTACGGCGGCGGCCGCACCTCCTTTGAAAAAAAGCACGCCCCCCTGCTTGACGGGCAATGCCTGCACGCCAAGGAGCTGGCCTTTTTCCATCCGCGCACAGGCGAGGCGGTTTCCTTTTCCTGTGAGCTACCCGACAGCTTTCAGCGGCTGCTTGCTATTTTGGAGGCAACACGGACATAGTCATGACCACCGGCCGTGCCGGCGGCTTGCACAAGCCCCCTTGGGGCCTATTACCCACAGAGCCTATAGGCTCATGAAAAGTCCGTCACACGCATGACTTGCCCCGCCGCCACAAATGTAGCAGTTGTCGCCGCCTCCCTTGTGTAAAGGGAGGTGGCAAAACACCGTCAGGTGGCGAGACGGGGGGATTGTTGCTATTCCTATTCCCTGTTCCTCCCTCGTTTCATTGGCTCCCAAAAAACAATCCCTCAGTCTCGCATTCGCTCGACAGCTCCCTTTACACAAGGGAGCCTGCCGCTGCGGATGGACTACGCATAGCTAAAGCTTTTGGGAACCACCAGCACTGCTGGTGGTTTTCGCGTGAAGTCCCCTTTCGGTGCCTTCGCAAAAAAAGACGGACGAAGCACGGCTTCGTCCGTTCCCTTGCACGCCCCCTCGGATAAAATTCCGAGGGGCCGCGCGGCACTTACGCACTGCCGTGATGGCGGCAGCCAAGTGCGCAAAACAGATCGCCGACCGTGGAGAGCTTGCATATCTGCAAGAGATCATCCACCGTCAGCTCATCCGCGCAATCCGCGCAGATATGCCGATCCTCATAGGTGTAATACTCACCGTCCGAAAAGATCGGCTCTCCGCACTTCTCACAGACAAGCGGTGCCGTATCCTCACGGTACGGGCACCTCTCCGTGCAGACGGCGCGGTAACAGGTCTGGCACATGTTCTTCCTCCGAGGAAGCTCGGGTCGTAGGTCATCCGACGGACGGATCCCGGCCCGATCTCGGCGCAGGCGCTCTCGCGCCTCTTCCTGTATGAAAACGCTTGTTTTTCTGTTCCCGATGGGTGAAGCATAGGCTACAGCTCGTTTTCCGTTCCCTATTGTAGCACATATTACGATGATTGTCAATAGTTTTTAGTAATTTTTACGAATTTGGAGAAAAGCATGATTATCCTGAGCACCTCCGACCTCTCTCTGTCCTTTGGGGGAAGAGAGATCCTTTCCAACATATCCTTTTCGGTGAACGAGGGGGACCGCCTTGGCATTATCGGTGTCAACGGAGCGGGCAAGACCTCGCTTTTTCGCCTGATCTCGGGAGAATACGAGGCAGACAGCGGCGCGGTGTTTATCTCGCGCGGCAAAACGGTGGGCGTGCTTCACCAGAACACAGCGGAGGAGTCACTTGTGGGGCAGGACACCCTGCTCTCGCATATGCTCTCCGCCTTTCCCGAGCTTCTTGCGCTGGAGGAACGCATCCGCATCACCGAGGAGCGGCTTGCGGAGCTGGGGGCGGACGGAAGCGGCGAGGAGCTTGCAAGGCTTGGCGACACGCTTTCCTCCCTGCACCGCGCCTATGCCGAGGGGGGCGGCCTTGAATTCCGCGGCCGCGCGCGCACGCTGCTTCTGCGGATGGGATTCTCCGAGTCGGAGCTTTCCCTGCCGATCTCCTCGCTTTCGGGTGGGCAAAACACCCGTCTGGCTCTTGCGCGGCTTCTCTGCCGCGAGCCGGATATTCTCATGCTGGACGAGCCGACCAACCACTTGGATCTTGACGCGCTCGCGTGGCTGGAGGATTTTTTGATCGGCTACAAAAAGACGGTGCTGATCATCTCGCACGACCGTTATTTCCTTGACCGCGTGACGACGGGGACGCTCCACGTGGAGCATACCCGTGCGCGGCTGTATCCCGGCAATTACACGAAGGCCAAGGAGCTTGAAAACGCCGAGCGTGCCTCTCTTGAAAAACGCTACAAGGAGCAGCAGAAGGAGATCGCGCGTATCCGTGCAAACATTGAGTTCCAACGCCGCTGTAACCGTGAGCATAACTTTGTGACCATCCGTGCCAAGGAAAAGCAGATCGCACGCATGGAAAAGGTAGAGCTGGCTCCGCCGCCGCCAAAGGACATCCGTCTTTCCTTTTCCTCGGAGGACGGCTCCTCAAACGACGTGGTGACGGTAAAGGATCTCTCCTTTTCCTTTGGAGAAAAGCCGCTGATCGACCGTCTTTCCTTTCTTGTGCGGCGCGGAGAGCGCATTCTCATTTTAGGAAAAAACGGGTGCGGAAAATCCACCCTGCTCAAGCTCCTGCTCGGAAAGCATACGCCGAAGGGGGGCAGCATTGCGCTTGGCTATCACGTAAAGCCCGGCTACTACGATCAGGAAAACCAGACGCTGACCGAAACGAACACCGTCTTTTCCGAGCTGCGGGAGGCCTACCCCCATAAGACAGACGGAGAGCTGCGCTCTGCCCTTGCCCTCTTTCTGTTTGGGGCGGAGGATCTTGACAAGAGTATTTCCGTGCTCAGCGGCGGTGAGCGCGCGCGGCTGACGCTGGCAAAGCTGATCCTGACCAAGATCAACCTTCTCATCCTTGACGAGCCGACAAACCACCTTGATATCGGCTCGCGTGAGGCACTGGAGGATGCCCTTTCGGCCTTTGACGGCACGGTGATCGCCGTATCGCATGACCGTTATTTTATCAACCGTGTGGCAGACCGCCTCATTGAGCTGGATCCCACGAAAGAAAAGGGCTGCTACGACCTGCCGCTTGCCGAGGACGAGGAGGCGTACGCCACCTACTGCCGCCTGCGTGCGGCGCGTGCCGAGGCAGAGGCGGCCGCCGCAAAGGAAGCGGCCGAGGCCGCCCCCTCGGACGGGAAGCCCCGCTACGAGGAGGCCAAGCGTGCCGCGGCCGAAAAGCGATCTGCCGAGCGCCGCCTCCGTGAGGCGGAAAAGAAGATCCCGCTTCTTGAGGCCGAGCTGGAAAACATTGAAAAAGAGCTTTTTGGCGAGGCCGCGAGCGATTACGTCCGTGCGGCAGAGCTTGAAGAACGCCGTGCCGCCGTGGAGGAGGAGCTTCTCTCGCTCTACGAGCTGACGATGGGGTAAATATATATCCATATAAAATTTAGGTGATACTATGAACGAATACGGAAAAATCGTGATCCACCTCGACGAGCTGATCAAAAAGAAGGGCATCAGCAAAAACAAATTAAGCCATAAGGCGGAAATGCAAAGAACGCAGATCAACAATTATTGCAAGAACAAGATCACACGCCTTGACATAGATGTCCTGGCAAGGCTTTGCACCGTTCTTGATTGCGACATCGGTGAGCTTTTGTCCTTCTCACCGCCCTCCCCGTCCGAGGAGCCTTAATTATACAGAACCCCTTC
>JAZOOW010000072.1:0-8842 GCA_045655145.1 Eubacteriales bacterium | reverse complement strand
CGGGGAGGGGTGTTGTTGGGCTTTGGGTTTGATCTAAATGATCAGAGCTGATTATGCAGCAGGAGCGGGCTCTACGGGAGCTACGGGAGCTACATATACAGCGTTGATGAACTTGTCAGCAACATCAGCATCAGCCAGATCGTTCCAGGTGTTGTCAGCAATGGTAACAATGCCGTCAGCAACAGGAGCAGTGGTGAACTTCAAGAGCGTGCCGCCCTCGGTGGTATCACCGTTAGACACGATGGTGTTCTTCTTGATCTCTACCAGCGCGCCGGTAGTGAGGGTGCCGAAGCGGAACACACGGTCACCGGTGTTGGTGATCTTGTTGTCGGTGATCACGATCTTGCCGGAAACATTTGCGGGCATCTGAACTGCATTGAACGCAGAATCAACGATCTCGTTGCCGGTAACGGTAACGCCCACCACATTACCGCCGAGGTAAACAGCGGTCTTGTTGGCTGCGAGGCCGGTGCCGTCAAACTTGGAATTCTTTACGATGATGTTGGTAAAGGTCTTATCGTAGGTGCCGGCCTTGTAGCTGTTCAGCTCAAGGTTTGCACCCTCGAAGGTACAAGCATCAACCGTGAGGTTGGTTACATCTACGTAGACAGCCGCTACGGGAGCCGTGAAGGTGATGTTCTTAAGGGTAAGGCCGTTGATAGCGGGCAGGTTCATGCCGGCTACCGTCACCGCCTCCTGACCGATGACGGTCAGGTTAGCGGAGAGGTTCAGGCTGGATGCATCAACTGCTGCAAAGTCGGTGTTTGCTGCAAGGATGATCCATGCGCCAGCCTTGGCATTCTTAAGAGCATCGAAGAGCTCTGGATCGTCGGTTACGTAGCGCCACTCAGTTGCGCCGTAGCCCTGCATTACCTTGGACAGGTAAGAGGTTGCGTAGCTGGAGCCTGCGCTGCAAGCAGCCTCGACCTCAGCAACGGTCTTCGCGTCGTTGAACTGACGGAGTGCAAGCGGGATGAATGCGTTGAGCTCATTTCTCTCTGCATCGGTGAGCAGCTGTACAGCGATATCGGCGTAAACCTTATACATGTCAGCCTGCTTATCCTGCTTGTGGAAGTTAAGGATGTAAGCCTCACCTGCGGCAGCGGTAGCGCCGAAGAGCGAGTTGTCAGCCTTGCCGTTGTAGTAGTTGTTGTAGAACGCCTCGAGAGCATCGAGAATTGCGGGCGTGTTTGCGATGATGGCATCGTAATCAACCGTAGGATCAAGAGCCATGATGGCATCGATGAGAACCTTGATGTCATCTCTGTCAGCCTGTGCTTTTTCAAGCTTGTAGGTAACAATTACAGCGACCTGTGCGAAGTCCTTGGTCATGCCGTCCGCATCGATCACGGTCATCGGAACGGTGGTATGAGCGTATGCAGTCAAGGTCTCGTAGGTTGCGGAGAAGGCAGCGTCGGTCTCATCGCCGAACTTGAAGGTGTCGTTCCAGTACTTAGCGTAGTAAGCAACGAGTCTGTCGTTAATAGCCGTGATCGTCTCGTAAGCGGGAACGGTTACGAGCTTATCGTCGATAGCACCGTTTGCACGGAATGCATCAAGCATTGCGGAGATTGCTGCACGCTCTGCAGCAGCAGCATCCTGAGCAGCCTCGGACTCGTAGTCCATAACAATGATGAGGAACCATTCAGTAAAGTCGATGAAGTCATAGGTCGTACCAGACTGACCATACTTCTCAATGTTGTCGATGGCTGCAAGAACTGCACTAGCCTCACCAACCTCGTTGCCAAGGTACTCACCGTACCAAGCATTAAATGCGGCAAGGACCTCGTCAATAGCCTCCACGTTCTGGAGCAAAGCAGCAAATCCTTCAAGAGCGTCCGTATCATAGTTGCCGTCAGCGTCCGGCACAGCAATGACACCCCATTCAGAAAGCATAAGATTAATTACTGCCTGTGCTGCATCCTCTGCTTCTTCAGCCATCTCGCCGTAAGCGGTAACGACCTTAGCGAAGCCGACGTACAGGTCATTCAGGTTAGCTTCCTCAGAATCAACCTCGCCGAGTGCGATGTCGATGTTGTCAACGCCCTTGGTTACAACGATCTCATAGAGAGCGTCGTACAGATCAAGGATGTCATCGCCCTGGCTGAGCAGGAGCGTGCCGGCGTTGAGCTGATCAAGAAGCTTCTTGGTCTCAATGTAAACTGCCTTGATATCGGCAATGAGTACGTTGTAATCTGCAACGAGCTGAGCAAGGAGCTCATCAACGGCAGTTGCACCAACCTCGGTGTAGTGAACCTCTGCGAGTGCATAGTTGGTCTTGTAGTTCTTGGAGGTCTCGATGTGTGCGCTGATCTCCTTGTAGTCGCTGTAAACGACCTTGAGATCAGGAACATCTTCCTTAATCTGTGCAAGGAGGTCTGCGTAAGCGAGCTTAGCAGCGTTGAGCTGAGTCATACGGAGCTCAACCTGAGCTTCGAACTCTGCAGTCTTAGCAGCCTCGAGCATCTTTTTAAAGTTGCTGTCAAGATCAGGATCGTAAGCGCCGATCACTGCATCGATTTCAGCCTCAACTGCATCGATATCCTCGCGGATATCCTTTGCGTTCTGCTCATCGGCAGTCAGCGTGAGAACGGGAACGGCAACGATGTCGTTGATGGCCTTGATGAGGTCAACGGACTCACCCTTCACCTTGGTGGTGTAGATGTTCTTCATTGCCTTGACATAAGCATCTGCCTTGACAAGTGCAACAAACTTATCCTCACCGAGGAGGGTGTAGACATTGTGGGTAACGGGGGTCTCGAGCTCGAGCTCATCGTCAAGATCGTTAGCATCCAGCCATGCATCAACGGTTGCGTAGTGATCGGTGATGGCGGAATCGCTATAAAGAGGAAGCATGGTCACACCAAATGCGGTGTAGTCGTTCAGCACCATCGTGCCGCGAAGTGCATCGAGTGCGGCGTAACGGTCGATCTTTGCCTTGGCAGTAGTGTAATCCTCACCGGCAAGCGTGATGGCGTAAGCCTCTGCTGCGTCAGCCTTGGCTGCGGCATTTGCTTCATCGGTAGCCTCTGCATCATCAGCGGGAACGGCATAGTAGTATGCGTTCACAGCGTTGTCAGCAAAGTAAGTAGAAACAAAGGTAGCGAACTCTGCCTTGATAGCATCAACAGCAGTCTTGGAGTCATCCAGAAGGACAACGGCAGGAAGTGCGGCTACGTTGGCCTTGTAGGTGGTGCCCAGATACTCATCTGCATCAAGGAGGTTGTCGTATGCAGCAAGAAGAGCATCGTAATCTGCCTTAAGATCAGCCTCGATCTCAACGCCCTGAGTTTCCATCTTGCCGTAAACGGTCTTGATAGAAGCGATCTTCTCTGCGGTAGGCTCATCTGCCTTCAGATAGCCGATCTTCTCGATCTTGTCGGCAAGCGTCTCGGCCAGCGTGGGCAGATCTGCGATAGCAGCCTTAAGGTCGGCAAAGATATCCTTAACATCCTGCACGGAGGTTGCACGAGAGAGGTAGAACTTCAACTCGTCATGAGATGCAGCATACTTCTTGTATGTAGCATCCTCGTAGTCAGCAGCCTTAATGGAGTTGAAGAGTTCCTCGAAGGCGGCAAAGGAGTACTCGCCGGGAGTGCCGTCTTCCTTTACCTCGTAAAGAAGCTTGGTAGCGGCCTTGTAGCCCTCAACAAAGTTAACAAGACCTTCGCCGTTCTCGTCTCCCAGGCTACCAACGGTTGCCTGGAGAGCCTCAACAGCTGCCTTCAGTTCATCGAATTCGGCCTTGTGGGTGTCGACCTTGCCATCCAGCTCCTCAATAGCGTTCTGGAGGTTGGTAGTCGAGGTCTCAAGAGCGGTGATCTTACCCTCGAGCTCGGTCTTCAGAGCGGCAACCTTGGTGTCGATCAGGCCGGCAACGCCGTCAGCGGAGGTCTTGAGGTTTGCAATGGCGGTAGCAAACTCGGCATCCTTAGCTTCAAGAGCGGCCTTGGCGGTGTTGATAGTCGCCTCAAGAGCGGTCTTTATAGCGGCTACTTCAGCATCGGTGGCAACAAGCTCGAGATCGGCTTCTACCTCTGCGAGCTTGTCGGTAGCTGCTTTCAGCTCCTCCTTGGTAGCGGAGCCTGTCTGCAGTGCCGCGATGGCTGCTTGAGCTGCATCAAGTGCGGTCTTCGTAGCGGCCGCATCGGCGACGGTCTTGACATCTGCAAGAGCCTTCGTCAAATCGGCCTTGGCCTGCTCAAGTGCGGCAAGTCTGTCCGGCGTGTCATCCTGGCATGCCACAAACGAGAATGCCATGACGAGAGCCAACAAAAGCGCAACGAGAACGCGACCGACGGAGAATTTGGTGGTCTTCATAGTGTTCTTCCTTTCAAAAAATATTTCAATGTTTTTTTGGCTGAATGTAAATGCGGGGTGAGCCGCAACTTCACGCATGTCCGTCGCCCACCGGAAATGCGCTGCGGTGTACCGCGAGGTACACACCATGCCTCCTTCTTCCAAAATGGGAGAATACCCCCATATAAAAGGCACAGGGTCCTCCACATTGTGAATTATAGCACATGGAAAAAAGTTTGTCAAGTGTTTCCTGCACAACTTTTTACTTTTTTTCAATATAATATGCTCTTTTCTGAACCCACGATTTTTTGATGCTTTTTTTCGCCGCCGCGCCCCTTTTTTCGGCGGGGTGGGGCGAGGGAGCGGATTATGCGCTTTTTTGCGGTTTTTCTTGCCCCCTCTGTGGGTGATGTGAGGCTTTTTTCAGCAGATGCGAGGGGGCCGTGTGGCGCGGGCACCCCCTCTTTTCCTGCCCGCACAGCGTTTTCGTGCTTTTGGCGAGGTGCCGCCGTGCGGCGGCTAAATTGTAAACTTTTTTTGTACAAACGGGTTTTCGTTATCCTTCGATCCGGCGCACGCGCGAACGGCCGGCTTCTTTTTCAGGTCACAAACCGCAACAAGCTCTGCCTCTGCAAGGGCAATGGCCGAGTCTCCATGCATGACCGAAATGCTTCCGCAGCCGATGACGGCAGCCCTGGCTTTTTTCATGCTTTTTCTTCCTTTTCGAGGGAGGGTGAACCGTTTTTTATCATTATATATAGGAGGCGATCGTTTGTCAATGCCTCCGAGTGGGTTTTTATAGTTTTTGAAAAAGCCTTGCTTTCCGATCAAAAAAGCGCACGCGCAAGCTTCTTGCGCGTGCGCATCGGGTCAGATGCCGATGAGAGTCTTTGTTACGCCACTCTCGCAGGGGATTGTCTTTTCAGCCGACGCGCGACCGCAAGAAAGAGCGGAAGGACGCAAAGAAGTGCCACGGCCGCTGCCAGAAAGATGACCGCGCTGGGCACAAAGGAGGCGGTACCGTCCCCGTTTTGGATGAGGGGGGCATCCGAAAGCACTGCCTGCCCGATATACGGGCCGATAATGCCGGGAAGAAGCACCTGCGCAAAGATGCGCACCCCCTGCAGGCGACCCGCCTTGCCCGTGGGCGTGGTGTCCCGAATGAGCGCACCGAACACCGCCATGCCGGCAAGATAGCCGCTCATCATGAGAAGCGAGCCGAGAAAGACGGGGAGGGTGGTCCTTGTGAAATAAAGGATGAGGTAGCCGCCAAAAAGGAGGGAGAGCGCGGCGGTGGCTGTGGGAAAGAAGCCTTTTTTGTCATAGAGCTTTCCAAAAAAGACGGTGGCGACCGAGGCCAGAATGATGGCAGGCGCCATGACAAGGACGTAGTCGGTCATGCCAAGGGATACCTCATAATAAATAATGAGATAAGGCATGAAAATCTGAATGGAGATATTGAAAACGACGAAGGCAGCGAGCGCGAGATAAAGCGTAACGTTCTTTTTCACCGTGGCGGGGAGAAAGCCGTACACGATGCCGCCGAGATAGGAGCCCTCGGCCGGGCGGGCGGACGGCTCGTCGATCAGGAAAAAGCCGAGAACCCCAATGAGGATCACCGCCGCGCCGATCACGGTAAAGACCGTCACCCAGGAGGAGGCAAGCGAGAGATCCAGGAACATAAAGCCACCAAATACCACGAGGATAGACACAAGCGGCATCATGGCGTTGATGCCCTCGGCCATGCCGCGATGCTTGCCTGCCGTGGTGTCGGTCAGCCACGCGTTGAAGGCGGCATCATTGGCCGAGGAGCCGAAGAAGGACATCACGCAGTCAAGAATGATCGCAAGCGTAACGCCGAGCGAGGCAGCGGCCGCCGCCGTGGCGGCGAGAGGGCGGAGCAGCTCCGTGCGAAGAAGGACGAAGGCGAAAATAGACACGCCCCACAGAATGTAACCGCCGCAGATGAAAAGCTTGCGGCGGCCGATCTTGTCGGAGAGCGCACCGATCAGCACGGTGGTAAGCGTGGCCGTAACCGCCGAGGCCGCCACCATGGCGGCAATATCGGCGGCGGTGGCGCGGAACATATTATAAATGAAGACATTGAAATACATGTTTTCAACCACCCAGGCCACCTGCCCTGCGAGGCTGAATACGGTGAGTGCGAGCCAGAAGCGGCCCTTTGCTTCTTTTTTCATGTAGTTCTCCTTTTATATATACGCGTTCTAAAAAAGCGTCCGCGCTTTTGCGCGGACAGGCTTGTTTTGGGGATAAAGAGGCCACCCGTGTGTCGTGAAGCACCGAAAACAAAGGCAACGTGCGCCTGCGACCGCGGTGGGGATCTCCCCTCCGTTATCGAGAGATCTACCCCTCCGAATCCACCATGAGAGAGGCGCGGCGCTTGGAGGCGCTCTTGCTGTACTCGGTGGGCGTCATACCCGTCTTGACCTTAAAGACACGGGAAAAATAGTTGACCGAGGAAAAGCCGAGATCCTCGGCCACGTTGGTAAAGGTCTTTGGCGAGCTGATGATGCGCCGCTTCGCCTCCTCAATCTTCAGATCAATAAAGTATTCGATCACACCGCCACCGACCTCCCGTCGGAAAAGCTTGGAAAGAGAGGTTTGGCTGATCCAGAAATGGTTGCAGATCTCCTCCAGGGTGATGCGCTCCTCCAGATGATCGGCAAGATATTTCTTTACCTCAAGAACCATGCTCGCCCCATGAATATAATTTCCCGCCTTCTGATTGTCGCCATCCCCAAGCGGGATGCCTGACAAGCGGCAATAAGTCATCGCCAGAAAGCGCTCAAGCGAGGCGTAAATAAAACTGAGAACGACCTGCGGCACATCCGCACGCAGCCGCATGCCGCGCACCCCGCGGCTTGCGGAGGGAATGGTGCTGCTACACAGAGCGTCGCTGTTATCGATCTGCTCACAGATGCGGGAGCCGGTCTTCATGACGTCAAGCAAAATGGCACGCTCCTCCTCGTTCAGAACGAAGGGAGCCCTCTCAAAGACCTGCATGGCCTCCGACTGACAGACGAAGCTGATGAGCGCAAAGCTGACCTTTTTGCTTGTCCACTCGTACTTGGAGGCGTGGCCGGCAGGACGGTAGATCATCATGCCGGAGGAGAGCGGGCATTGCCGTCCGTCCTCGGTGGTGAAAACTCCCGTGCCCGACATCACAAGGAAGATCTGTGAAAAATCATAGCTCTCCCAATAAGGATGCCTTTGCAGCTTAGCGGGAAAATAATGCGCACCGATCAGGGCAGAAACATCAAAAAATTTTTTGTTTTCTATACGGTTGTACGGTCTTTCCATCCTTTTTACCTCTTTTTTGTGTGAAAATACCGAAAACTGCTAAAAATGTACTGGATTTGTGTAGAAAATAAGAAAAACATCCTGTAAAATAATTATAGACGAGCAAACCTGCTCTGTCAAGTATGAAAATCAAAAAAGGAGATTTTTTCATGGAACAGAAATTGGTTGTCGGCATTGTCGGCCTGAAAATGGGTAGAGGCCACCTTGAGGCCGTTCTCAAGTACGAGGGTGCAGAGGTCGGCGCTATTTGCGACATCAACCCCGCAAAGCTCAACGAGGTTGGTGATCAGTACAACATTCCTGTAGAAAAGCGCTTCACCGATTATATGGATCTCGTGAACAACCCCGAGATCAACGTCGTTCTCATCGTTACCCCCGACCAGATTCACCGCGAGATGAGCGAGAAGTTCCTGGCCGCAGGCAAGCACGTCATGTGTGAGAAGCCCCTTGCCCTCACCCGCGAGGATCTGGTTGCTATCAACGCAGCCGCCAAGAAGGCCAACACCGTATTCATGGTTGGTCAGATCTGCCGCTTTACTCCCTCCTTCGTTGCTGTTAAGAAGCTCATCGAGGACGGCGTGATCGGCGATCTCTACTTCGTAGAGTCCGAGTACGCTCACGACTATGCCAAGTTCCTTTGGGAGTGGCGTCAGGATCCGCTCCGCCACGGCGTGATCGGCGGCGGTTGCCACGCCATCGACCTGCTCCGTTGGTACGCAGGCGATCCCGAGGAGGTATTTGCTTACGGTACGCATAAGCTCCTCCAGCACGTGAAGCCCGACGATACCGTTGTTTCGGTTATCAAGTTCCCGAACAACGTGATCGGTAAGGTCATGGTTTCCATCAGCTGCAAGCGTCCCTACACCATGCGCACCGTTGTTTACGGTACCAAGGGTACGATCATCGTAGACAACACCAGTGACAGCTTTACCCTCTACACGCTCCTCGACGGCGATATCTCGGTCAATCCCGAACCGCAGATCATCCCCTGCGAGCTGAACAACCACAACTGCTATGCAGAGTTCTGCGCGTTGGTTGAGGCGATCAAGGATCCCTCCACGCTGCTGATGACCGCCGATCAGGGTGCCCGCACCGTTGCCGTTGGTCTGGCTATCGTTGAGTCCTCCAAGACCGGCAAGCCCGTTCAGCCCGACTACAACTTCTGATCCTACTTATAATAAACAAGAAGCACTGCCACGGCGCACCTGCAAAATCGCAGGTG
>JAZOOW010000071.1:0-3590 GCA_045655145.1 Eubacteriales bacterium | reverse complement strand
CCTCCGCCTTTGACGATCTTGCCACAGTCTTTGTGGACGGTGTCAAAAAGGTTTTTGCGACCGTGGATGAGGCTTTTTCCTTCTTCTCAAAAAGTAGCCCTGGCGGGATCAGTATGGTAACGCTTGCAGAGCAGGGTGTCGTCTACGGCGATCTTGAGACCACGCAAAAGGACTACGGTCTTTACGTTTATGTTAGCTCGGATCTCGGCAGTCGGTTTGATTCGGACACAAAGCCGACGGTCACGATTGCAACCGAGTTTGAGAAGCGGAACTCAAACGGCGTGGAAACGTCCGACGTAGAGCAGTGGCTTGCCATGGATTACGACGAGTATACAATGACCCTTGTCGGGGAAGAGCCCGCCGCTTCCGATGGTCGCGGTCTGTATAAGTTCAAGGTAGATATTGATATTGTCAACGCTGCTTTCTTGAGCGCGGGCGATTCCCGTCGGTATGATATCGGCGCGCTTGAGTTCACGTATAAAAAAATGACGCCTGTAGGCCTTTCGTGGGTTCTGATTGATACGCAAATAAGCGTTCCCGTAGGGACAAGCTATGTATGCACAGGATACCGCGACGGTTACCGGAACGGTTATACGGGTGGCAATTTCAGAATGACAACGACTGCGAAAGAGGTTATTGAGTTCGACGTGCAACAAGCGGCTTTCCGTTATGAAAACAACGATTCTATTGATCAGATCACGTCCGTTTACTTTGCCGTGGACAACAAGTATCTTGAAAAATACGGCTACATATCCGCCATTAAGGCAAGCTGGGATGAACGCCGCACCACGCCTATTGTTGTGACGAATGACGAAGCTCTTTGGAATGAGTATACCGATAACGGCAAGATTTCCGATGAAGGGCTTATTGAATGGGGCGCGAATAGCATCATCGGTTTCAAATCATCTTTATGGGATAGAGAAATAGAGCGGTCTTTGCACGCGTTTGATTCAGAATGGGGAAGTGGGAATCATACTATTCCTGCTATTTTTTCGTTTAATGCTAAAGAAGGCGATGCGGGGCGTGGGGGGCCGAACGGGGAATATTTTTTGGTGCAAAATGAAATTGATACCCTTTCTTGGTTTATTCCTTATTGTCCTGGCGATGAGTGGGGCGTTTCTCTTGATCATGCTTATATCAGATCGGAAGAATTGCTTCAATACAGAAAGATGTTTGCAAACTCTTTCGGGGATGATTCTTTGCTTTTTTGCGATGACGTTGGTGCCGATAGAACGCTTGGCAGACAAACAAAAATCTTTTATGAGAAGGATTTTTTAGACTTGAAGGGCTTTGAATATAGTCCTAACGGTCTTTTTGCAAAGTGGTTCAATTTATTGCTCGGCGCGGCGGCAGGCATGGATGATCTTTCTGCTAATGTGATTCAAAAGGTTGGCGCAGAGGAATTTGAAGCTATTAGATCAATGACTCCGGAGGAGGCATCTAAAGCTTATTTTATTGGTGAGGAAGAGATCTACGATTTTCGTTATTACTGTATGAAGGCTATAGAGAACGATAAAACCGTAGTTCTTCTTCATTTTGCCAAAACGGATTATTTTTGCGCGCCTGTACATGTGTATACTAACGGACCACTTGGACGCCAACGCTTTGACAATCTTGCTTATGTTGCGCAAGAAAATGTTTTTCTTGACTTTGACGTGATTCACGTTCAGTTTACCGATGCCAAAACGAATGTGGAAACGGTGATTCCTGTTTCTACGAATAAGACAGATATTATTACAGGCACAGAGCCGCCTGAAGGAATCGGTGGCAGCGGCGGTGGAAGTCGTCCTGGTGCCGGTTGTAATGAGGATTTTGGTAATACGGTTAAAATGCTTCTTGGCACTATTGCTGTTGTCGTTTTGTTCGTTCTTTGCTGGCCCGTCCTCGTCGAGGTGATCAAGTTTGCAATTAACCTTGTGAAGAGTTTTGTGAGCTGGCTTACAAGTCTATTTGACGACCGACGACGAAGAAAGTAAGGTGGATCTGTGTCTAAATTCTGGCGGTACGCGTTTGCAATACTCGGTGCCGTATTCGGTCTTTGGCTGATCGGCTACGTGATCTTTGTATTTTGCATTATCTAAAAGCCGCCCCGCCTGAAAAAGGCGGGGCACAATTTCAAATAAAAGAGGTGATACCATGCATGAAAAAAAGCGTTTTGAATATCGGCACATCATTTTCGGGATCCTGATTTTACTGTCGGTCGCTGCGGCGTTCCTTTTTTACCCGCTTTCGCTCTCGCGCACGTGGGCCACGGTTTTGGATGTAATAGATTCTTTTAAGTATTATTTTCTTTCCTTTGCGGATGAAGAGATCATACCCGCTTCCGTTGCGGAGCTGCCGGAGGTCGATCTATCCTCTGTTCTTCCGTTCTCTGTGGCGGAGATCGAACGCAAGATGTCCTTACTCGGTGCAGCCCTTTTTCAAGGAGATAACTTTAATGCGTATTTGATGCTTTCCTCGCAGATCATCAGCATGGTGTCGCTTCTTTTGCTCCCGCTGATCTTGCTTGTGGTTCTACTTGGACAAGTTTTTCGCATGTGGATCATCCGACCGACGGAACGGGAGGGGGAAACAAAATGCTTGCAAGGGTTCAAGCGTGTCACAAAAAGGCCCTTTGAGGCAGTTCTCGGCTGGCTCCTCGATACGCTTGATTTTTTGGATGCGCATTCTTTTTATAAGAAGATCCTGCTCGGTATATGGCTCCTTAACTTGAACGCGCTCACGATCATTGGGGGCGCGGTGGCTATTTATTTCTATTTTGCCTCCTCGCTGGATATGGCGGCTCTGCTCTTGTTTTTTGTTCGTCTGCTCATAGATACCCTTATCATGCTTTCGGGTGCTCCTTGGCCGTTTTGGATGGCCGTGGCGTGGCTTTTATTGTGTAAGATAAGGGAAAGTATCGGCTACGATGTCCTCGATCACCATGAGCGCGAAAATAGAGGCTTTGTCAATGCTTTGCCTGCCGCTTCGATGCTTGAAGGCACGATGGGGAGCAAGAAAACGACGGGTGCGGTAGATATGGGTCTGTCTTGCGCTATCGTGTTTCGGCAAAAGGCTCTCGAGCTCATGATGAATAACGATCTTCGTTTTCCGGCGTTTCCTTGGGCCTCTCTGCGGTCGGATTTTCGTGCTGCCATTCTTTCGGGCGAGGTGTATAACCTTACCACGGTAGAGCGTTGGGTGCGCCGTAGGCATGCTTTGTTCCACAATACCCCCTCCAAAGAGGAGATGTGGGGCTATGATTATGAGCGTTATCCGATGGAGTATAGCGACGATCTGAAAATAGCAAGCATTTGGGACGTTGCGGAAAACTACTGTAAAGAGTTTTACATATATGCGATGAATAGTAGTCTGATCGTAGCAAACTTTTCTGTGCGCGAGGACCTTGTATGCAGTGATGGCGGCAGTATTCCTGTGTGGGATATGGATATATTCCACCGCAATCCGTGCTATCAGGCTGTACAAAGTCGGTACGCCCATATTCTTGACTTTGACCTTCTGCGCTTCGGTAAGCGCATGGTGGAGGATGCGCAAGAGAAGGGCTTCCTTGATTGCGGCGTGGTCCTGATCACCGAGATCGGTAAGGAGCG
>JAZOOW010000070.1:0-7200 GCA_045655145.1 Eubacteriales bacterium | reverse complement strand
AGATGAGTGAACCCAATGACAATTCTCGCGGTATCATTGGCCGACGAGGAGGAGGAGAAAATGAAAAAAGAAAAGTTTTACATTACAACCGCGATTGCGTACAGCTCGCGCAAGCCGCACTTCGGCAACACCTATGAGATCATCATGACCGATGCAGTTGCACGCTTCATGCGTCAGATCGGCAAGGATGTTTTTTTCTTAACGGGGACCGATGAGCACGGTCAGAAGATCGAGGGATGCGCTGCTGAGGCAGGGATAACCCCGCAGGCGTATGTGGACGGCGTTTCGGGCGAGATCCGCCGCATCTGGGATCTGATGAACGTCAGCTACGATAAATTTATCCGCACGACCGACCGCGAGCATGTTGAAAGCGTTCAGCATATTTTCAAGAAATTCTACGATCAAGGCGATATTTATAAAAGCGAATATGAGGGCTGGTACTGCACTCCCTGTGAGTCCTTCTTTACCGCCACACAGGCAACTGACGGTAAGTGTCCCGATTGCGGCCGTCCCGTTGAGAAGGCCAAGGAGGAAGCCTACTTCTTCCGCATGGGCAAGTATGTGGATCGCCTCATGAAGCACATCGAGGAGAATCCCGATTTTATCGCCCCCGAGCTTCGCAAAAAGGAAATGGTCAATAACTTCTTAAAGGCAGGACTTCAGGACCTTTGCGTGTCCCGTACCTCCTTCAAATGGGGCATTCCCGTTCCGTTTGATGACCGCCATGTGATCTACGTGTGGGTGGATGCGCTTTCCAACTACATCACCGCGCTCGGCTATGATCCCGATAAGGCCGAGCAGTCGCCGCTTTTCTTAAAGAACTGGCCTGCCGACGTGCACGTGATCGGAAAGGATATCCTGCGCTTCCATACCATCTACTGGCCGATCTTCCTGATGGCACTCGGCCTTCCGCTTCCGAAGAAGGTCTTTGGACATCCGTGGTTCAACTTCGGAACGGATAAGATGTCCAAATCGCGCGGCAACGTCGTGTATGCCGACATGTTGGCCGATCTGATCTCGGTTGACGGCGTGCGTTATTACGCGCTCTCCGAGATGCCCTATGCGGCTGACGGAAGCATCACTTACGAAAACGTCATCAATCGATACAACACCGATCTTGCCAACAATCTCGGCAACCTTGTCAGCCGTACACATGCCATGACGGTCAAGTATTTCGGTGGCATCGTGCCGAAGCCGGGAGCCGAGGAGGGAACGGATGCCGAGCTGAAGGCGGCCGTTCTCCATGCAAAGGCCGAGTCGGCACGCCTGATGCAGGATTATCACATTGCCGACGCACTTGCAGAGATCTTCGGCATGCTCCGCCGCGCAAACAAGTATATTGACGAGACCATGCCCTGGGCACTTGCCAAGGACGAGAGCAAAAAGGAACGTCTTGGAACGGTGCTTTACAACCTTCTTGAGGCCATCCGCGCCGCTGCTGTTCTTCTTACGCCCTTCATTCCCGAAACGGCGGACAAGATCTTCTCGATCCTCGCTACCGACAAGACGGATTACGCTACCACAGATGCCTTCGGCGCGCTGGAAAGCGGAAAGCCGCTTGGTGAGGGCATGACGCTCTTTGCCCGTATCGATGAGGCAAAGTTCCTTGCCGACCGTGAGGCCGAGATCCGCGCTGCCGCCGAAAAGGAGGCAAAGAAGGAGGCTGTCTCGGAGGATGACGGAGAGCATCCCGATGAAATCGGCATTGAACAGTTCTTCGGTGTTGAGCTTCGTGCGGCACGCATTCTTGCCTGTGAGAAGCTGCCCAAGGCCAAGAAGCTGCTTCGTCTTGAGGTGGATCTCGGTTATGAAAAGCGCCAGATCGTGTCCGGCATTGCCAAGGACTATACGCCCGAGGAGCTGATCGGTAAAAAGGTGGTCATTGTAGCCAACCTTGCCCCTGCCAAGCTTTGCGGCGTGGAGAGCAACGGCATGCTGCTTGCCGCATCCGGTGAGGATCGCATCCGTGTGGTCTTCCTTGATGATGAAACGCCGCTCGGCGCGCGTGTACGCTGATGGAGCTGTTTGATTCACACGCCCATTATTTTGACTGCCGCTTCTTCGGGGATGAATGCCCCGAGGGGGCGGCATCGCTCCTTGCTCACCTGTTCTCGGAGGAGCTTTGCGGCGTGATCAACGTAGGGACCGACGTCGGGACGACCCGTGCGGCCATCGAGCAGGCAAAGAATTTTCCAAATATGTACGTAGCGGCCGGCGTACACCCCTCCGATGCCATGCAGTATGCGGATCGGGCAGGGGAGCTTTCGGCGCTTGAACGTCTTTTCGACGATCCGCAAAACAAGATCGTCGCGCTTGGCGAGATCGGTCTTGATTACCATTACTCCGATACGGACAAGGCGCGGCAACGCCTTTGGTTTGACGAGCAGCTGTCGCTGGCAGAGGCTTACGGCCTTCCCGTGGTGATCCACGACCGTGAGGCACACGGCGATTGCCTTGATGTTTTGCGCGCGCATCCGCGCGCCTTTGGTGTGTTTCACAGCTTCAGCGGCAGCATAGAAATGGCGCGAGAGCTTTTACGCCGTGGCTTTTACATCTCCTTTTCGGGCACGGTCACCTTCAAAAACGCACAGAAGGTTGCAGCTGTTGCGGCCGCCATGCCGCATGACCGTACCTTGATCGAAACCGATGCCCCCTATCTTGCGCCGCATCCGCACCGGGGAAAGCTGAATCATTCGGGGCTCTTGTCTTATACGGCTATGCGGATGGGCGAGCTTTGGGACATGCCCGCCGAGGAGGCCGCCGCAATCACGGCAGCCAATGCACGCAGACTTTTTTTGAGGAAGTGATAACATGATGACGATCGTGTATGAGGTAGAAGGGAAGCTGTATATCAATCTGACGAACCGCTGCCCGAACCGCTGTGATTTCTGTATCCGTCAAAACGGGGAGGGGGCTTACGGAAGCGATAGCCTTTGGCTGGAGCGCGAGCCTTCGACCGATGAGGTCATGGCCGCCCTGGCGGCGGCAGAGCCGGACCGCTATGCCGAGGTCGTTTTCTGCGGCTACGGCGAGCCCACCTGCCGTCTGGATACGCTCCTTGCGGTGGCACGTGAGATCCGCGCCCGTTATCCGCACCTCCGTATCCGACTCAATACCAACGGGCAGGCTTCGCTGATCGCAGGAGAGGATACTACCCCTATGCTTGCAGGGCTGTTTGATGTGATCTCGATCAGTCTCAACGAGGCAACGTCTGCGGCCTATGACGCGCTTTGTCACTCTGCTTTCGGAGAGGCCGCGTTTGATGCCATTCTTGCCTTTGCAACGGCGGTTAAGGCGGCCGTTCCGCAGGTGGTCTTTACCGTTGTCAGAGAATTTCTTTCGCCCGAGGCACTTTGTGCGTGTGAGGGGATCGCGAAGGATTGCGGCATACCTCTTCGCGTTCGCACATATATTTCTGCCGAAAAATAAATATCGTTTTCCAAAATACTTCTCTTGTCAAAAGGGTATGTAAAAGCTGTTTTTGGACATAATACAGGTATCTTGACAAAGAGGTGGATTATGGGAAAAGTACAAATCGTTCGCGCAACCGCAAGAGAAATTTTAGATTCACGCGGTACACCGACCGTAGAGGCCTGTGTGCTTCTTTCGGACGGTACGACAGGCATCGCCGCGGCTCCGTCGGGCGCTTCTACGGGGCGCTATGAGGCGCATGAGCTGCGGGATACCACGCGCCGTCGCTTTGGCGGTCGCGGCGTTCTGGATGCTGTATATCATGTCAATAAGCTCATCTCGCCTGCCATCAGCGGGATCTCCGCCTACGAGCAGGAGGAGATCGACCACACCATGCTGGCACTTGACGGAACAGAGAACAAAAGCAAGCTGGGAGCCAATGCGATCTTAGCCGTATCTCTGGCGGCGGCAAGAGCCGCCGCTCTCTCGCTCTCACAGCCGCTTTATCGCTATCTCGGCGGTACGATGGCGAAGCGCATGCCCGTTCCGATGATGAATATTCTCAACGGCGGTGCGCATGCCTCAAACAATATTGATATCCAAGAATTTATGATCATGCCGGTGGGAGCGGCCAGCTTTGCGGAGGCCATGCGTATGGGGAGCGAGATCTATCGCGCGCTCGGTGGGATCCTGCGTACACGCGGCCTTTCTACCACGGTGGGGGATGAGGGCGGATACGCCCCTAATCTCTCGGATGATGAGGAAGCACTCGCGCTGATCTGCCGCGCCATTGAGGAGGCGGGCTATGATACCGATACGGTGAAGATCGCCCTGGATGCTGCCGCCAGCGAATGGTGGACGGAGGACGGGGAATATCTTCTTCCCAAGCGCGATAAGCGTATGGATGCCGATGAATTGATCTCTTACTGGAAAAGGCTGGTCAAGGAATACCCCATCGCATCGCTTGAGGATCCCTTGGGGGAGGAGAACCTTGATGG
Organism: Eubacteriales bacterium; assembly: GCA_045655145.1. Classification (GTDB taxonomy): domain Bacteria; phylum Bacillota; class Clostridia; order Oscillospirales; family CAG-272; genus UBA1740. Next base: position 2,791 of record JAZOOW010000070.1, on the reverse strand, counting down.
CTGGCGCAGGATCACCGAGGAGCTTTCCGCCCGTGTGATGCTGGTGGGTGACGATTTCTTTGTGACCAACACAACACGCCTCCGCATGGGGATCGATGCCGGCGCCGGCAATGCCATTCTGATCAAGCCCAACCAGATCGGAACGCTGTCGGAAACGTTGGATGTTATCCGTATGGCAGACCGCGCGGGATACCGCCATATTCTTTCGCACCGTTCGGGCGAAACCGAGGATACCTCGATCGCCGATATCGCCCTGGCGACCAATGCAGGCTATATCAAGTCGGGCGCGCCCTGTCGCGGCGAGCGCGTGGCAAAATACAACCGACTTTTGAAGATCGAGAGCGTTTTGCAGGATTTTTCCCAATACGGGGAATGATCACGCCATTACCGCCAAAATAAAAATCCGCAAAACACTTGACAAAAGGAAAACTTTGTGATATGATAGGCAAGGTAATGCAGATGCATTACCGTCTGCCCCATTAGCTCAGCTGGTAGAGCACATGACTTTTAATCATGGTGTCCGGAGTTCGATTCTCCGATGGAGCACCAAAGATGCCAAGATTATTTGATCTTGGCATCTTTTTGTTAGGCTTGAAAAACAAAAAGCGAGGGAGAGAGCCCTCGCCTTGTGTGCGCTTATTCATCGGTTGAGAAGGTCGGAATGTAGGCATCACTGCTGCTTTCGATATCCTGCACAAAGCAGTTGCGCACACCCTGCCGCTTTAGGGCCGCTACGACACGCTTGTATTCGATCGGCTTCAGACGGCGGTTGATCTCGGGATGCTTTTCTGCCTCGCCGTGCGGCAGATATTGGCTCATGGCAGAGATGTAAATGCCGTCGCCGTAGCGTTTTGCCAGATATTCCATCACAGTAACACCCTCGGTGGATTGTCCCGGCAGGACCAGATGCCTAACCAGCATGCCGCGCTTCATCAGGCCGCTCTCTACTTGCGCGGGCCCTACCTGACGGAACATTTCATCCAGCGCACGGCAGGCAACGGTTGGGTAATCCTCACGGCCGGAATATTGCTTGGCAAGTGCAGGCGAGAGATATTTCAGATCGGGCAGGTAGATGTCGATGAGCCCCTCAAGCGCGCGTAAGGTTTCCACGCGGTCATAGCCACCCGAATTATATACGACGGGAACAGGAGGGCGGTATTTTGTCAGAACCGCCTTGATGATGTGCGCATAGTGCGTGGGGTTGACAAAATTGATGTTATGCGCCCCCTCCGCAACCAGCCTTTGCATTTCATTTATCAGCGCGTCCTCGCTGTATATGCGCCCAACGGCGCGGTGGCTGATTTCGTAATTTTGACAAAAAACGCAGGCAAGACTGCATCCTGCAAAAAACACCGTGCCGCTTCCGTTTGTGCCGCTGATGATGGGCTCCTCCCACGCGTGTCGCGCAATGCGGCAGATGCGGGGCTTTGCACCCATATGACAGAGCCCGGGTGCCTTTGTGCGATCGGCATGGCACAGGTTGGGACACAGTGTACAGTCGGTTATCTTCATGACACAACTCCTTTGCCTATCATGATACCACAGCTTATAAAAAAACGCAAGAGCATTTTGCGGGGAAAGAAAGGAATCCGAATATGTCCAACGCTATACTGCATAAGCGATTGACCGATTTTCTCGAAGAGGGAAAAACCGCATATCATGCGGCGGCGGCCTCCGTATCCTTCCTGGAGGCACACGGGTACATTCGCCTTCACGAGGGGGAACCCTTCTCGCTTTGCACCGGAGGGAAATATTATGTGACCCGTAACGGAAGTGCGGTGATCGCCTTTTCCGTGGGTGAGGCCGTAGGCGGCTTTCGGATCGTTGCATCCCATTTGGATTCTCCCGCACTGAAGCTGAAGGGAAATCCCGTCATCAGCGCAGAGGGGGTATCCAAGCTCAATACCGAGCCGTACGGCGGCGGCCTTTATTACAGCTGGCTTGACATTCCCCTACAGATCGCGGGGCGTGTGGTTTTGGAAAAGGAGGACGGCTTGCAGGTGGTGAGCATCACCGACCCGAGGAAGCTCATTATTCCGAGCCTTGCCATCCATATGCAACGGGATGCCAATAAGGCCTTTTCCGTCAATCCGCAGATCGATCTCCAGCCGATACTTTCCTTGCGGGAAAACGCAAGCCTTGATCTTGGGGGAGGGGATTGCGTGATTGCAGAGGATCTTTTCCTTGTCAATGCGGCAAGCCCGTATTTTGCGGGGGCCTCGGAGGAATTGTTGGTATCTCCCCGTATTGACGATCTTGTATCGGTCATGGCCACGCTTGAGGCTATCGTTGCAAAGGAGGGAGGCGCGGGGGTTTCCGTCGCCTTCCTTGCCGACAATGAGGAGATCGGCAGTCGCACCAAGCAGGGCGCGGCTTCGGATTTTCTTGCCGCCGTGCTGGCCGAGATCGCAAGCGGGCTTTCGCTTGATCTGCGTGCCATGCTGAAAAAAAGCTTTTTCGTTTCCTGCGACAACGCACATGCCGTGCATCCGAACCATCCCGAAAAATCCGATCCGACCAACCGTGTGCGGCTTGGCGGAGGTGTCGTCATCAAGCATCATGCAGGCGGCAATTACACAACAGATGCGATATCTGCCGCGATTTTTAAGTCGATTTTGAAAAAGTCGAGAATTCGGTGTCAAGACTTTTATATGCGCTCCGATATGCCCTGTGGCGGTACGCTGGGGGCGATCAGCTCCATGTCTGTATCGATCCCAAGCATCGATATCGGCATCCCCCAGCTTGCCATGCATGCCGCAACCGAAACCATGGCCATTGCGGATTACGACGC
>JAZOOW010000069.1:0-7184 GCA_045655145.1 Eubacteriales bacterium | reverse complement strand
CGTGATCTGCACGAGGCCTCCCGTGAGGCCATAAAGTTCTGGCGCTTTTCCCGTTAAAGCACCCCCTATCACAAAAATAAAAAACAAGGAGAACACAACCTATGTCCCAGATCTTAACCCGTATTGAAGGTATTTTGAAGGACAAATACCAGCCCGCCCTTGCCAACCTCATCAACATCGAGCCCTCGCCCTTCCTTGAGATGATCCGCAAGGAGCCCCTCACCAACAACAAGGTACGCATGGCCGCCCCCATCGGCATCAACGGCGGCTTTGGCTTTGGCGCAGAGGGAGAGAACACCCCCGGTGCCGGCGAGCAGAATTACATCGACTTTGAGCTGTCCTGCGTGGATATGTATGTTGACATCAACATCTCGAACAAGACCATCGCCCTCGGCTCCTCCAACCAAAGCTCCATGATCAACGCCCTCGACACCGAGATCAAGGGCTCCTACGCCGCTGCCAAGTGGAACCTTGCCCGTTCCCTGTTCGGTGACGGCACCGGCGTGCTTGCACGCTTTGAAGCAACCGGCGCGAGCTCGCCCGCCATTCTCGTGGATTCCACCGCCAACCTCATTGAGGGCCTGCGCGTGGACGTATACACCGACAGCGAGCAGAAGATCGCCTCCCGTGCACGCATCACGCGTGTGAGCCATGCAGAAAAGCTTATCCTGCTTGACACCTCGGTTACCCTCTCGGAGAGCGGCTTTTTGACCGTGCAGAACAGCTACAACCGTGAGCTCTGCGGCCTTGGTGCCATCTTTGGCCACAACGATATGCTGTATGGCGTTTCCCGCTCCGAGAATCCCTGGCTGCTCCCGCACACCGTTTCACTTGAGGGTAAGATCACCGATATGGGTCTTTACCGCGGCATCCGCGTTGCCAAGCGTCAGCACGGTGCCTCCATCGACCTCATCATGATGGGTGACGCCGCCTTTGAGGCCTACCAGACCTACATGGACGAGCACACCACGCACCTCGTGGACCGTCACAAGTTCGTCGGCGGCTCCACCGGCTACTCCATCCTTGTCGGCGACAAGGAGGTCATCATCGTCAACGAGAGCATGGTTCCCGAGAACGAGGCATGGGCGGTTGACACCAAGAGCTTCCTTCTGCAGCAGACCCCGTGGGAGTTTGTTTCCCAGAAGGGCGGCATCTTCACCCTGCAGGCCAACACCTCCATCTACCGTGCTCTGCTTGCCTCCTACGGCAATCTCATCTGCTCCAACCCCGGCGGCTGCGTGAAGTTTATTGATTGCGCGCCCCTTGACGCGTAAGCACGCCGCCCCCTCGGCATGACCCTGCACACCTGCGTGTGCATATGGGAAGGGAGGGCGGCGTATTACGCCGCCCTCCCTTTGCCGAGTCACGAAAGGAGTCTTATATGGAATGGTATGCCCTGCTGGCAGGCGCGGCGGCCTCCACGCTGGCGTTCTTGACACCCGTCGTCCGCCTCAACGGATTGCTGTCCCGCCTCAACGCCCTCCTCGATGCCCTGCAGGTGCGCACCCTGCGCTGTGAGGCCCGCCTTGACGAGCATGAGATCCGCTTTGCCAAAAGCGAGTCCCGTGCCGCCGAGACCGCCGAAGCCGTGCGGCAGGCGCACCACCGCATCGACGAGCTGAAAAAAGAATAGAAAACACCCAAGGAGGTTTTTATGAGTCAACCCATCATTTCTGCCATCATCGCCGTGCTGGCCTTTCTCGGCACCGTCCTGATCGCGGCCCTGCGCGGCGGCCTTTCCGAGCGCGCGAAGAGCATCCTGCTTGGCCTTGTTGCCGAGGCGGAGAGCTACTTCGGCGCAGGCACGGGAAGAATCAAATTTTCGGCGGTGCTTGGCCGCCTGTATGCCACGATGCCCTCCCTGCTTCAGGTCCTGTTTTCCGAAAAGACGGTTACCGCATGGATCGAGGAGGCCGTTCTCTCGCTCAAGGCCGAGAGCGAGGAAAAGGAATCCCACGGTGAGGAGGGCGCATGAATTTTTTAGAAAGCATCAAGCACCTGGGCGCGCGCGGCCGCATGCCGAAAAACGCCCGTGGCAACAAAAACACGATCCTTGACCGTGACCGCGACGGAAACCCTCTCCGCGAGGAGGATATCCTCGCCTTTATGCGCGAGGAATATGACCGCCGCAGAAACGATCGGCTTCCCCTTGAGCGCAGCTGGACGCTGAACGCCAACTTCTTTGTGGGGAACCAAAACTGCGGCCTCAACGAGGAAAGCGGCGAGCTGCAAGCCTATTCCCCCTTGCGCGATTACGAGGAGCAGGGCGTTTATAACCGCATTGCCCCCCTCATTGAAACGCGCATTGCCTCTCTGCGCACGCTCACCTATGCGATGACCGTGCGTCCGCACACCAACGAGGCGGAGGACTGGGAAAAAAGCGAGATCGCGACGGCCCTCCTCCGCCACACGCAGGCGGCCAGCGACTTCTCCGGTAAGCAGGACGCGATCCTTAGCATCTCCGAGCTGTACGGCACCGCCTTTGTTCTCTCCTATTGGGATCGCGACGGCGGCGAAGAGATCATGCCCGTTGCCGAAAATGCCGATACCCGCGCACCCCTGACGGTAGCAGACGGAGAGGCCACCGCGACAGAAGCGGATGCCGCGTACGAGGATACCTCCGGCCGCACCATGCCCGACGGTGCGCCCGCGCCCGACCGCGCAGGCGAGATCGGCTACGGAATCCTCTCTCCCTACGAGGTCTTTCCCGACGACCTCTCCCGTCCGAATATCGGCGATCAGAGCAGCATCCTGCTTGCCCGTGTCATGTCTATCGACGACATTGCCGATACCTACGGCGTTACCGTGCGTGAGGGCACGGCCGAGGTCTACGGCACCTCCGCCATCGGCGGCGGCACGCTGGCAGGACAGGTAGGCGCGGTTCTGGCCAGCGACCACGTGCGTGTTCCGCACGCCGCTACCGTGCTGACCTACATGGAGCGTCCAAACGGCCACCACAAGGAGGGCCGCCTGATCATTGCCACGGAGGACCGCCTGCTTTGGTACGGCATTCTTCCGTATGCGGAGATCCCTCTCGTTGCCTTCAAGTGCAAGGAGGTGGTGGGGCAGTTCTTCGGCCGCTCGGTCATCACCGATCTGATCCCTCTCCAGCGTGCCTACAACGGCGTCAAGAACAAGATCCACGACTATATCCGTGCCGTGGCCGCCAACCCCATGCTGGTGCCCGAGGGCTCCATTCCCGACATCGTGGAATTTGCCGCGCACGGCCTGCCGCCCGGGGAGATCGTGGAGTACAACGCCGAGCGCGGACGGCCGGAGCCGCTTTCTCCCGCCCCTCTCCCCGCAGAGCTGCGCTACGAATGTGAACGCCTGACGGCGGATATGGAATACACCGCCGGCGTTTCCCAGCTGATGGTGGTGGGAAAAACGCCAAGCGGCGTGACCTCCGGCACCGCCATTGAAAACCTGCGCCGCATCGACAGCACACGCCTTGCCCTGACGGGTGAAAATCTGCGCCGCGGCGTCAACCGTCTTGCCGTTCTTTGGCTCTCGATCTACAAGCAATACCTGACCGGACGGCGCACGCTGGCACTGGCCGGACGCAATGCCGCCGCAGGCGTTTTTGCCTTCTCGGCTGAGGACATCAACTCCTTTGATATCGTCTTTGACACCGAGAACGAGCTGCTCATCTCCCCCGAGGCACAGAAGGAAAGCTTCCTCACCGCCCTCAAGCTTGGTCTGTTCCTTGATGAGGACGGCCGTCTGCCCCGCAGTGTCAAGGCACGGGCAAGACAGCTCCTGCAGGTAGGGGGCGAGGCGGATCTTGTCGGCTGTGACGAGCTGGAGCTGCAGGCCGCCGCACGCGAGAATGCCTCCGCCTTACTTGGCGGCGTGCTGACCGTTTCTCCCTTTGACGACCACGAGCTGCATATCGAGGCGCACCGAAAGTGCCTCCTGCAGGCACGCTTTGCCTACTTCAGGGAGCGTGATCCCAAGGGTGCCGCCGCCTTTGAGAAGCATCTCCTGACGCATATGCTGCGCGCGGCAGAAAGAAGTGAGGCCCACCATGTCGCTACTTAAAGCATTTCTCCCAAAGGCGGGGCGGCGTACCCTGCGCCGCCTCTCCGCCATCCGCGGTCTTGACCGCCGTGCAGGGATTCACTCGGGTTACCTCTCCGAGGCCACAGCTGCAGATCCCCGCCGTTATCCGTCGCTCGTATCCTTCAAGCCGACAACGGCCGTCGCCGCCTCCTTTATCGGCCGTCCGCTTTCCATGCACCACATCGGAGAGGATCTGTACGTCTTCTCGGATTACAACGGTGTTCTCTACCTCACGCGGATGCGCGGTGACGATTTTTACCACATGATCCTCTCCGCGACCGATTTCTCGGTCAAGCGCGAGCTTGTGCAGTTTAACGTCTACTCGGATCCGTCCGATCCGCTCTCGGGTGAGTACCGCCATCTTTGTCTGATCTTCCCCGATCGCCTGTGCTTTGATCTTGACGAGCTTGAGCCGGAGCTCTTTCCCCTGGAGGCCGAGAACATGCCCGCGCTCGAAAACGTGTGTGTGCATCTCTCCCGTCTGTTCGGCACCAACCGCGACCGCCTGTATGCCTCGGCCTACAACGATCCCCGCAACTGGGATCTTGACACCGCCACCGACAGCGGTGCCGCCAATGCCTGGGCCACGACCGTGCAGTCCAACACGTTGGCTGACGGAAATTTCACCGCGCTTTGCGTGTATGACGGGCGCGTGATGGCCTTCAAGCCAAACTTCTGCCATGTGGTCAACAACACGCAAAATCCCTTCCGCGTGGCCGATCTTCTCCCCGTAGGCACCGAATCCCCTGCGACGATCGCAGAGGTTGGCGGCTATCTGTTCTTTGCCGATAAGCACCACGTTTACCGCTATAACGGAGAATCGGTGGACAGCATCGGGGATGCACTGGGCATTGCGGATCTCTCGGGTGCTATGGCGGCAGGACGGGACGAGCTTTACTATCTCTATGTCCCGTCCGTGAACCGCGTGTTCGTCTATTCCCAGCGAACAGGTGCGTGGGGCGAGCTTGGCTTTACCTGCCGCCTGCCGCTTCTGGCCATGGCGGCAAACGCACAGGGCTGCTTTTTTCTTGACGAGGATGCCAATTTTTATATGGCAGAGGCAGGAGAGAACGGCAGCTTTCTCTTCCGCTTCCCCCTCACCGCCGAGGAGGGAAGCACGGAGATCCGTCTGTCCCGCCTGCACGTGACCCTCTCTGCCGATACGGGGGCTACCCTCTATGCGCATTACACCGACACAAGCGGCCGCACGACCTCTCTCCTCTCCTACACCGAGAAGGAATCCGGACACACGCGGCATCTGGTCAGCCGCGTGATCACGCCAAACGACCGCGGCGGATACATTACCCTGCGCGGCGCAGGTGCGGTGACCGTCCATGAGATCAGCGTGACGGCACTGGAAAGCAATTCATAAAAAAGAAAGGATTTTATATGTCACTATACAACAAGGATGATCTGGAGCTGTTCAAAAAATGGTTCCCCGAATACTTCGGCAGCGACGGCACGTTGAAGGAGGATGCGCCGTCCTCTGCGGAGGACACAGAAAAGCCCATCACCTCCACGGAGGAGCTGCGCGACGCGCTTGGAGAGTCCCTCTCGGAAAATTCCTATCGGGAAACCGAGGAGAGCATGCAGTCCACGGCAAATGACCGCCTCGCCGCAGGCGAGGCGGCAAACGCCGAGGCTGACGCGCGAGATGATTCTCTCTACAAGCTCCTGCTCGCCTACACCAAAAAACAGGACGGGCGTTATGACGAGCTGCTCCGTGAGATCGCCGAGGGAGATTACCGCCAAAACACAGGTGCAAAGGAGATCCTTGCGGAATATGCCGCACAGGGCAACAGCGCGGCCGCGCATTCGCTGGCGGATGGGGCGGCCGCAAACGGGGGCAACCCCGACAGCTACGCGGCCGCACAGGCCGCGCGGAGCCGCCTGGCCCTGACCGAGGCAGGCAACGCCGCCGCACGCAACTACTACGGCGAGCAGCTGGACCGCCTCCTCAAGGTCATCTCGGCCTCGGGCGCGGATATGGACGATCTCTACGGCCGCATACAGGACAACGTGGACGGAAAGCGTGGCGCGGCAGAGGATGCGCTCTCGCTGGGGGCAGATCTCCTCTCCGAGCTTGCCTCCCTCCAAAACGACCGCCGCACCGACGACCTGAAGGAGCTCTCCTCCCTCCTCGCACGCGCCGAGGAAGCCAAGGGGGAGGAGATCTCCCCGATGGAGCTTGACCAAGAATACGCCGCGCTGACCGATACGGCCAAGGGTGCCGAGGCACTCTCCCCCGTTGATGCGCTGATCCGTCTTTGGAAAAAGTATCCCGGGATGCAGGACTACCTGCGCGAAAAGTACAAGGAGGTTCTCGATCCCCCCTATCAGTTTACCGAGTGATCCAAAAAGAGCACGGCGCACCTCGATATGGCAGGTGCGCCCCACCTGCAAATTATCTTTTTGTCTTCGGATTGACATTTTTATCCGTTTGTGGTATGCTGTGCTTGCTACACAAATTGCATATGTTTATCCGATGAAGGGAAAATACTTTGGTAAAAAGTGTTTTCTCTCTTTCCTCATACCTTCATCGGTTAGGCATTTGTGTAGCAACAATGAGAGGGATGCACTTTTTCGGTGCGTTCCTTCATGGGACGCTCTTTTTAGTTTTAGGGGGAGAGGCTTATGATCGTAACCTTCTGCGGACATTCTGATTATCAGGAATCTAGGCAAGACGAGGAAAAGATCATGGCTCTTTTGGAGGAGCTTGTGGGAGATCAGCCCGCCGAGCTGTTTTTAGGCGGCTACGGGTTCTTTGATGCCTTTGCGTGCAGGTGCGGCCAGGCATACCAAAAAACGCATCCGCATACGAGGCTCGTTTTCGTCACGCCCTACATCACAGAGGCGTATCAAAGAAATCATCTGGACTATGCAAAAAGCAATTATGATGAGATCATTTATCCCCCCCCATCGAGCATGCGCCTCTCAAATATGCCATTTCTCACCGCAACAAATGGATGGTGGAGCAGGCGGAGCTTTTGATCGCGTGCGTTCGGTACCGTTTTGGCGGGGCGTACGGGACCTATCTGCACGCCAAGCGGAAAGGAACGCGCATCGAGAGCATCACAGGCGAGGAGCCTGAAAGCCGTGCGAAATAAACAAACCCCGCCCCG
>JAZOOW010000068.1:0-3126 GCA_045655145.1 Eubacteriales bacterium | reverse complement strand
GGCCGCAGGACGTGATCACCAAGGATAACGTCAAGATGCGTATCGATACCGTTGTCTTTTACCAGATCACCGACTGCAAGCTGTACACCTACGGTGTGGAAAACCCCACGCTGGCGATTGAAAATCTGACCGCCACCACGCTCCGTAACGTCATCGGCGAGCTGGAGCTTGACAGCACCCTGACCTCGCGCGACCTGATCAACGCCCGTATGCGCACCACGCTTGACGAGGCGACCGACCCGTGGGGCATCAAGGTCAACCGCGTGGAGCTGAAGAACATCATCCCCCCGAAGGAAATTCAGGATGCGATGGAAAAGCAGATGAAGGCCGAGCGTGAGCGCCGCGAGAAGATCCTGATCGCAGAGGGTGCAAAGGCCGCCGACATTCTGACGGCCGAGGGTAAAAAGCAGGCGATGATCCTGGGGGCTGAGGCCGAGAAGCAAAAGCAGATCCTGCTTGCCGAGGCACAGAAGGAGTCGAAGATCCGCGAGTCCGAGGGTGAGGCCGCCGCGATCCTTGCCATCCAGCAGGCGACCGCCGAGGGTATCCGCCTCATCAATGAGGCCGCCCCCTCCGATGCCTTCATCAACCTCAAGGGCCTTGAGGCCTTTGAAAAGGCGGCAGACGGCAAGGCCACCAAGATCATCATTCCGAGCGAGATCCAATCGCTGGCAGGGCTTGCAACCTCCCTCCGCGAGCTGACGGCGAAGGACGAGTAACAACAAAAATGATAGCACCCCGACGGTATCCCGTCGGGGTGCTTTTTCCTTGACACGGCAGTGTATCTGTGCTATACTGTTTTTGCCCTAAAAATCAGAAACGGAGATCCTTATGAAAACGAAATTGCTTGCGCTTTTCTGCCTTGCCACCCTGCTTTTTTCCATGCTTTGTGCCTGCAAGCCTCCGAGCGGAGAGCCGCAGACACCGGAAAACGGCGGTGGTGGCGGAGGCGATCCGCAAAAGAATATGCTGGTCATCGCCAAGACGCTGGCAAACGAGGTTGACACCCTCTCCACGGCGCAGGAGCTTTTGCGCGGTGTGACGGCCACGCCCTCCCCCGACCGCCCCAATAAATTCATGCGCGTGACCACCGCGCCGAGCGACCAATTTGATACCGAAAATCACAACACGCAGTTTGAGTTTGCCGACAGCCTGATCACACGCTTCAAGCGTATGAAGGACGAGGCGTTGACCGTTTGCAGGATGCTCGGAAAATGGGTCAAGCAGGCGGACGGCCCCTATTCCGCCGCCTACCGTCTGCATTACGAGCCAAACGAGAATGTGGTGACGGTCGAGCACCGCTCGCACCAAAGCCCCGACGAAAACAGCTACCAAAAGATCCGCGTGAGCTACGATGCGGAGGGCAAGCTCCTGATCGATGCCTACCTTGCCCAATATACGCCGACAAGCTTTGTAGCCGAAAAGGAGATCCACTACCGCGAGGATGACTACTTCTGCACCACCGAGAAGGAGCCCATCGGCACGAGCCGCCGTCTGCTTTTTCTTGATCTCGAGCAGAAGATCTGCTCACATCTTGCGCTGACCGGCTCGATCTTTTACGACAAGGACGGAAATATCATCCGCGAGGAATATAACCCCGTAGAGCCTTACTACTGCTATTGGGACGGGAATTACTACTTCAGCGGCACACGGGATGCCTCCGATCTCTATTATGCGGATGGGCGGCACATTGGATATCTTTCCAAGGAGAATCGGGATATCCGCATCAACCTCAACTGCTTTGACGGCTGGTCGCGCTATGAGGTGGAGGGAGATCAGCTCTTCTTCTACACCGATAAGGGGATGTTTGAGAGCCTCAGCTTTACCACGGTCAATACCGAGGACGGCTACGGCTACCAAATATACGGGGCGGGAGCACCGATGCTTTCCATCCGCGCCCATAACGCCCTGACGGGGGAGAGCGTGACCGCCATCCTTGCAAGCCTTGAAGCACGCTTTGGCATTACGCTGAAGGACCGCGAGATCGCCGCGCGCATTATCCAAGGGGTAGAGGAATACGACGCGGTATCTGCCAAGTTCCATTACATGAACGGCATCCGGGGCACCGACATCACGACCGACACCTATCTTCTCCTTTGCGATATGCTGGCCACCGAGGAGTTTACCCCTGCCTCGCTGACCGCCCTTTACGAGGATGCCGCCATTGAGAAGAGTGCCCAAAGCGACACCTACGAATACTTTGAATTTCTCGATGTGACCCTCGCAGGACAGGCAGCCGCAGACGAGGCCGCACGCACCCTTGTGCTGGACGGGATCACGGCCACGCTCGCGCCCTCTATCCTCTTGCAGGAGGGCAAGGAATACGCGCTCACCTTTGTATGGGCATCGAAGGACGGACACCGAGAGGCAGGACGGGTCAAGGCGACCTACAGCGGCACCTCGCTCACCCTGAGCGGCACGCTTTCGATTGCGTGGGATTCTCTCCCCTCGCTCTACGGCGAGTACACGCTGCTTGCCTATGTCATACTCGACGAAACGGGCGGCCGCATCTCCGAGGCGGTTACCGTCACCGCCACCTCCCCCCTCACCGCCGACCTCTCGACCGAAACGGTCGCCTCCTGCCTGACGGTAGGCACGGATAAGATCACGGTCAAGAATGAGGTCATTCCGAAGGAGCCCGCAGGCGAGGAATAAAAAATAAATATCCCCCCGCGCAGCGGGGGGTATTTCAGTTTCAGGCATAGCCCTAATACTACTGGCGGCGCACAAGTGCGCTTTCAATTGGCCTGCCAGCCATGCAATTGTTACCTGCCACCCGTAAACGGGTTGTTTCCTCACAGGCCTCCTCCGGGAGGGGGCTCCCGCATTAGCGGGTGGGGGAGCATGCGTAAACCTCGCTTTTCGTTTGGTTAATTTTACGCGTGCTCCTTCCGTCACTCGCTACGCTCGTGCCACCTCCCTCCCGGAGGGAGGCATAGAATAGCCCGCTTTTCCTTTCGTAGGGGAGGGGTTTATCCTCGCAGGGGATTTACTCCTCCCGCTCGTTCCTTCTCCTTCTTTCGCGGGAGCACCAAGGCGCTCCCCTACCGCTGCGGCGGACTTCCTCACCGCTAAAGCTCTTTTGAACCCCGCCACTATGGCGGGGTTTTCGTTTTGCAAGAAAAC